>JBDTEH010000079.1:0-65519 GCA_039922635.1 Kofleriaceae bacterium | reverse complement strand
TGAAGTGGACGATCCGGAACGTCTCCTCGTGCTTGTAGACCTGGATGGTCGCCTCGCGGATCGCGCCGAACACCGCGTGCGTGCGGAGTGAGCCGACCTCCTTGCTCGCGCGCATCACCACGTGCACCGGGTGACGTGCGGAGAGCTCCGGTCGCGCGAGGTGCCGCTCGCTCGCGCGGCGCCGCAGCCCGAGCTCCTCGAAGCTCGGCCGCCCCGCACCCTCGCGCGCCCCGCCGCGCCACTGCCCGTTCTTGTCGAGCTTGCGCTCGAGCTTGGTCAGCGCGAGCTGGACGTGGCGTTTTCGGGCGCGGCGACTCACGAATACACTGTAGCGACGACGGGCGCGTTGTCGATGAAAAACGCCGATATTCTTGAAAATCGTATACCTACGGATCGTCGCCGCGTCGCGGCACATGGGTGAGTACCTTGCCAAGACCGGTTTGCCGCCACCGGAACCGAACGGTGGACGTTTCGAAGCTGCTCCGGTATCAGAAAGGTAACCATGATCGATGAAGAACTGGCCCGGATCGCTACGCTCCGCGACGCCGGCAATCACGAGGACGCGTACAAGCACGCGATGGTCTTGGTCAGGGAGTTTCCGACGGACGTGCGCGCACAGGTCGTCTCGGCCTACGCATGCGATCGAACGGATCGCGAGCACGAGGCGGTCAGCTACTACGCCGCCGCATACCGGATGGGCATTCCGGAGGACGAGCAGGCCGGTTTTCTGCTCGGCTATGGTTCGACCCTTCGAAACGTAGGCCGGACGATCGAAGCGTTGGATGTGCTCCGGAAGGCGAGTCGGTTGTTCCCCAACGACGCCGCGATCGTGGCCTTCCTCGCGATCACGCTGCACTCTGCCCAACGGAACGAAGAGGCGATGGCGACGATGATTCGAGCGGCGCTGATGGCCGCGCGCGACGATGGGTTCGGACGGTACGTCCGTGCGCTCCGTGAGTACCAGGAAGAGCTTGCGGCTTCCACCGACGGGGCCGGTCAGACCTGACGACCTAACCTTAGTACCCCGCCACCGAGGTTTTGATCGGTTGAAGAGCAGGTAGCTCTTCGGCCGGGACGAGTAACTCGATCGAGCGCGCCTGTCGTGGCGTGCGGCGGATCAGCCCGAGGCGGTCCGAGGCGCTGCCGCGGCGCGGGCGGCGACTCGGGCCGGCGATCGCCGCGCGCGGTTCAGCAGCGAGGGCTGCGTCAGTGGTTTGGCCGGAAGGTGAATGGAAAGGTCACCTTGACGATGCCACCATGGGTCGGGGCATCGATCTCCAGCGCGAACATCGTCTCCTGTACGCACTGGTCCAGGCCCGGATCCTGGATCTGGCTGTGTTCGGGGTCGATCGCGCTCTCCATGACGAGTCCGCCGACACCGGGTTCACCTTCAATCGTGAAGTTGACGACGAGCGTGCCGGCGAGCATGGGATGGGTCTCGCGCGCCTGCTTGTAGCACTCGACGATCATCGGCAGCAGTCCGCTCATCGCGCTTCGGATGTAGTCGTTGTCGGAATCGCTGCTGGTGTCGTCGTCCGCCGCGCTCGCCGAACGGGTGCTCGGCACTTCAGCAGGTGCTGCGGGTGCTGGGGGTGCTGCGGGTGCTGCGGGTGTGGTCGTGGCCCGAGGCGGTGTCATCGCGATCCGCCGTCGGTATGCGTTGCGGATCGACTGAAGAAGCTGCTCGCGAGCCTCGCGGCTCGCTACCCTGCGCACCGTGGGTGTGCCGGTGTGTTCGGGTGGATCGCGGGGCGAGGTCGCACCTGTGGGCGTTGCCTTGTCGGCCGCACGCCTCGGGTCGCTCGCACCCGGTGCTCGGTAATACCAGGCGATGCCACCTGCGACGAAGATCGCGACGCCGACCAGGGCCAGCTTGTTCACCTTCATCGCGGACCACACCTTTCCAGCAGCACCGGCCGCGGCGGCACTGCGCGCCGTTGCCGCGCCGACGGCGATCATCACCATCGCTGCGAAACCCTTGCTCGGGCCGAGTTGTTCGAGCGCACCTTCGACGTGGAGCTCGAGTGACGACCGCAGCGCGCGACGCCCACGTGACAGTCGCTGCTTGACCAGGTCCTCGCTGATGCCAAGCCTGGTCGCAACTTCGGCCGACGAACGTCCATGCATGTAGTAGAGAACGAGAGCCTCCCGGTATGCCTCCGGAAGCTCGGCGAGCGCACCGCGCACGAGCGACCGGGTCTCGCGATCGAGGGCGGTGTCGAGCGGTGTCGCCACCACCTCAGGCGCGGTCCGTGTCGCGATCGCCTCGCGCTGGCGGCGCCGCGCCGTGTGCCGCGCCCAGCGGCGGGCGAGGTTGCGCGCGATGCCGGCGATCCACGAGCCGACGCGTGCGCGGTCGCGTAGCCGGGGCAGGTCGCGCCAGGCCTCGACGAAGGCTTCCTGAGCGAGGTCCTCCGCGTGCGCGACGTCGCGCGCACCACTGAGGGCGACGCCGAACACGAGACGCTGGTGCCTCTCGACGAGCTGCGCGAACGCGCGTGGCTCGCCCGCGAGGCTTCGGCGCACCAGCTCGTCGTCGCTCGGTTGCGAGGGCAACATGCTCATCTTCGTCCGTGCATAGTCGCCGCCGGTCGCAGAAAGGTGACAGCGGCTTGCTCGATCGATTGCGCGGAGGACGAATAGACCGCGTGCCGCACGGTTCGCCCGAGCGCGACGCCGGCGGTGGCGTGGCCAAGCTTTCACCTCGGCGTGATGTTCGGGCGTAATCCGAGAGAGACCGGGGCAAAGTCCGCCTGACCTGAGAGCAGGTGCCATGCGCTCGGACTTGACCGGTGATCACCACCCGGTAACTAGTGCGATATGAGCGCGACCTCCACGGAGCGCGTGGCCCTGCACCTTGATCGCGATGTCGAAGCGGTGCAGCGTACGCGCGTCCACCCGGTGCCAACGCTGGTGTTCCCACTCGAGAGCACGGTGCTCACCCTGAGGGTCGGCGAGCTCGAGGAGCGCTTGGATCGCTCGGCCTTCGCGATCGTTCCCGCGCGTGCGTCGCACAGCCTCGAGTTGCCGGCGTCGGGGACCGCCTCGGTGGCGAGCTTGCTGCTGTCCGAAGCCGTGCGTGACGTCGCGGTGGCCGACTACTCGCCCGAGGTCGACCGCCAGCGGCTCGCCGAGGTAGTGGCGCTCGCGCGCATCTTGCCGCGGACGCGTTGGGTCGACGAGCTGGTCCAGCGCTACGTGTTCGAGCGCTCGGTGTGCGCGCGCCGCGAGAGCAACGCGGCACGGTTCCTCGAAGCAGAGCTGACCAAGGAGGTGTTCTTCCTCGGTCGCGAGCAGATCGATCGGCAGACGCGCAGCTCGGTGCTGTTCCAGGGCGACACGGTCGCGGAGCGCGCGCGGGCGTGGATCGAGGAGCACCTGTTCGAGCGATTCCGGATCGAGGAGCTCGTCCGCCACTGCCACGCGAGCGAGTCGACCGTGTTGCGCGCGTTTCGCCGCGAGCTCGGTGTGGCGCCGCTCGCGTACGTTCGGCGCCGGCGCCTCGAGGAGAGCATGCAGCTGCTCGAATCCGGACGCTACGCCGTGACCGAGGTCGCGACCCGAGTCGGCTACGAGAACGCCTCGGCGTTCGCCGCCGCGTTCCGCCAGCACTTCGGCGTCGCGCCGTCGCGCACGCGGCCCGGTGTGTCCGCAGCGGAGCGCTTGCCCGCGCACGGTGCCCCGCCACAACGACGGCAGCGCCGCGGAGTTTGACGGTTCGACAACGGCGGTCCTGTGGCGCCGCGCGCATGGTGTCGCGCATGCGGTGCAGCTTTGACCTCCTCCTCGCTTTGCTCGCGGCAGCGGCGGCATGCAAACCTGTCGAGCTCGCCCCCGCGATGGTCGACGCGGGCGCCGATATCGCGACCCCCACCGCGGCGGCCGCGGCGGGCTGGCGCTCGCAAGTCCTCTATCTCGTGATCCCGGACCGGTTTCGCGACGGCGACGCTTCGAACGACAGCGCGACCCACTGCTTCGATCGCAACAACCCGCAGCACTTCCACGGCGGCGACTTCGAAGGCTTGCGCCAGAACCTCGGCTACGTCCGCGATCTCGGCGCGACCGCCATCTGGATCACGCCGCCGAACCTCCAGGCCGGGCCGCCCGGCAATGCGTGTGGCTACCACGGCTACTGGATCGACTATAGCGATCCGCCGGACGACGCGCTCCAGCCCGAGCTCGGCAGCGCGGACGACCTCGCGCACCTGACGTCGGACATGCATGCGTCGAACATGCGGTTCGTGCTCGACATGGTCGTGAATCACGCCGGCGACACCGCGCGGTTGCCGCGCCAACACGACGATTGGTTCCACGATCCGGCGACGTGCGGCCAGCTCGGCCCGGCCGAGATCTACTGCCCGGTCGACAACCACCCGGACTTCAAGCAGGAGCGCGCGGACGTCGCGGCGTACCTGTCGTCGCTCGAGGCTCGCGCGGTCACCCGCTACGGTGTCGACGGCATCCGCATGGACACCGCGAAGCACGTACCGGCCTCGTACTTCCGCACCAGCTTCTTCCCCGCGGTGCGTGGCGCGAGATCTGATCTGTTCGCGGTGGCCGAGATCTTCGAGGAGGGCTCGACTTCGACCTTCGTGCCGTACCTCGACGCCGGCTTCGACTCGGCGTTCCACTACCCGCTGTACGCCGCGATCACGAACGCGATCGGCAAGAGCGGCACGGTCGACCAGGTCGCCGGGGCGATCGCCGACGGCATCGCGCGCGTGGGCGCCGACCGCGCGCTCGATCTCGTCTTGTTCATCGACAACCACGACGTACCGCGGTTCGCGAATCAGCCGGGGTTCGGCGTCGCCGAGGACGAGATCCGCCGGCGGCTACTCCTCGCACTCGATCTGATGTTCACGCTGCCCGGGATTCCGCAGCTGTACTACGGCGACGAGCTCGGGATGTACGGGGGCGCCGATCCGGACAATCGCCGAGACCTACCCGCGTGGGCCACCGATCCCGCCGGCCGGGCCCAGCCGCATCCGGGCTCGGCCGTCGCCGGCTCGGCGCTGGTCTACGCGCGCGTCCAGAAGCTGTCCGGACTGCGCCGCAACGTGTCGGCATTCGCCGATGGCGAGTACCACGAGCTGTGGCGGCAGAACGGCGCGGCGAACCCCAACGTGTACGCGTTCTCGCGCGGCACGGGCTCGGACATCCGCATCGTCGTGGTCAGCAACGGCGCGGCGCACAGCGGGATGATGCACATCCCGGTGCACGGCATCGCCGATGGCACGACCCTCGTCGACGACCTCGGCGACGGTGCGCCAGGCCAGGTCGTCATCACCGGTGGCAAGCTCGTCGCCGACTTCCCCGCGCATTCGGCGGCGATCTACCGGATCGCACCGTAATCCACCTTCACGCTACGCGCTGACGATCCTGTCGCGGTGACCAGCATCCCGAGGTCGAGGCGCTCGTCGGTTCGACGTTAACGTTTTGATGTCGGCGCATGTAGGCAGGTGGCGATCTCGCGCGCCGCGACTCAGGCGCCGTGACCGCCGATCGCGCGGGCTGTTCTCATGAACTGCGTGATCTTCTCCGCGCGGTCGGTCGTGTCGCGTAGACGCACGGTGGCGTCGCATGGTCATGTACACGGATGAAGCGCAGCGACGGTCTTTACGACATCTCTCGCCGCACCTTCGTCTCGCTCGCCGGTGTCGGTGGAATCGGTCTCGTCGTCGCGTGCAACTCGAGCACGGCGACCACGTCCGACGCGCCTGCTGCCGCGTCGGACGCACCGGCCGGCGGCGGTTGCGGCAACTCGGGGGTCGATGTCGGCGCGGCCTCGACGTACATGATGAACGTGCCCGTGATCATCACCGCGAAGCGGTTGGTGATCGTGCGCGACAGCGGCGGGCTGTACGCGATGTCGGCATCGTGCACGCACGAGGGCGTGACGGTCTGTGTCGGCACGGCATCGGGCTGCGCGAGCTCGGGGTCGCAGCTGTACTGCACGCGCCACGGCGCTGGCTTCTCGTTCACCGGGGCGGTGCTGCATGGCCCGGCCAACTCGCCGCTGCCGCACTACGCGATGTGTACGCTCGCGAACGGCAACCTCGGCGTGTTGACCTCGATGATCGTGTCAGCGACGACCCGGTTCGCGGGCTAGTCGCCACACGAGTCGAGCTGGCGCTGGTCCGGTTACAGCCGCTTCGACATGATCTGCCGCGGCACGACGTGAAAACCGGCGCGCTCGTACAGCCGCTTCGCGGGATTATCGGCGCGGACCTGGAGGTGATACGCGTGGACGCCGCGCGCGCGGAGCTCGGGCTCGAGCAGCGCGAGCGCGTGGGTGCCGCCGCCGCGGCCGCGCGCGGCTTGGTCGATATAGATCTCGGTCAGCCACGCCTCGCGACCGGCGAACTCGAGGTCGAACGAGTACGACACGAACGTGTAGCCGACCACGGCGCCGTCGTCCTCGATCATGAACACGCAGCCGAGCGCCGGATCGGCGAGCATCTCGCGCAGCGCACGCTCGACCTCGGCATCGGAGATCTCGATGTCTTCGTGGCGCTGGAGCGCGCGCGACCGCGGCAGCAGCTCGGGGAGGTCGGCGGCGGTCGCGATGCGGAGGCGAAACGTCACGCCGACTCGACGCCCATCCGGCCGCCGTCGCGCAGGGTCTGCGGCACGAGCGGGCTGGGCTCGCCGGTCGAGACCAGCCAGAGCTGGTGGGCCGCGCGGGTCACGCCGATGTGGAGCAGGTGGCGCGCCCAGTTGACCTTCGGATAGCTGGTGTCGTTGACGTCGACCATCACGACGTAGTCGAACTCGAGGCCCTTGACGTGGGTGACGTCGGTGACGTCGATGCCGGGCTGGAAGTTGAACTCGTCGCGGCGGATCCGGCGCAGGGCAGGGACCTCGGCTCGGCGCAGGCCCTCGAAGTAGGCGTCGGCTTGCTCGGAGTAGCGCGCGATCACGGCGCACGAAGCGGTGGGCTCGTGGGACATCAGCGTGCGCAGCGCATCGCCGAGGAACGCGATCGCCTCGCCGAGATCGCCGAACTCGTGGAGCTCGACGGGCTCGCCGGGCCGCGCCGCGAGCGGGTCGTCGGGCGCGAGCTCGGGGCCGAGGATCTCGCGGGCGAGAAACATGACCTCGGCGGTCGAGCGATACGACAGCTTGAGCGGCCGCACGATCGCGGCCTGGCCCTTGGAGCTGATGTAGCCGAGCAGCTCTTCCCAGGTCGTGAAGTTGTTGTCGAACACGAGCCGCTGCGCGGTGTCGCCGGCGATCGTGATCGAGCGCTTGGTCGGATCGCCGTCGGGCGCGCGGACGGCCTCGACCAGCACCTTGATCTCGAGCGCGGCGCGGTCCTGGGCCTCGTCGACCGCGACGTGCTCGTAGATGATCTCGTCGCCGCCGGACGGCATCAGGCCGCCGCGCTTGAGCTGGACCAGCCGCAACAGGATGACGTCGTCCTCGTCGTCGAACCTGCCGGCCGGATCATCCTCGTCGGGGCCGACCGCGAGGCCCTCGGCGTCGAGCTCCGGGTTGCCGTCGTCGTCGACCGGCGGCTGCTGCGGCCGGGCGAGCTGGCGCTTGACCCACGCGATCAGGCGCTCGACGTCCTTCGCCGTGACGTCCGTGCCCGCGAAGCCCTCCGTCAACGCCCTCGAGTCCGTGAACAGCTCCGCCCAATCGAGCACGACGTCGTCGGCGCGCTTCTTGGTGCGCCTGATCAGGCCCTCGAGCGCGACGCGCGCGGTCGGATCGAGATCGGGCTGCTTCTTGAGCCAGCCATTCATGCCCGACAACCGTGGCACCAGCGCGCGCTGGACCAGGCGGTTCCACTCGGCGAGTGCGGCGGCGGAGTGCACCGCGAGATCCGCGCCGATCGCGGCGGCCTGGTGCGCGACCGTATCGTCGAGCAGCTTGATCAGGGCGGGGTGCTTTTTGACGCGCGACACCTGGTCCGGTGGATCCGCGTTGTACATGGTCGGCGCATCCGGCAAGCAGCGCATCCGGGTCGACCGCGCCCAGCCCAGGTACGTCACGACCGGCACGCCGGAGACGCCGAGCGCGGGCAACACGCCGCCGACGTAGCGCACGAGCGATTGGGTCGGCACGACGAACAACGTGTTCTGCGGCCGGAACCGGCGGCCGTCCTGGAAGTTCAGGTAGGCGACGCGGTGCAACGCGACCGTGGTCTTGCCCGAGCCGGCACCGCCCTGGATCACGACGATGCCGGAGCCGGGCTGCGTGATCAGCTCGAACTGCTCCTTGTCGATCAGCGCCGCGATCTCGGGCAGCGCCTTGTCGGCGCGCGCGAGGCCATGGTGCACGCCGAGCACGCTCTTCTGGCCGCCGATCATCGGCAGCGCGACCGGCCGGGCCGCCTTGCCCATGCCGCCGTGGAGCACCGGTGTCATCTGGCCGACCGCCTCGAGCCAGTTGCCGCGCGCGTCCTTCAGGTACGTGCCGTTCGGCGTACCGATCCGGCGCAGGTTGCCCTTCGCGATCGAGACGTTGCGGCGCGCCTCGACCATGCCCTCGACGCGACGACCGGCGATCTCTTCCTCGTAGTCGTCGCCCTCTTCGTAGCGGTAGTAGATCCGCGACACCGGCGCGTTGCGCCAGTCGACGATCTGCACGTTCGACGAGCGATCGATGAAGCCGCGCTTGCCGACCAGGACATCACGCGACTTGCCGCTCTCCTTCAACCGGAGGTGCGCGAAGTACGGCGAGGTGATATCGACCGGCAAGGAGCGGCCGCCGCCGAGCCGCGCCCTGAGCGCCGCGAGCCGGGTCATCTGCTCGACCAACGGCGGCAGATCCTCGGCGCGTGCTTCGGCGATCTGATCGCGCAGCGACAACAGATCGACGTCGAGATCCGACGCGCCGAACTGCGGGCGACGATCGGAGGATTCTTCGCCCATGGCGACACGCGCCTGGACCTGGCCGTACAGCCGCTCCTCCTCCGCGATGACGTTCGCGGCGCTGCTACCTTTGACGATCTCCTGGCCCATGGGTGGTACGCGAATGAAGACCCGCGAATCTAGTGACCTGACGCGCCACGCGCAAGTACCTAGATCCTCGTCGGGAGGGTATAATGATGCTCGGCATGCTCGGGCACCCTAACCCGCGAGGGTGCACGAGGTCGCGAAGGAAGGTCCTCGTGGCACGGAGTCGGATGTCGGCGACGATCTCCCGACGCGCGGCCGGCGCTCGCTACCGGCGATCTGTGCGCCGCGGGTAGCTGCCTAAAACCCATTGCGCCACGGGGCGATTGGCCGTACCAACGTTTCAAACGATGGCACGCGCCAAGCTCTTGCTCGCCCACGATCCGCTCCGTCGCTGGTCCTCCGCCGACGCGAACGATACGTACAACATCCCCCGGTGGGGCTGCGGCTACTTCGGCGTCAACGAGCAGGGCAACCTGATCGTCACGCCGCGATCGCAGGCCCCGGGCACCGAGGGCACTGCCGGCGCGATCGACATGAAGGAGCTGATCGACGAGCTCGTCGCGCGCGGCATCCAGCTGCCGATCTTGCTCCGGTTCAGCGACATCCTGAAGGCGCGGATCGAGCTGCTGTGCGCTTCGTTCAACGGCGCGATCAAGGAGTACGGCTACGGCGGCCAGTACCGCGGCGTGTACCCGATCAAGGTCAACCAGAACCGCACGGTCGTCGAGGAGATCATCGAGTACGGTCGCCCGTTCCATTACGGGCTCGAGGCCGGCAGCAAGCCCGAGCTGCTCGCGATCATGGCGATGCATCAGGACGATGAAGCGCTGATCATCTGCAACGGCTACAAGGACGAGGAGTACATCGAGACCGCGCTGCTCGCGTCGAAGATGGGCAAGACCGTGATCCTCGTCGTCGAGAAGCCGAGCGAGCTCGACCACATTCACCGGGTCAGCGATCGGATCAAGATCAAGCCGCAGCTCGGGATCCGCGCGCGGTTGTCCTCGCGCGGCGCCGGCCGGTGGGAGCAATCGGGCGGTGACTTCTCGAAGTTCGGGCTGTCGGCCGCCGAGATGGTCGCCGCGGTCGAGCGCCTCAAGGCGTGGGGCGAAGTGGATACCTTGAAGCTCATGCACTTCCACCTCGGATCGCAGATCAGCGCGATCAAGAGCGTGAAGAACGCGCTGCGCGAGGCCGGGCGGCTGTTCTGCGAGTGCTACAAGCTCGGCGCCAAGAGCCTCACGTACCTCGACGTCGGCGGTGGTCTCGGCGTCGACTACGACGGCTCGCAGACCAACTTCGCATCGTCGATGAACTACTCGGTGCAGGAGTACGCGAACGACGTCGTCTACGCGATCAAGGAGATCTGCGACGCGGATCAGGTCCCGCACCCGAACATCGTCAGCGAGTCGGGCCGCGCGATCGCGGCGCATCACTCGGTGCTCGTCGTCAACGTGCTCGGCGTGACCGAGTTCAACACCCACGTGCCGCAGACGCTCACGAAGCCCGTGCCGCCGCTGGTGTCCAACATGTGGGAGACGTATCAGGGCGTCTCGCAGAAGAATCTGCTGGAGAGCTATCACGACGCCGTCGAGTACAAGGATCAGGTGCTCCAGCTATTCAACCTGGGCCACCTGTCGCTCGAGCACCGCGTGCTGTGCGAGAACTTGTTCTGGGCGACCTGCGAGAAGGTGCTGATGCTGGTGTCGCGCCAGTCCCACGTGCCCGAGGAGCTCGAGGGCCTCGAGAAGGCGCTCAGCGATACGTACTTCTGCAACTTCTCGATGTTCCAGTCGGTGCCCGATGCGTGGGCGGTCGATCAGCTGTTCCCGATCTGCCCGATCCACCGCTTGAACGAGGAGCCGACCCGGCGCGCGACGCTCGCGGACATCACGTGTGACTCCGACGGCAAGATCGATTCGTTCATCGACCTGCGCGATGTCAAGCACGTGCTCGAGCTCCACCCCAAGCTCGAGGGCCAGGACTACTACCTCGGGATCTTCCTGGTCGGCGCGTATCAGGAGATCCTCGGCGACCTCCACAACCTGTTCGGCGATACCAACACCGTGCACGTCCAGCTCTCCCCGGACGGTGACTACGACGTCAAGGAAGTGGTCGCCGGCGACACTGTGAGCGAGGTGCTGCAGTTCGTCGATTACTCGCCGACCGACTTGCTCGGCCGGATGCGTAACAACGTCGAGCAGGCGCTGCGCAAGAAGCTGATGACGATCGAGGAGAGCCGGACGCTGATGAACCGGTTCCGCCAGGGCATGATCGGCTACACGTATCTCGATCGCGAATAGGCGCGAATAGGCGCGAACAGGGCGCGAAGACGGCGACAGAAACCTGACGGTGCGGCTCTGGCCGCATCCCGCCGTTCGTTGCCGACAACTGTCCTGGGCGGTTCGATGGTCTGACCTCTAAATGGGGTCATGACTCGTTCGCCATGGCCCCGCGGATTGGTGGTCGTGCTGCTCGCCGGCGGCGGCTGCTCGTTCGCGCTCTCGGGCCCCGATCGCAGCCTGCCGCGCTCGCAGGAGCCGACGTGCAGTATCGACAAGACCGCCGTGCTCGGCGATAGCTTGCTCGCGACGGCCGCGGGTATCACGACGCTCGCGGTCGGCGCGGATAGTGCCGGCGCCGCGGTGATTCCTGCGGTGATCGGCGCGGTCCTGATCGGCGCCGCGATCCACGGCAACAACACCGTCAACGAGTGCCGCGCGGCGAAGGCGGAGTACGTCGCGTCGTTGCAGGCGCTGCCGACGCCGCCGATCGCCGCGGAGGCCGACGCCGATCGTGCGGCGCTGGTCTCGCCCGTGCCGATCGCACCGGCGCAGATCGTTCCCGCGGCGGTCGTCGCGGCCCCGATCGTCCCGGCCCCGGCCGCCGCGCCCGCGGCTACTCCGGCCGGGCCGCCCGTGGCCACCGCGCCGGCCTGGTCCGCATTCTGGAAGGAGGTGCGGTGATGAAATCCTCGATCCAGTTCGGTCGGGTCGTGCTCGTGGTGCTGCTGCTCGCCGTGCCGGCGTCCGCGGACGACGAGATCGTGCGCGGCTCGGTCGTCCGCGTCGAGGCGAAGGAGATCTACGTCAGCCTCGGCGCGGACCGTGGTGTGGTCGCGGGCGCGGCGCTGCGCATCAAGCGCCCGATCCACCTCAAGCACCCGATCACGCACGCCGTCGTGACCGACTGGTTACCGGTCGGCTCGGCGAGCATCACCGAGGCCGGCGGCGAGATGTCCCGCGCGGTCGTGGGTGAGCTCGTGATGGACATCAAGGTCGGCGACCTCGCGGAGGTCTTGGTCGACCGTCCGGACCCCGCGCCGCCGGTGTCGCGCGTCGCCACGCCGCCCGTCGATCCCGCGACCGCCGAGGTGCTGGGCGAGTTCGCGGCGCAAGCCGGTCAGTCGCTCGACGTCCGGATCGCCGCCTGGGAGCGCTACTTGTCGTCCCACCAGAGCTCGCGGTTCGCGACCGGCGTGCGCCTCGAGCTCGACGAATTGCGCGCGCTGCGCGAGCAGATGCAGCCGCCCAGCGCGCTCCAGGGCGCGGCGCGGATCGCGGTGGTCGCGCACGATGCGCCGCGCCGCGCGCGCGCGAGCGAGCCGCTGGCGCTGGCGTTCGTGCTCGATCACCCCGATCGCGTCGCGAGCGCGTATCTGCACTACCGGCCGATCGGGGCGGCGACGTTCCACGCCGTCTTGCTCGCGCGCGAGCACGACCTCTACCTGCGCGGCGTGATCCCGGCCGAGGTCATGCGCGCGCCCGGCATCGAGTACTTCGTCGAGGTGTCGGCGCCGGACGGCCGCACCGGCCTCGCGCTCGCGTCGCCGCAGGCGCCGATCGCCGTGGAGGTCGCTGCCCCGCCGCTCCTCGATCGGTTCGCGGCGCAGCCCGGCCGCTCGTCGGTGCGGATGATGGTCGATGCCCTCGACTTCCGCACGTTCGACCACCGCACCGGCGATCGCACCGATCACATGGAGCGCGCCACCATCGACTTCACGTACTGGCTCGGCACCGTGATCCAGAGCGTCGGCGTCGGTGCCGGGGTGTATGCCGGCACCGGCGGGTTGCGCGATGCCGTGTGGACGCCCGGCATGGACGCGCCGCAGTCGGCGTTCCACTTCGGCTACGCCGACCTCGAGCTCGGCGGTCACCTCGAGCACACGCCCGCGTCGATCGGCGGTCAGCTGATCGCCGGGGTCGGCCGCGAGGGCTTCGGGCTCGGCGCCGAGGGCCGGTTCCGCGTCGGTGACAGGTCCAGCACGAACCTCGCGTTCGTCGCGCGCACGATCGATCAGGTCGGTTGGCTCTCGGAGGTGCGGTTCGGGGCCCGGCCGACCGCGCCCCTCGGTGTCGGCATCTCCGTCGGTGCGACCGATCAACCGAACGAGGGTGACACCGCGCTCGTGCTCGGTACCGAGCTCGAGCTGTTCGCGATCCAGAACGTCTCGATCACCGCGCGCGGCTCGTGGCAAGGCCGCAGCGTCGCCCACGCCGGCCTCGGCGGCGGCGCCGGTCTGGCCTTCAACTGGTGAGGCTCCCCATGAAACCGATCTTCCTTGTCATGATCTTGGTGAGCGCCGCCGCCGCGGATCCGGTGCGTCATGTCGCGCCGGCCTCCGCGACCGCCGGCGCGCAGGTCGAGCTCGTCGTCGAGGCCAGCGCGGCGGCGCCGGACCTGATCGCGCACGTGCGCACCACCGGGACGACCGCGTTCAGGTCGATCGAGCTGGTCCGCCGCGACGACGCCCACTGGGTCGCGATCGTCCCCGCGGCCACGGTGCTGCCGCCGGGGCTCGAGTACTACCTGACCTCCGGCGACGCTGCCGTGTTCGCGTCGGCCGAGTGGCCCCACGACGTCGAGGTTCACCTCGACAGCGACGCCGCGCGCGAGGCTCGCGACCTCTCGCGTAGCCACGCCAGGCGCTCGCAGATCCAGGTCCGGACCGATTGGGTCGACTTCGGGACGCGCACGATCGATGGCGCCAAGATCGCCGACAATTATTACCGCGTCGACGCCGACTTCGCGTATCGCCTGTGGGCGTATCCGCTCGAGGAGATCCGCGTCGGCTATACCCGGCTGATCGGCACCACCGAGTCGATGGCGTGCTCGCCGTCGCCGTGCACGGCCGACGCTGGGTTCAAGGTCGGCGGCTGGTTCGAGCTCGGGCTCGCGCCGGTCGAGGGCATCCGGCTCGACGCGCGCATGATGGTGCTCGCGGCGACCAACGGCTTCGGGGTCGGGGGCCGCGGCGAGCTGCGGTTCGGCGATCGCGAGGGCAGCCATGTCGCGGTCGGCGTCGAGGCGATCCAGTACGTCGGCGCGAGCGGGTTCTTCCGGCTCGGTTGGGGCACGGTGCCGAGGTTTCCGATGACCGCGACCGTCGAGGTCACCGACCTGCCCGCGACCGACCGGCCGACCGGCGTACGCCTGTACTACGACGTCGCGCACGAGGTCGCGGCCGGCCTGCGGGTCGGCGGCCGGATCGGTTACGCGGCGCGCGAAGAGCAAGTCGCAGGCATCACGGGTGGCTTCAACCTCACGGCGGACTTCTAGATGCGGATTCCGATCATCTTCGGTCTATGGCTGGCCCTCGTCGCGGCGCCCGTGCTGGCTCAGCCCCGCTCCGAGCCGGTCGTGCTCGCGGTCGACGGCAAGGACATCTACGTCGACCTCGGCGCGAAGGATGGCGTCGGTGCCGGTGCCCAGCTCGAGCTGTTGCACGAGGTGATCGCGACCGATCCGACCTCCGGCAAGCAGCTCCACGATCGGTTCGCGCTCGGTACGCTCGAGGTCGCGCGCTCCGGTGATCACACCAGCATCGCGCATGCCGACGCCGAGCTCGCGAAGCGTGTGCTCGCGGGCGATCACGTGCGGCTCGTCGGTGACACGCACATCTTCGTCGATCCCTGGCAAGCGCAGGTCGAGGCGAGCCACCCGGAGACTACGGCCGCCGCCACGACGCCGGGCCCGGCGCTCGATCATGCCGCGCTGGCACGCGAGGCGTGGCAGGCGACGCTCGGCCAGCCGCCCGAGCAGCGCATCGCGCGCTGGCAAGCGCTGCTCGCCGCCGATCCGCAGACCGGCTATCGCCGGGCGATCGAGACCGAGATCGCGAGCCTGCGCGCGCAGATCGACGCGCGCGACGCGGCGCTCGCGGCCGCGCGATCGTCGAGCCGCGACCGCGCGGCCCGGATCGCGGAGCTATCGGTTGCGCTCGCGCAAGCGGATCCCTCCGTCGAGCGCGCGGTGATCGCGGCGGCGGCACCGGCGACGGCGCTCCCCGGCCGGCCGCTCGGCATGGCGTTCCTCGTCCGCGCCCCCGACAAGGTCGGCCGTGCGTTCCTGTACGCGCGCACCCGCGGCGAGGTCGGGTTCCATCGCACGGAGCTCGCGCGCGACGGCGATGCCTACCTGCGCGGCACGATCGCGACCGTGCAGGCACCCGCGGTCGAGTGGTACGTCGAGGTCGCGCCGCCGCATGGCGAGGCGCGTCCCGTCCTCGGTTCGATCTCCGAGCCGCGCTCGATCGAGGTCGCCGAGTCCGTGGTCGAGCCGCCGCCCGCGCCGAACCGCTCCCACATCGATCTCCACGTCGACTACGTCGACTTCGACGGCCGGCTGTCGAAGGGCTACGACCAGTACTACCTGGCGGAGGGCGACTTCATGTACCGCTTCCTCGATCCGATCTATTCGATGCGGCTGGGGTTCGGCACGCTCTCGGGCGTCGGCGGGCCGCGCGACGTGATCGATCACGATCCGCGCGGCATGTGCGTCGATACGACCGGCGTCTATCGCTGCAAGCGCGTCGACTTCTCGTACGTCTACACCGAGCTGGAGTTTCGGCTGCGCCCGCAGGTCGCGCTGATGGTGCGCCCGCAGCTCGGCGTCCTCACGACCGACTCCATGGCCGGGGACGACGCCGCGCACTGCCAGTCGCGCGATCCCAGGGGCTGCCAGTTCCTGACCGGCGCCGGTGGCCGGGTCCGGCTCCGGCTCGGCCAGGAGCAGGCGACCAACCTCGTGCTCGGCGCGAGCTTCTCGCGCGGCGTCGGCACCTTGCTCGAGGCCGCGTATCACTGGCTGCCCGCGCCGGTGGTGCCCGTGCAGATCACGGTGCAGGTCACCGACCAGCCCGTGCTCGAGGACTTCGGCGTGCGCCTGATCGGCGACGTCGGCTATCGCAAGCTCGGTTGGTTCTACCCGTCGGCGCGCGTGTCGTATCAGGCGCGCGGGCTCGACCACACCGGCGTGTCGGGCGGCATGGCCATGAACTTCGATTGGTGAGGTGCGCGATGAAGCTACTCGCGATCATGTTGCTGATTCCTGGGCTAGCGTTTGGCGACGGGGTCTCGGCGCCGCACGCGCTCGTCGTCCACGTCCCGCCCGCGACGAGCCCGAGCGGCGAGCCGATCACGCTCGAGGCGATGCTCGACGCACCCTACGCCGAGCAGCTGACCGTGACCTGGCACGCGATCGGCGAGCGCGCCTGGCACGACGCGCCGTTCGAGCACTCGTCTGCCGGCCCGTGGTTCGCGACGCTGCCCGCGGCGGTGCCACCCGGCGTCGCATACTTCATCCACGGCCGCGACGCGGCGGGGGCGGACGTCGCGCACTTCGCCTCGGCGCAGGCGCCGCAGGTGATCACCGTCGAGCCCTCGCTCGTCGACCGCCTCGAGGATCTCGATCGCGCGCGCCAGGCCGGGTTGCGCGACCACCTCGCGCTCGACGTGATCGAGCACGACTTCGGCAATCGCTACGATCTGCCGGATCACTTCGTGCGTGGCGAGCTGACCTATACCCACGAGCTCTGGCGCGTGCTGCACTCGATCGGGTTTGGCTTCGGCGACGTCAGCGGTCGCACGCCGTTGATGTCGGCCGCGGATGCCGAGACGCCGCTGCACGCGTCGCGATACGGGTTTGGCGAGGTCCGGCTGCGCTTGCACCCTTCGGTGTTCGTCGATGCTCGCGCCGGCATGGCGGTGTCGCAGAACGGCTTCGGTGGCACCGCGCGCGGCCAGCTCACGTTCGGCAAGCCATGGCGGTCGTGCGTGCAGGTCGGCCTCGATTACCTCTCGGACCTCGGGCCGACCGCGTGGGTACGCCTGCAGTGGGATACCGCGCCGCCGGTGTTGATGGGCGCCTCGGTCGTGCGTACCGATCTGCCGGGCGCGGTGCTGTCGCGGTCCGGCATGTACCTCGCGTACGACATCGCGTACCGGATCACGCCGCGTGTGAGCGTCAAGGCGCAGGTCTCGTACGGGCCGCGCGATGGCTCCGCGCACATCGGCGGCGGCTTCGGCACCGCGCTCGCATTCTAGGTGCCTCGGGCCGAGTCGTGCGGTAGGTCGCACACGACGTGGCAGTTGTCCGCCGCAATGACTTCTTCAGAGCATTCCGGTTGTGCGAATGCCGCTCGCGGGGCGTGATGCGAGGATGCGTCGTTGTCTCCTCGCGCTCGTCTTGGTCGTGATCCCGGCGCGAGCGCGCGCCGACGCGCCGCCACCACCCCCGCTGGACCCGTCGGCCCCGCAAGCACCGCTGGCCCCGGCGGCTCCGAGTGTGCCGGCGCCCGACGCGTATCGACCGGCGGCCCCGACAGACACGGCGCCGGTCGCGGTCGCGCCCACGCCGACGGTCACCGCGCTCGCCTCGCCGGCGCCCGAAGACCACAAGGTCGCCGCGGCGCTGACGATGGCCGGCATGTACACCGCGTTCGCGGGCTGGATGTATCTGGCGTGGTATCGCCAGCACAAGCCGCTCTCGCAATACAAGTGGGGCGGCGACGACGAGCCGTGCTCGCACACGCTGTCGCGCTGCGGCCTGCTCGGCTGGGCCGGCGATACGACGTACGCGGGCGGCGAGGACAAGTTCGGCCACGCGTGGTCGACGATGACGCTCGCGCGCGGCGGTACCGAGCTCCTGAACCAATGGGGCGGGTTCGATCGCGACAAGTCGATGCTGGTCGCGACCGGGCTGTCCGAGTTGCTGTTCATCGGCGTCGAGGTTCGCGACGGGTTCTTCTTCGAGTTCTCGTTCAGCGATCTCGGCGGCGACACCGTCGGTGCGCTGACCGCGCTCGCGCTGATGCACTGGCCGCGGCTCGACGAGATGTTCGACTTCCGCGTCCAGTACTGGCCGAGCGACGCGTACCTGAAGAAGCTCGATGGCAGCTCGCCGTGCCCGACCGGCGGCTGCTCGCGCTGGAACATCGCCGAGGACTACTCCGGTCAGACCTACCTGCTCGCGTTTCACCTGGGCTCGATCCACGCGCTGCGCGACATGGAGTACGGCACCTGGTCGCGGTTCGTCGACCTCACGCTCGGGTTCGATACGCGCAACTACAAGCCCCCACCGGACCCTACCGACATGGTCAAGCCGACCCAGCAGATGTTCATCGGGATCTCGCTGAACGCCCAGGGCGTGCTCGATTACCTGCTCGAGGGCAGGTCCTCCTCGGCGGCCCGGAGGACCCGCAAGGTCACGCACGGTCTGTTCGAGGTGTTCAACCTGCCGTTCACGTCGCTGCCGCTGCTCGAGCACGATCACTCGCCGACCGGCACGGTCATGGGGGGCGGCGCGTAGACCCTCGACAGCGCGCCCGACCGGCCGAAGTCCTCGGTATGCCCGATGTCGTCCTCGGAATCGATTTCGGGACGAGCTGCACGTCGGCGGGCACGATGATCGGCGACCGCGTCGAGCTGGTGCGCGACAACAGCGATCCGGTGATCCCGACCGTCGTGTACGTCCCGGATCGTGGCGACATCGAGATCGGGCGCCCGGCCGTGTTGCGCCAGCAGAGCCACCCGAACCGGGTCGTGCGCTCGGTCAAGCGCGTGCTCGGCCTCGCGCCGGGCGACGAGCTCGTGCGCCGCTACATCGCGAGCGCCTCGGCACGTGTCGACACCACCGGCGACAAGCTGATGTTCAAGCTCGGTACCCAGGCCTACGCCCCCGAGCAGATCGCCGCGGCGGTCCTCAACCGCGTGCGCGAGCTCGCGGAGCGCCGGTTCGGCGGCAAGATCACCAAGTGCGTTGTCACGCTGTCGGCCGCGGCACCACCTGGCTATCGCGAGGCGATCGTGCGGGCGGGGCGGATCGCGCATCTCGACATCGTCGAGCTCGTCGCCGAGCCGATCGCCGGCGCGCTCGCGGTCGGGCTCCACGCGACCTCCGCGCAGCGCCGCTTGCTCGTCCTGGACTTCGGCGGCGGGACGTTCGACGCGTCCGCGATCGTGCAGGCCGGCATGAAGTTCACACCGGCGGGGACCTTCGGTGATTCGATGCTCGGCGGCGACGACCTCGACGATGCGTTCGCCGAGGCGATCGCGGGGGCCGTGCATCGCCAGTACGGCGCCGACATGCACCGCGACGCGTTGAAGTTCGCCGAGCTACGCTATCGCTGCGAGCAGACCAAGCGGATCTTGTCCTCGCGCGAGGTCGCGCAGTTCACGATGGCGGAGGCGTTCATCGCGGGCGGCCGGCCCAAGTCCCTCGATCTCAAGATCGATCGCCCGTGGATCGAGGAGCGCTGGCGTCCACTGTTCGACCGCGCGCTCGACGTCGTCGGCGAATGCCTGCGCCAGGCCAGCTGGTCCGACGCGGACGTCGACGCGGTCGCGCTGATCGGCGGCACCTCGCTCGTGCCGAAGTTCCAGCAGCTGATCGAGCAAAAGTTCGGCAAGGACCGGGTCACGGTCTCGCCCGATGCCGACCTCGCGGTCTCGATGGGCGCCGCGCTGCTCACCGTGCGTCACGGCGGTGCACCGCGCCACGTGCCCGTGCTCACGAGTGTTCGGGCATCGGCACCGTAAGCACTGGCACCTTGCTGGTCCGGACCACGCGCTCGGCGACGCTGCCGACGAGCAAGTGCGCGAGCCCGGTGCGGCCATGCGTGCCCATGATGATCAGATCGCACTTGGCCTCGTCGGCCAGCTTCGTGATCTCGTCGTGCGGGTGGCCGAACCGGATGAACGTCGTGGGCTCGACGCCTTCCTTCGCGAGCCGCGCCGCGATGTCATCGAGGTGCGTCATCGCGCCGCGCTTGGCGTACTCCTTCATCGAGATCGGGACGTCGGACCCGGTCGCGATCATCGACGACTCCGGCATCATCTGGAACGGCAGGTCGATCACGTGGACCAAGATCACCTTCGCGCCGTGCGTCTTTGCTTCGTCGCGGGCGACGGCACAGGCATGATTCGCCGACGACGAGAAATCGTGAGGCACGAGGATCGTCTTCCAGATCATGGGCGCAGCTTATAGCGTGGGCAGGCCCCACGCGGCGGCGAGCGACGCGTATTCGCGCTGCGGGAGCAACACGAACACCGGAACCTGCGCGGGGTCGAGCTCCGCCAGCAGGCTCTGCACCTGCGGCTCCGCCATGGCGGTGCAGCCCACGGTCGGAGTGTGCGGGTCCTTCCAGACATGCAGGAAGATGCAGCTACCGTCGCCGGGGACGCGCGACGGGTTGTGCGCGACGTCGATCACCCACGTGTACAACGCATCCGGGCGGCGCAGGTTCTCGGCGGAGTGCCAGTCGGGCTGGACCGCGAGCTGATTGACGATCGTCCCGTAGTGCAGCGATCCCGGATCGTCGACGCACTTGATCTGGTCGTCGGTCGGCGTGTACGGCAGCTTGGTCCCCTTCGGCGGCGCCGCGGCATAACCATACGAAGGGCCGAGCAGGAACGACCCAGCCGGGCTCTTCTGGTCGCCCTCGAGCTTCGCGGGGCCGGTGTGGCCAGCCGGCGGCCCGTTGCCGTGCAGGCCGATGCCCCACGCCGCACCGTTCGCGCCGATCACCACGGGCCACGGTGCGCCGACCGGCTGCCAGTCCGTCCCGGCCTCGCGGTGCCACAGCCGCATCGTCGCGGTGGTCGAGTCCCACTCGTCGGGGACCGCGGTCACGAGCTGCGTCGTGGTCGGGCCGATCGGCGTCGCCGGCAGCTTCGGCGGCGTCTCGACGTGCGCGCTCCGTTCGACCGCCGGCTGATGCTCGCGGTTGCGGCTGCATGCCACGAGCGCGAGGATCAGCAGCCACTTCATACGCTCATGTCTAACATGCGCTGGATCGGTTGCAGCGCGCGCACCCGGACCGCCTCGGGCACGTCTACCTGCGGCTGTAGATCGCGCAGCGCGAGGTACAGCTTCATCAGCGTGTTCTTCTTCATGTACGGGCACACGTTGCACGAGCAGCTCTCGTCCTCGGGCGGGGCGGGGATCAGCTCCTTGCCCGGCGCGGCGGCGGCCATCTTGTGCAGGATGCCGGCCTCGGTCGCGACGATGAACTGGCGCTTCGGCGACTTGGCCGCGTAGGCGATCAAGCCGCTCGTCGACGCGATGAACGTCGCGTGGCGCAGGATGCCGTCGTGGCACTCGGGGTGGGCGATCACGTCGGCCTCTGGATACTTGGCCATCAGCTCGAGCAGGCGGCGCTCGCTGAACGTCTCGTGCACGACGCACGTGCCTTCCCACAGCACCAGATCGGGGCGGTTCGCCTGCTTCTTCACGAACGCGCCGAGGTGGCGATCCGGCGCGAACACGATCTTCTGATCGCCGAGCGCCTTCACGATCTTCACCGCGTTCGACGACGTACAGATCACGTCGGAGAGCGCCTTCACCTCGGCAGAGCAGTTGATGTAGCTGACCACCTGGTGGCCGGGATACTGGGCGAGCCAGCGCTCGAAGGCGGGGGCGGGGCAGCCGTCCGCGAGCGAGCAGCCCGCGTCGAGGTCCGGGACCACGACGATCTTGCTCGGGTTGAGGATCTTCGCGGTCTCGGCCATGAAGTGGACGCCGCAGAACGCGATCACGTCGGCCTGGGTCTTCGCCGCGGCTTGCGATAGCTGCAGCGAATCGCCAACGTAGTCCGCGAGATCCTGGATCTCGGACTCCTGGTAGTAGTGGGCCAGGATCACCGCGTTGCGCTCGCGCTTGAGGCGCACGATCTCGGCCTCGAGCTCGGTATCGTCAAGCTCGATCTCGACCTGTCCGGCTACGGGCAGCTTGTCCATGTCGTTTGCGTTACCACGAATGTATCGAGGATGCGGCGGCACGCCGAATCGTTGCGAGCTAAGCTCGGGACCGCGTGTCCGGCGCGATGTCCCCCCAGCTCGAACCGGGCATGAAGCTCGGGCGCTACCTGATCCTCGGCGCGCTCGGCCGCGGCGGCATGGGCGGCGTGTGGCGGGTCGCGGACCCCGAGGGCCACGAGTTCGCGCTCAAGTCTCCCGCGTCGGGCATGAACCCCGCCGCCGAGCCGGTCAAGCGGTTCGCGCGCGAGGCCAACGCGGTGCGCATGCTCGACCATCCCAACCTCGTCCAGGCGATCGACGTGTTCGTCGAGGACGGCTTCCTGTTCCTGGTCATGGAGCTGGTCGATGGCGTGACGCTCAAGGAGGCGATGCGCACCGGCCCGGTGGCGGCGCGGCGCGCCCTCGTGATCACGCGCCAGCTGCTCGATGGCATCGCCCACGCCCACGCACAGGGGCTCGTGCACCGCGATCTCAAGCCCGAGAACGTGATGCTGATCGACATGGGCGGCTGGGAGCGCGCGAAGATCGTCGACTTCGGCCTGGTCAAGCTCGTCGGCGACGCCGAGGCCGCGATGGGCGGCGCGAAGCTGACCACCGCGGGCATCGTATTCGGCACGCCGGCCTACATGGCGCCCGAGCAGGCGCTCGGCAAGGCCGTCGACGGCCGCGCCGATATCTACGCGCTCGCGACCATGCTGTTCGAGATGCTCGTCGCGCGCGTGCCGTTCGAGCACGCCGACCCGATGATGCAGATGCGGATGCAGGTCAAGGCTCCGCCGCCGCGGCTCGACATGTTCGCGAAGCAACAGCCGTGGTGCACGCCGCAGCTCGTCGCGCTGATCGAGGGCGCGTTGATCAAGAACCCCGACGAGCGGTTCGCTTCGGCGACCGTGATGATGAGCGCGCTCGACGACGCGTTCCTGTCGATCGACCACGTGCCCTGACGCTGGCGCGCGCGGCGGTTACGGCTTGTGCGGGCGCGGGCCGACCGAGAGGCCGCGGCGGATCTCGACGACCGAGTGCTGCTGGGCGCGCAGCGCGTCGCGCAGGTGCTCGAATGCGGCGTACGGATCGACGGTCTCGCCGCACGTGAACAGGTCGACCGCGGCGAAGCCGTACTCGGGCCAGGTGTGGATCGCGAAGTGCGACTCGGCGATCACGATCACGCCGGTCACGCCGTGGGGCGAAAAGGCGTGGACGACCTCGTGGAGCGGGGTGGCGCCGGCGCGGATGACCGCGGCCTGCAGAGCGGTGCGAATGTGCTCGGGGCTGTTCAGCAGCTCCCCGTCGCAGCCGGTGTATTCGCAAAGCAGGTGGCGCCCCAGTGCTTGCACCCTACGTATCTACATCATAAGGTCCGAGCCACATAAGGGGGAGCTTCATTCCTGACCGAGGCTGAGAGGCACCACTTCCGGTGCGACCCCACGAACCTGACCCGGGTAATGCCGGCGTAGGGAGAACCCAATGAGCGAAAAGCTTCCAGTCGTCACCGATCCCGTCGCGAACCTCCCCGAGATCGAGGGCTTCCCGGCCTCGCAGAAGGTCTACGTCGAACAAGCCGGGCTCGCGGTGCCGGTCCGCCGGATCTCGTTGTCGGGCGGCGAGCCCTCGTTCGACGTCTACGACACCAGCGGCCCGCAGGGTCACGATCCGCACCAAGGGCTGCCCAAGCTGCGCCAGCCGTGGATCGAAGCTCGGCTACGCAAGTCGACCGCCGGAGGCGGTGCGCAGGTCGACGATGGCGACAGCGGTAACCGCTCGCAGATGCACTACGCACGGCGCGGCATCATCACGCAGGAGATGCGGTTCGTCGCGCTGCGCGAGAACATGGCGCCCGAGTTCGTGCGCGACGAGATCGCGCGCGGTCGCGCGATCCTGCCGGCGAACATCCACCACCCCGAGAGCGAGCCGATGATCATCGGCTCGAAGTTCCTCGTGAAGATCAACGCGAACATCGGCAACTCCGCCGTGACGTCGACGGTCGGCGAGGAGGTCGACAAGCTGCGCTGGGCGGTCAAGTGGGGCGCGGACACCGTGATGGACCTGTCGACCGGCAAGAACATCCACGAGACCCGCGAGTGGATCATTCGCAACTCGCCGGTGCCGATCGGCACGGTGCCGATCTATCAGTGCCTCGAGAAGGTCGACGGCGATCCGGCGAAGCTGACCATCGATCTGTTCATCGACACGCTGATCGAGCAGGCCGAGCAGGGCGTCGACTACTTCACGATCCACGCCGGCGTGCGGATGGCGTACATCCCGCTGACCGCGAACCGCGTCACCGGCATCGTGTCGCGTGGCGGCTCGATCATGGCGAAGTGGTGCCTCTCGCACCACAAGGAGAACTTCCTCTACACCGAGTTCGAGCGGATCTGCGAGGTCATGAAGAAGTACGACGTCGCGTTCTCGCTCGGCGATGGGCTGCGCCCGGGCTCGACGGCCGACGCGAACGATCGCGCGCAGCTCGCGGAGCTCGAGACGCTCGGCGAGCTCACCGAGATCGCGTGGAAGCACGATGTCCAGACCATGATCGAGGGCCCCGGTCACGTCGGGATGCACAAGATCAAGGAGAACGTCGACCTCCAGATGAAGCTGTGCAAGGAGGCCCCGTTCTACACGCTCGGACCTCTCGTCACCGACATCGCGCCCGGCTACGACCACATCACGAGCGCGATCGGCGCGGCGATGATCGGTTGGTTCGGCACGGCGATGCTGTGCTACGTCACGCCGAAAGAGCACCTCGGCCTCCCCGATCGTGACGACGTCAAGGACGGCGTGATCGCATACAAGATCGCGGCGCACGCGGCCGACCTCGCGAAGGGCCACCCCGGCGCGCAGCTCCGCGACGACGCGCTCTCGAAGGCGCGCTTCGAGTTCCGCTGGAGCGATCAGTTCCACCTCTCGCTCGATCCGGATACCGCGAAGGACTTCCACGATCAGACGCTGCCCGCCGATGGCGCGAAGGTCGCGCACTTCTGCTCGATGTGCGGCCCGAAGTTCTGCTCGATGAAGATCACCGAGGAGGTTCGCGAAATGGCGGCCGGGCTTCAGGCCAAGTCCGAGGAGTTCCAGCAGCAGGGCGGCGAGATCTATGTCCCGCGCGACTCGCGCGACGCTCGCGCGACCTAGGCCAGTAGATGTGTCGGCGATGACACGAATTGCAGCCGGATTTGGGCTGCAATCGCGATCTTCGTGGACAACACGACTGGATTTCGTATCATTACCGAGAAGTAGCAGCCCCATTGACAGTGCAGCAGAAGCGCAGTCTCAAGGTCGAGAAGCTGGCGCGTATCTACGACGAAGAAATCGCGCCCGTCTGGGGGACTCGTTTCGGCAAAATGCTACTCCGGAATCTGTCGGTCCCCGACCGCGGACAGGTGCTCGACGTGTCGTGCGGTACGGGTTGGCCGACCACCGAGATCCTGCGCCGCATGACCGATGGCTCGCGGTTGATCGCGATCGATGCATCGAGCGCGATGCTCGACGTGGCGAGGCGCAAGGTCGCGGACCTCGGCCCGCTCGGCAAGAAGGGCGTGTTCTTTCGCACCGAGAGCGCTCTGCCGAAGCTGTCGTTCACCGACGACGTCTACGATCTCGTCGTGTGCAACCTCGGGCTCGACGAGATGCCGTCGCTCGAGACCGCGCTGCGCGACTTCTCCCGCGTCGCCAAGCGCGGAGGTGAGGTGCGCTGCACGCTGCCGCTCGAAGGGACGTTCCAGGAGTTTCACGATCTCTATCGTGAAGTGCTGATCAAGCACGACCGTCACGAGGCGCTCGAGCGGCTCGAGCAGCACATCGCGCGGTTTCCCACGATCGATCACATCGAGCGCGCGATGCAGAGCGCGAACCTCGAGGGCGATATCGAGATCGAAGAGTTCACGCTCCTGTTCAAGAGCTCGCGCGAGTTCTTCTTCGCGCCGGTGATCGAGTACGGGCCGCTCGGCGAGTGGAAGGAGATCGCCGGCAACGGCCAGGAGATGCAGGACGTGTTCTGGTACATCAAGGAAGCGATCGACGCTTACTTCGATGGCCGGCCGTTCCAGATCACGGTCAAGGCCGGCTGCATCATCGGGACGAAGTCCGACGCGCCGACCGATCCGCACCTCGAGGTCGGGCTCGGGGTCGAGATCGAAGAGCTGCCGTACGCGCTCCAAGATGACGACGAGATCGACACCGGTCTGCCGCGTCCTCCGGATCAGATCGCGCTCGGCTCGGTGCAGCTCGACGACGCCGACAGCCTCGAGGTCGAGGAGGTCAGCGCCGCCGATGACGACGTCGTGATCGACGAAGACTCGCCCGAGGAGCACGACCTCGACGCCTTCATCGAGGGCAAGAAGCGGCCGTCGCACCTCGAAGACCTGAGCGCGGCGCTCGCCGACTTCAGCGACCTCGACGACTGACCCGCTGGCGCGTCAACGTCCATAGGATACTCTCGCGCGGATGAACCGCGCATGGTGGGTGCTCGTGGTCGCAGCTTGTGGTTCGACGTCCGCGCCGCGGGCTCACGCGCCGCAGCCGACGCCGCCCGCGGTCGAGGCGGCGTTCGATCCGCCTGCTCCGACGCTGCGCCTGCCGCGACACTTCACGCCCGCGCGTTACACCGCGCGACTCGCGGTCGATCCGGCCAAGCCCGACTTCGCCGGCGAGATCGCGATCGAGGGCACGCTCGATCGCCTCACGTCGACGATCTGGCTGCACGGCAAGCACCTCGAGATCGCCCGCGCGGTCGCGAGCGACGGCCGCCGCGAGATCGCGCTCGCGGTGACGGTGAAGGACGACCTGCTCGGGCTGCATGCGGCGGCGCCGCTCGAAGCGGGGGCGTGGACGCTGAAGCTGACGTATCGCGGACAGATCGAGCACGACGGCTTCGACGGCGCGTTCGTCACGAAGTACGGTGGCGACGCGTACCTCGTCACCCAGTTCGAGGCGACCGCGGCGCGGCTGGTATTCCCGTGTCTCGACGAGCCCGATCGCAAGGCCGTATGGCAGCTCACGCTCGACGTGCCCAACGACCAGCTCGCGGTGTCGAACACCCCGGTGACCGGATCGATCGCGCTCGACCCGGGCCACGTCCGGATCACCTTCGGTGTGACGCGACCGCTGCCGTCGTACCTCGTCGCGTTCGCGGTCGGCCCGTTCGAGGCGGTGTCGGCCGGCACCGCGAAGAGCGGTCTGCCGCTGCGCGTGATCACGCCGCGCACGACCGCGTCGAAGGTCGCGTTCCTCGCGAGCGCGCTGCCGAAGCTGGTCGACACGCTCGAGGCATGGTTCGCGATCCCGTTCCCGTACGCCAAGCTCGACATCGTGATCGTGCCTTCGCTGCGTGGCGGTGCGATGGAGAACGCGGGGATGATCACCTGCGACTCGCGCGCGGTGATGATCGCGAACCCGTCGGCGATCGAGCGCTACAATATCGTCAGCACGATCGGTCACGAGACCTCGCACCAGTGGTTTGGGGATCTGGTCACCGCCGCGTGGTGGGACGATATCTGGCTCAACGAGAGCTTCGCGACGTGGATGGAGGACAAGGTGCTCGTCGCGTTCGATCCTGCGTGGCCGACCGAGGCGCTCGATCATCGCTTCGCGGCGGAGCGCGGTGATCGCCTGACCACGGCACGCAAGATCCGCCAGGAGATCACGAACGAAGGCGACATCCACAACGCGTTCGACGAGATCACGTATCCGAAGGGCGCGACCGTGCTGCGCATGCTCGAGCACCAGCTCGGCGAGGCCGCGTTCCGCACGGCGATCCAGACCTATCTGCGCGCCCACGCCGACGGCAACGCGACCGCCGCCGACCTGTTTGCGGCGCTCGACACCGTCGCGCCCCAGCCGCTCGGCCGGCTCGCGACGGGGTGGTTCGATCAAGCGGGCGTGCCCGAGGTCGCGATGGACTTGACCTGCGACGGCGGCGGCAAGTCGCGACTCGCGCTGTCGCAGCAGCGCTACCTGCCGAGCGGCGCCGCGAACGACCAGACCTGGACGATCCCGGTGTGCATCGCGTACGAAGGCGCCAACCACGAGCGCGTCGATCAATGCCTCGTGCTCGCGAAGGCCGAGACCGAGATCGAGCTGCCGGTGTGTCCGAACTGGTTCTCGCGCGCCGGCGACTACGGCTACTTCATCGCGAAACTCGACGCACCGGCGCTGACCGCGTTGCTCGACAAGGGCTGGGACAAGCTGACCCATGCCGAGCGGATCGTGGCCTACGGCGACGTCGCCGAGTACGCGCGGCGCGGCAAGCTCCCCGTCACTCTCGCGTGGGCATACCTGGAGAAGCTCGCGAAGGGCGACCCGCGCGAACAGAGAGCCGCGATCGGCGATCTGACCGGGAACGGCGGGGACGGGATGCCGATCGGCGTCGCCGACGTGATCCCGAAGGACCTGATGTCGACCGCGCGCGCGAAGGCGCGTGCAGAGTTCGAGGGCATGGCGAAGCGGGTCGGGATCCTCGACAAACCCGGCGAGCCGATCGAGGTCGAGCGGTTGCGCGCGGATCTGCTCGACGTCGTCGTGTGGACCCGCTCGCGCGTGTTCGACGACGAGGCCAAGGTGCTCGCCGCGCACTATCACGATCTGCCGAACGCGACGATGCGCGCGGTGCTCGAGCTCGCCGCCAACGCGGACCCCAAGATCGCCGCGCAGCTGCGCGCCGACCTCGACACCGAGCTCTCACCCGTCGTGCACGAGACCCTGCTCGCGACCCTCGCCGGCCTGCACGATCCCCAGCGCCATCGCGCGATGATCGAGTCGCTCGTCGCCGATCCGAAGCTCGGATCGGAGGATCTCGCCCGGATGTGGCTATATGGCGGCGAAGAAGCCCGCGCCGACGACGAGGCCTACCTGCGCGTCCATCTCGACGACGTCCGGAAGCGCCTGCCCACCGGCGAGAACGAGGACTTCCCGGTCGTTCTATTCTTGTACGTACCGTTCGTGAATGCCTGCGATCCGGCGCGCCGCGACGAGATCGCGACCTACGTGACCGAGCACTTCAGCAAGCTCCCCTCGGCCGCCCGGCCCGTCAAGCAGGCGATCGAGCTCATGGACAATTGCATCGCGAGCAAGCGAGCCCTCGAGCCTGCGCTACGCGCGTGGCTCCACGCGAAGTCGTAGGGCTACTCGGTGGCCGCGCGCTCGACCAGCGCGTCGAACCGAGCGACGAGGTCCTGGGCGTGTGCTTGCAGGTACGCGCGGCACGCATCGACATCGAGACTCGCCTTGACGAGCTCCACGACGTCAGCCTGATCCTTGAGCCGGGACGCCTTGAGCTTGAGATAGATCAGCGGGCCCGCATCGATCATCGATCCCGGCGGGCTCGCGAGCGCTGCCTCGAGGAAGGCTTCGTCGGCGTCCGGCGACAGAAAGTCGATCGCCACACCGTTGACCTGGAACGGGACCCCTGCGCGGAGTGTGACCAGGCCGCCGGGGTGATGTTCGAAGGCCTCGGCGCCGACGAGAAAGTCGACGTCCTTCGTATTACGCGCGTAGCCGTTCGCGCCGACCGCGAGGCCGCCGATCACCACATGCCTGACCCCCGCGACCACGAGCGCCTCCGACGCGCGCTTGAGGGCATCGAGCACCTTGGGGGTGACCACGTCCTGTAGCAACGAGGCGTCGGGCTGGGACATCAGCTTCCTGCGTGTGCCGCCGATCGAGAGGTGTGTACGGGCGAGCACACCCGAGTATGCCACGCGAAGATCCGCGAGCATACCGGTGGTGGCGGGGGCAATCGCATCGGCATGCCGAGCAGCACGGATGTGCCGGGCGGACCGTTGATGACCCTTGCGTCACCTCGTCGTCGCGTACTTGGTCTCGAGCGCGTCGACCATCGCGAAGAGCTTCTCGGTTCCGGCATCGAGCGAGTCGGTGCCACATAGCCGCTGGTCGAATGCATGCTTCCCGGCGGACCACTCGGTGTGCGACGTCGCCATCGCCTCACACGAGATCGTGTGGTGCGTGACCTTCCACGCCGCGGTCTTGGCAGCCCGGCGAACGGCGGCGAGCTCCCGGGAGGTGAGCTGGCCGGTGCGTTCGAGGCTCGCCATCGCCTTCGGATCGTGGCGATACACCCGGTAGCGCCCATCCTCGAAGATCTTGAACCCGGCGTCACCGACATCGATCCCGAGGCCCTTGTGGACTGCTTCGATCAAGACGGCGGCGGGTTTGTCGGCGTGGGCGAAAACAGGCAACAGCAGGGAGGCGAGCAGCAGCAACTTGGTCATGCGAATACCAACGGCACGGTGGCTGAAAGGTTGTGTGTAAGTTCCGAGGCGGCGGCGCGTTCGTGCGTGCGGCGACGCGCTCTGTCCGGTCTGGTGCCGCGGATCGGCGTTCGCTCGGCGCGTGATGACGACCCGAGCGCCATCATGCAGTAACGTCGAAGGATGAGCTTTGTCGTGCGCGCCGCGACCGCGGCGGATCGCCCCGAGGTGGTAGAGCTCATTCGCGAGATGATTCCCGGGAGCGACGCGGACGCACGCGTCAGCTGGCTCTACGAGCGCAACCCGGCGGGCCGCGCGTTGACGTGGATCGCGATCGAGAACGGTGAAGTCGCGGGCTGCACGTCGTTCTTTCCATTTCGGCTGTGGCTCGACGGCGAGGAGGTCCTCGGCGCACTCGGTGGCGATGGCTATGTTCATGAGAGGTTCCGCCGCCGTGGTCTCGGTGGGCTGCTCCACGATGCCTCCCGGCAGGCGATGACGGAGCTCGGCATCGGCTGCATGTACGGCGCGCCCGGGGCGATGAACTTGACGCCGCTGAAGCGCGGCGGGTCGCGCGAGATCGGGCAGGTCGCGCGCTGGGTGCGCCCATTGTGCGGGTCCGCGATCGGGATCGACCAGCCGCTCCTCGATCGGATCGTCCGCGTGATCCTCCGGCCGCGGTTCGTTCCCTCCCTCGCGCCGATGGTCCCGAACGACCCGCGCGTCGATGCGGTGTGGCGCAAGGCGGCGCCGGCGATCCGGCTCGGTGCGATTCGCGACTCGGCATTCTATACGTGGCGGTTCCTCGATGCGCCCGCACATCGCGAGCCAGCCTTCGTGATCCAGCATGCAGGCGAGCCGATCGGAGCGTGCTCCCTCGAGGTCATGAGGGGCGGCCACGAGGTGCGGATCGTCGACCTGATCACGGCGCCGAAATCGTGGAGCTCCTGCCTCGCTGGGATCGCGCGATACGCGGCCGCATCCGACGCGCGCACGGTCGACATCAAGCTGATGGCGACCGATGGCCGGATGCGCCGGATGTGGCGGATGTGGCGCGCTGGCTTCATCGAGCGCGAGCGCAAGCCGTTCCTCGTGATGATCCCGACGCAGGGCGATCCGCGCTTCCTCGACCCGGAGCGCTGGTTCTACAGCGGTGCCGACTCCGATCTCGACACGCTGGAATAGCTACGCGTTCAACGCGTCATCGATGCGCGCGAATGCCGTCGTGAGGTTCTTCATCACGCGATCGAGGTGGGTCATGACCTCGGCCTCCGAGTTGCCCCAGGTCCAGAACGAGACCATCAGCTCCTGACCGAGCTGCAGCTCGCGCTCGACCGGCAAGGTCACGTAGTTCACGGGTACGAGCGTCGTCCCGATCATCGCCCACTCGAGCTCGGGATCGAGGGTCCCGAGCTCCTCGTGCAGTGAATTCTTGAGCGCCGAGACGTCGCGAGTGGAGAGGTTCCTCGCCAGGTCTCGAAACAGCACCATCACTCTCCCGGTGCACTGCATCGCTTTTGCGATGCTCGGTGATTCGTTGGGCGAGGGCCCCTCGAAGGCACAATCGTTCGACTCGAGCTTGGAGCGCGGTCCATTGAGCGCCTCCAGGAGCCCGAAGAAGCGATCGATCCCCGCGTAGCTCTGCCACGGTACGAAGTCTTCGAGCGACGTCCGGATCCGCGCCGGCTCGTTCTTGAGATCGTAGTAACGAAAGGTCGAATCCGAAATCGCATCGGTCCAGGGATGCGCTCGCGTGGTCGCGAACGGGACGCCGGCGTACTCGCACGTCTTCATGACCCGGCTCTCGATAGCCGAGCCGCGCGCAGGTCTGCCGATACGTCCACCGTTTGCACGGGAGGAGGGTATCGCTCGCTAGGGCGGGGACGTACTACAGTTTCACAAGTTCGATCTCGTAACCCTCTGAAACCTGGCCGGCCGCATGGCCGTAGTACGCTCGCGCGCACATGAAGCATGGATGGTGGGTGGTCGTCGCGATCGGGTGTGGTTCGTCGTCGTCGCAGCCGCCAGCGGCGAGCCTGCCGGGGGTCGCACCGTCGCCACCCGCCGAGGTCGCGGCGTTCGATCCGCCGGCTCCCGCGCTGCGGCTGCCGCGCAACTTCACGCCGACCCGCTACACCGCACGGCTCGCGATCGATCCGGCGAAGCCCACGTTCGAGGGCGCGATCGCGATCGAGGGCAACCTCGATCGCCGTTCGGCGGTGATCTGGCTCGATGGCAAGCACCTCACGATCAGCTCGGCGAAGGCGAGCGATGGCACCCACGAGGTTCCGCTCGCCGTGAAGATGGAGGGTGACTTGCTCGAATTGCGGCCGGCGCATGCGCTCGTTGCGGGGCGCTGGACGCTGGCGATCGCGTATCGCGGGGAGATCCAGGTGGCGAGCCCCGAGGGCGCGTTCCTCAGCAAGTACGGCACCGACGCGTATGTCGCGACGCAGTTCGAGGCGATCGCCGCGCGCTTGGTGTTCCCGTGCATCGACGAGCCGGATCGCAAGACGCCGTGGCAGCTCACGCTCGATGTCCCGAAGGGGCTGGTCGCGGTGTCGAACACCATGCCGACCGGGACCGTCGCGCTCGATCCGACGCACGAGCGGATCGCGTTCGCGGTGACGCGGCCGCTGCCGAGCTATCTGGTCGCGTTCGGGGTCGGACCGTTCGAGGTGCTCGATGCGGGCAAGGCGAAGAACGGGCTCGCGTTGCGCGTGATCACCCCGCGCGGGACCGCCAAGAAGGTCGCGTTCCTGGTCAGCGCGATGCCGAAGATCGTCGACGCGCTCGAGGCCTGGTTCAAGATCCCGTTTCCGTATCCGAAGCTCGATGTCCTCGTCGCGGCGCTGGAACCCTCGGCGATGGAGAACGCCGGCCTCATCATCACCTCTCCCAAGTTCGTGTGGTTCGACAACCCGGGGCCACGCGAGCGCTACGAGTGCGTCTCGGTGATCGGTCACGAGACCGCGCATCAGTGGTTCGGCGACCTCGTGACCGCCGCGTGGTGGGACGACATCTGGTTGAACGAGAGCTTCGCGACCTGGACCGAGGACAAGGTGCTCGCCGCGTTCGATCCGAGCTGGCCGCTCGAGGCGTTCGAGCATCGCCAGGAGGGGTTTGCGGCCGACGAGCTGGTGAGCTCGCGCAAGATCCGTCAGCCGATCGAGGCGGTGGGCGATATCTCCAACGCGTTCGATGGCGTGACGTATCCGAAGGGCTCGACGGTGCTGCGGATGATCGAGCATCACCTCGGCGAAGCCGCGTTCCAGACCGCGATCCAGCACTACCTGACCGTGCATGCCGATGGCAACGCGACCGCGGCGGATCTGTTCGCGGCGCTCGATGGCGTCGGCAAACCGCTCGGCCGGCTCGTCAGCGGCTGGTTCGATCAGCCGGGCGTGCCCGAGGTCGCGATGACGCTGACCTGCGATGGCAAGGGACCAGGCAACGACAAGGCGCGGATCGCGCTGAGCCAGAACCGCTATCTGCCGACCGGAGGCGCATCGTCCGAGCAGTGGACGATCCCGGTGTGCGTGGCGTACGAGGGCGCGAAGCACGCGCGCGTCGATCAATGCACGGTGCTCGCAGCGGCCCAGGGCGAGCTCGCACTACCGGTGTGCCCGGCGTGGTTCGCGCCGGCGGGCGACTATGGCTATTACCGCGCGAAGCTCGATGCCAAGGCCCTCGAAGCGATTCGCGACAGGGCGTGGCACTCGCTCACGCGCGAGGAGCATCTCTCGATCTACAGCGATGCCTACGCGTTCGTCGTTCAGGGTAGCTTGCCGCTCCCGATCTGGACCTCGTTGACGACGGTGCTCGGCCGCAGTCGCGACGCGCTCGAGCTCGCGGCCTCGCTCGGGGACATGTGGTCGTTCGGCGGAGGTGTTCCCGGCTACCCGCCGGCGTTGCTGCAGGCGGTGCCGCGAGATCTGTTGCCCGCAGCACGTGCCAAGGTGCGGGCGATCGCGGAGCCGCTCGCGCGCCGCTACGGGCTCGCACCTGTCGCGACCGACACCGTGGTCACCGCAAATTTGCGTTCGGACGTGCTCGGTGCGATCGCGGCGAGTCACTCGCATGTCCTCGACGCGCAGGCGAAGCAGCTCGTGGCGCGCTATCACGAGCTCTCGATCGATACGATGACCGCGGTGCTCGACATCGCCGCGAACGCGGACGCGAAGATCGCGGCGGCGTTGCGCGCCGACGTCGACGCCGAGGTCGACCCCGTGGTGCGCGCCACGATCCTCGGTGTCCTCGAGAAGCTGCGCGATCCGGACCGCTACCGCGCCATGCTCGCGTCGCTCGCAACAGATCCGGCGCTGACCATCGATGACTACGCGCCGATCTGGTACACGTGGGCCGACGAAGAGGACCGCGCGGTGCTGGAGGCCTACGAACGCGAGCACCTCGACGAGATCGAGAAGCGCCTACCGAGCTCCGAGACCGCGATCTTCCCGGTCGGGATGCTCCCTGCGTTTTCGATCACGGCGGCGTGTGACCCGGCGCGGCGCGACGAGATCGCGACGTACGTCACCGCGCACTTCGCGTCGCTCCCGGCGGCATTGCGGCCGGTCGAGCAGAGCATCGAGCGGATGGACCACTGCATCGCGCGCAAGAAGCTACTCGAGCCGGCGCTCCGGCTGTGGCTCGCCGGCAAGTCGCGCTAGGCTCCGGCCCATGGGGGATACGAGGCAGGACTACCTCGCGCTCGTCGACGAGCTCAGCGAGCACGATCGGCGCTACCACGTCGAGGCGAACCCCGTGATCAGCGACGTCGAGTACGACCAGCTCAACGACCAGCTGCGCCGGCTCGAGCGCGCTCACCCCGAGTGGCTGGTCGCGTGGTCGCCGACCCAGCGCGCCGGCCATGCCCCGGTCTCGGAGTTCCCGAAGGTCGAACGCCCGGTCGCGATGCTATCGCTCGACAACACCTACAACGAGGACGACCTGCGGGCGTTCTATGACCGCGTCGTCAAGGGCCTCGACGGCGACGTACCGGTGTTCTCGGTCGAGCCGAAGATCGACGGCTTCGGGATCGAGCTCAGCTACCGGCACGGCGTGCTCGCGCTCGGCGCGACCCGTGGCGATGGCCGGATCGGCGAGGACGTCACGGCGAACGTCAAGACCGTCAAGGGCGTCGCGCTCAAGCTGCGCGAGCCGATCGACATCGTCGTACGCGGCGAGATCTACATGACCAAGGCCGAGTTCGACGCGATCAACGCCGAGCGCGCGAAGCATGGCGAGGAGCTGTTCAAGAACCCGCGCAACACCGCCGCGGGCTCGATCAAGCAGCAGGATCCGAAGGAGGTCGCGAAGCGGCCCATGCGCACGATCCTGTACGAGGTCGTCGACGGCGAGCGCTACGCGAGCGGGCACCTCGCATCGCTCGAGCTGATCCAGCGGCTCGGCATCCCGATCTCGGCGCACAACTCGCAGGCGCGGTCGTGGGACGAGCTGATCGCCCAGGTCCACTCGTGGGCCGACCGCCGCGACAAGCTGCCCTACGAGGTCGATGGCCTGGTCGTCAAGGTCGATGACTTCGCGCAGCGCACCGCGCTCGGCACCACCGCGAAGTTTCCGCGCTGGGCGATCGCGTACAAGTTTCCGGCGCGCCAGGTCACGACCGTGCTGCGCGATATCGAGATCAACATCGGCCGCACCGGCGCGGTGACGCCGGTCGCGATCCTCGATCCGGTCGACGTCTCGGGCACGACCGTGTCGCGCGCGTCGGTGCACAACTGGGATCAGGTCGCGCGGCTCGGGCTGCGGATCGGCGATCGCGTCACGATCCAGAAGGCCGGCGAGATCATTCCGGAGATCCTCAACGTCACGGTCGCCGCCGACGGGCCGCTGTTTCCCACCCCGACCCATTGTCCGTTCTGCAACTCCGAGCTCGAGCGCGAGGAGGGCCGGGTCGTGTTGATGTGCCCGAACCGGATCGGCTGCCCGGCCCAGCGGCTCGGCGCGATCGAGTTCTTCGCGTCGCGCCACCAGATGAACATCGACGGCCTCGGCGAGAAGGTCGTCGCGCAGCTGGTCGAGGCCGGGCTGGTCGAGGACATCGCGGACCTGTTCGCGCTGACCACCCTGCAGCTGCTCACGCTCGACCGGTTCGCGAAGCTGTCCGCGGATAACCTGATCGCCGCGATCGCGAAGGCCAAGCAGGCCGCGACGTTCTCGCGCCTGCTGTCCTCGCTCGGCATCACGAACGTCGGCTCGACCCTCGCGAAGCCGATCGCGGCGAAGTACCGCACGCTGTCCGCGTTGCGCGCCGCCGCGGCCGCGAAGTCGAGCGAGGAGCTGATCGCCGAGCTCAGCGACATCGAGGGCATCGGCGAGACCATCGCGATGCACGTCGACAAGTTCCTGCGCGACCCTCACGTCGCGCGCGTGCTCGACAAGCTCGCCGGCCACGGTCTCGATCCCGAGGAGCCGGTCACGGTCGTCGAGGAAGGCCCGCTGACCGGCAAGACGCTCGTCGTGACCGGGACGATGACTCGCCCGCGCGCCGACGTGCAGAAGAGCATCGAGGCGGCCGGCGGCAAGGTCGCGGGCTCGGTCTCGAAGAAGACGACGTACCTGGTCGCCGGCGCGGATACCGGCAAGACCAAGCTCGAGGCCGCCGAGAAGCACGGGGTTCAGGTGATCAGCGAACAAGAGCTCGAGGCGCTGATCGGTCACCCCGCTGGATGAGCGCGCGGCTTCAGCCGGGCAACGCGGCGCGAGGTAGGCGTCTCGAGCTGAAGTGGCGCGAGCGAGCTACGCGGCGAGGAGGCCATCACGGCGCCAGCCCTCGATCAGAAACGACCAGAACTTGAAGCGGCGGCCGATTCGGCGTCGCACACGAGGAAGCACTCGTGCGACCTCGGAAGGGGTCACGAACTCCCAGACATCGAGATCTCGAGCCTCGCGCAGCATCTTGCCGAGCAGACGATCACGCACGAACCCGTCGGGGCCGGCCAGAGTCGTGTGCAGCTCGTCGATCGAGATGTCCTCGTCCCACAAGAAGTACGGACGAAGGTCGCCGCGCTTCAGATCGGTGGTAAGGCCCCGCACGGTGCGAGCTTAGCGTGGATCAGGCCTGCTGCGCGACGATGAACTCGGCGACGGCTCGGCCCAGCAGTGCGAGCAACGCGGTCGATGTCGGGTTCTGCCGCCCCCATCGCGAGGCGGCTTCGTTATGATCGCGCGATGAGGAGACTCGCACTCGCGCTGTTGCCTGCGTGCTATCTGCCCGTCGCGACCGGGGCGCCCGAATCCGCGACCACGGTCGGCCGTGGCCACCTCGGCGTCTCGGTCAGCGGCGAGGCGCCGACCCTCGACCTGATCGCGAGCAACACCGGCTCGGGCTCGGGCGACATCGACTACACCTCGAGCTACGGTGAAGCGCCCGCCGCCGCGTTGCGCCTGACGCTCGCCTACGGGCTCGGCGATGACACCGACCTCGAGATCGCCGCCGAGGGCCAGCTGTGGTTCTTCTTCCTGCCGCTCCCGACCGGCGCCTCGATCGGCCTGCGCCAGCACCTCGAGGGTAGCGACCTGTTCGACATCGCGCTCGCCGCGCGGGTCGGCGGTGTGTCGAGCGGCTCGACCCAGGTCAACGGCATGGACGTCGCGACCGCCGACGATGCGTCGGCGATCTACGGCGCGTTCTCCGGCGTCGTCCAGGTCAAGAACGGCTTCCTGCGCCCGCTGGTCTCGCTCAACGTGATGCCGTTCAAGGTCACCCGCGCCGTCGAAGGCTCGCCCGTCCAGCGGTTCCTCGGCGCCGCGACCTCGATGACGTTCGCGATCATGGCCGTCGGCGACAACATCCAGTTCGGCCCGTACGCGACGCTGACGAACTTCGAGAGCCAGCAGTTCAAGGGTGGGTTCTTCCCCTCCGGCGGCTTGATGCTCTCGTTCCGGCCCGACCGGAACCGGCCCAAGCCCGTGGACTCGTACCCGCCCAACCAGCCCAGGCCCACGACCCCGTATCCGCCCGGGACGGCGGCGCCGGACTTCGCGCCGTACGTGCCGGCAGCGCCGCCGGCAGCGCCACCGCCGCCCGAGGCAGCGCCGCCGCCCCCGCCGCCGGCGCCATCCGCGTCACCGGCGCCGCCCGCGCCAGCCCAGCCGTAGACCGGGACTGCGGAAGGTTGCGTGAAGCTCGGCGGCTTCCCATGCTGGGGCAGTTCCGCCTGTGACGTCGAGTCGGATCAACGAATGAGATCGCGATCCGGAGGTCGCCGCGAACAACCAGGCTGAAGTCCGCGAGCTTGGGCTGGCATCACGTATGCTCTGCATCGCGTCGACGCATGACGAAGGGCGGTTTCGAGCAGCGGATGGTCGTACTGTTGTTGGCTGCCGGTGCAGCCGCGGCAAGCTGCGCCCATTCCGCGACGTCGACCGTACAATGTGACGTCGACCTGAGTGCAAAGCGAGATGCGGTCGCCGCCTGTACAGCGGCCTATGCTCGGTCACCCTCGACGGAGACCGCGCGTCTCTTGGTTCAGGCCTATGCCGCTCATGGCGACGCGGCTGTGACCAGCCTCCTCGTAACGAACCCGGTCGGACCGATCGCCGCGGAGATCTGGCATCAACGCGCCAACAAGATCGACGATGGCCACGCGAGCGTGGCCGCCTTTCAACGAGCGCTCGCACTTCGGGGCTCCGACCTTGCCGGCCAGGTCCGCGAACTGGAGGCACTATCGGAGCGGTTCGAGATGATGGGCGATCCCCGCCTCGCACTTACCACCGAAGCACGTGCGGTCGATGTCGCTGCACGCTTGAACGATCCATTGGTGATCCTTCATACGCGCGTCACGCTCGCGACGAACCTCATCGCGATCGGCGACGACGAGAGCGGTATCCGGGCACTCGGCGATACATCGTCACAGCTCGGTGAGCGGGACCCATATCTCCCGATTGCCTTGATCACAGAGGGCGAATATCAGCGAACGCACGGCCATCCATTGCTGGCGCGGCAAACTTTCAGTCGGGCGGCTGCGCTCCACGGCGAACACATACAGTTCGTTGCTCACGGCAACCTCATCGAAGTGGCCCTCGCGCTAGGTGATCTACACGAGGCTGCGAGGTTAGTGGAAACGCTTCCGCATCCGAAGGGCATATCTCACAACTGGTACGCTGCTCGCGTTGCACTTGCTCGCGGTACGCCGGCAGAGGCACTTCAGTTCGTCGACCAGGCATTCGCTGCCAGGCCGAGCATGTCGTTTCAGCCTGTGCTTCAGACCTTGCGTGGCGAGATCCTGGTCGCCCTGGGACGCGAGCAAGAGGCGATCATCGAGTTCTACCGAGCGATAAACACGTTCGAGTCGCAGCTGGAAGACCTCGAGATTGACGAACTCAAGACGTTCGCGCAGCGTGACCCAGATCGGCGCGCACCGTACGAGCAGCTGTTCGCGCTTTATGTCCGAGCTGGGAGACCACGCGATGCATTCGACATCTCCCAGCGGGCGATCGGCAGGGCGTATCTCGACGGTCTGACGGCGACGGCCCCGATAGTCGCCCAGGATCCGAGTGCCGTTGCGCGCGAGGCAGGCATTCGCGCGGACGCGATGCACGTGATCGCCACGTCGTTGCGATCGTCGTGCCCGTCGAAAGTCCTCAGCGGTGATGTGCTGTCACATGCGCTCGTGAAAGACATCATATGGACGTTCTTCGTTGCCAACAGTCATGTGTGGTTGATCGCGCTCGATCATGGTGACCCCAGCGTCGACGACCTCGGCACCGTCGTCGAGCTTCAACCGCTGATCGATGGCGCTATCGCCCTGAGGGAACCGTCACTCGCGGCGCTCGGCGAGCGGCTCGCACCGAGTCCTCGCTGGACGGGTATCGGTTCCAATACGGTCATCCACCTTGCGGCAGGACCTCTCGAGCGCGTGCCATTCGGAGCGCTCGTCCTAGGCGGCAAGAGGTGGATCGAACGTGCGGCCTTCGCGTACGCGCCTAGCGCGGCAGTTCTCGTAGAGCTCCGCCGCCGGCATTCCACGAATCGGTCGATCGTCGTGATCGGTGATCCGCATGGGGATCTGCCGGGTGCAAGGCTCGAAGCGATCGCTACAGCGGCTACCCTCGGGGTACAGGCGAAGCTCGGCGCAGACGCGTCGGTCGCAGCCATCAAGACGAGCGCGCACGCGCAGGTACTTGCGGTCGCCAGCCATGCTCGCGTCACACCGGGAGGTGCAGAGCTCCAGCTCGCAGATGGTGTGGTGAGTGCGGCCGATGTCGTCGATCTCGGGATCGCGCCGGAGCTCGCCGTGCTCGCGAGCTGTCAGTCCGCCGCGGTGACCGGTGATGCATGGGGTGCGCTCGCAGGCGCATTCCTGGCAGCCGGAACGCAAAACGTGATCGCCGCGCGCTGGAGCCTCGACGATGCAACATCTCGGGGCTTGATCAGCGAGTTTTATGCATCCGGAGGCGTAGAACGGCCGGCGCTCGGGCTCGCCATCGCGCAACGTGTGGCGATCGCGCATCAGATTCCCGTGTCTGCGTGGGCTGCGTTGGTCGCGCTTGGAACGGGTGAGACTGCGACCGAAAGGGTGAACACGAATGAGCAATGACGACGATGTCCTGAAGTTGGGTAGCGCAGCGGCGCTGGCGATAAAGCCTGGCGGGCACGAGCTTGCGAAACAGCATGCCGGGGCGGATGCTGAAATCCACGAACGCGCCGAGGTGTGGCGCCTCTACAAAGGTCCCGGCGACAACGATTACGTGGTTTGCCCGAACAACCAGGTCGGACCGCACGGCTGGGAGGCTGCCATCGGTGACCGGCTCAACTGGCCCTCGTCGCTCACGGTTCACGTGCTCTGCATCATCATCAGGCCGACTGGCAGTGTGCCGATCATCGGTCCGATCGAAGCGGGAACCATGTACCTGCGCAAGAGTGTGGCACAGGGGCAGGTCAAGGGGGCCGAGGGGATCGATCAGCTGCGCGAGCAACTGAAAAAAGTCGATTGGACACAAGACAAGCAGCGCTGGGTTGCTCGGACTCCGAAGGACAACTGGATGATTATTGAGCACCCCTGACTACCAGCGGCCGGAGATCATCCCGACCGCGCCATCGAGGCCTTCGCGATCGTGTAGCGTGCGCAGCGCGAGATTCATTTGATGCTCGCGCGTCCACGACACGTGCGAGGTCGCCTCGTACATGAGCGCGCTGCATGGTGCGAGCAGGATCGACGACACCCACGCCTCGATCGCGACCCGGGTCACCGCGTCGCTCGGGGACTCGTCGGGCGACCCGGTCACCGAGAATGGCGTGAGCGCGAGGCTCGCACCGAGGTACGAGTAGCCGAGGCTGCCTTCGCCGCCCATCGCGGCGCCGATGCCCCAGACGGCGAGCGGCGTGACGGCGACGTTGACGCCGAACGCGGTGAACGCGGAGCCCAGGCAGTCCTCGCCGTTGCACAGCGCGTTGAACGTCAGCCCGGTGACGAGTGCGCCGACGACCTCGCCGCCGAGGATCTCGACGGCGAGGCGTTTGCCCGAGAACTTCGCGTGATCGTCGGTAGGCTGCGCGTGGACGAGCGAAGAGAACAGGATGAAGCTAACGAAGATGGTTTTGGTCATGGCTCCTCGGCTAGAGGACGCCACGCCACGCGGAAGTTCCCGTCAGTCGACGGTCAGCGGCACGATCTTGTGCGGCACGCGGGTCGCCGACACGTCGGTGTCGAGGTCGCCGTGGGGCGCCGGCAGGTGCTCGCCGGCGAGCACGACGATCGAATAGGAGCCGATCGTCGAGACCGGGAAGTCCGCACCATCAGCGCGGCAACCGCGGCCGCCGGGGCACGCGAGCACGAGCTCGCGATCGCTGCGATAGATCCACACGGTGCCGGTGGTCTGGACGTGCACGACATCGCCCGGGTGCGCGGTCGTCGTCGAACTACCTCGCACGTGCTCGCCGCCGCGCTCGATCGTCAACGCGACCACGAGCTGGGATGGCTCGGGCGTGCGGCCGCGCAGCGACCAGACCAGCGCGACCGCGGCGGCGAGCGCGACGGCCGCGCCGAGGATCGCGATCGCGTTCTTGCGCGCGCGCGCGATCGGGATGACGTGGGCGGCCGGCGCGGCCTCGTCGACGACCAGCGCTTCCTGCATGCGGCCGCGGAGCTGGCGCTGGCACGTGGCGCAGCTCGCGAGGTGCGTTCGAAACACGACGGCCGCGGCGGAGGCGAGCTCGCCATCGTAGAATTCATCGAGCTGACTGCAGGGTAGGGTCATGGTGACTCCTCGAGGCCGAGGCGCGTGACCAGGACCTGACGCAGCATCTTGCGCGCGCGATTGAGGCGGGTGCCCACCGTGACGCGCTCGATCTTGAGAGCGATGGCGATCTGCTCGTACGAGCGGTGCTCGAACGCGTGGAGCCGGTAGACCCTCGCGAACGTCGGATCGAGCTGGTCGAGCGCCTTGCGCACGTCGTCGAGCGTCGCACGCGCCCAGGCCGGCTCGTCGGTGACCCCGATCGAGGTGACGGCATCGGTGTGGTGGTCCTCGAGCGGTTCGTGGACCGGCTGGCGCTGCGCCGAGCGGCAGCGATCGATGAACAGGTTGTGCATGATCGTCGCGAGCCAGGCGCGCGGGTTGCGCACGTCGGCCGGGATGCCCTGGCGGGTCGCGCGCTCGAGCGTGTCCTGCAGGAGATCCGAGGCATCGGCCGGCGTCGCGCACAGCCGCTCCGCCACTTGCGCGAGTGCGGGCTTGGCGGTCGCGAGCACGTCGGCGAGCGGCCGGACCCCGACGGGAACCACCGCGTTCGCCTCCATCGCGATGTCAGGCTGCCACGTGCTCGCTCGCGTCGTCAAGTTGCCCTCCTTCTCCTAGACGACGCGCTCGCACGACATTCCCGAAAAACATTTCGCGGGAATGCCCGGCGCTCGCCCCGTCATCTCGACGAGCCGGAAAGGAGCATCCATGCGAACTCTGCTGTTCATCATTATCTCGATCACGTCGATCGTCACGGGCACCTCGGGCTGTACCGCTGACCCCATCGCGGACGCCTGCAAGCGCGCCGACGACTGCAACGCGTTGAACGGCAGCGTCGAGGAGTGCACCGAGAACTACACGTCGGCGCTCGATACGTACCCCGCTTCACAGCAAGACGAGTTTCGCCACGACCTCGAGGACTGTCTCGATCATCCATCGTGCAGCGCGTTCGTCGCCTGCGTCAACGCGCTGGTGAATTGAGCCATGCGGGCCACGATCTTGCTGATCGCCGTGACCGGGCTGACCACCGTCGCGCACGCGGATCCCCGCGGTGACGCGGACATCCACGCACGCCGCGGCGTCGCGCTCTACAACCTCGGCCAGTACGCAGAGGCGATCGCCGAGTTCGAGGATGCCTACAAAGCATTCCAGAGCGACGCGCTGCTGTTCAACCTCGCCCAGGCGCATCGCAAGCTCGAGCACTGCGACCGCGCGGTCGGCTATTACCACCAGTACCTCTCCGGCTCGCCGACGCCTGCACTCGCGCGCCAGGTCGAGAAGCTGCTGCCGGAGCTCGAAGCGGCGTGTCGGACCCGCGATGCGAGGCCCGATGGCCCGGTGCCCGCTGCGGCATCTGCCGGTTCGCCCGCCGCGGAGCCCACCGCGGAGCTCCATGCAGCTACGGCCGCGTTCGCACCGGCGAGCGGCGCCGCGTCCGCCGAGCACGTCGACTCGGACGTCGATGCCGAGGCCGCACCGGCGGTACCGGACGCGACGCTCCACCTCGGCGCGAGCGCGTTCGTCGGCGAGGTCCTGTCCGGCGGCAACGCCCCGATCACCGGGATCCGCGCGACCGCGACGTGGCACGCGTTCGACGGCGTCGAGCTCGGAGCCGCGCTCGGCGTCGGCGAGATGTTCCGTTACGACGCGATGGACAACACGACCGTCGCCCAGCTCGCCGCCGCGATCGAGCACCGCACGGTGTTCGCCTGGGGCCGGCTGACCGCGGGAGGCGAGCTCGGCGTCGAGTACGTCTCGCTGCTTGGAAGTTCGAGAGATGTCGTGCCCGGTGTGGGCCGCACGAACCAGTGGGCTCCCCTGGTCCGTGGCGAGGTCGGCGTCGAGCACGACATCTCTCCCTTGTTCGCGCTGCGCGGCGCGATCGCCGCTTCGGTGTGCCCGCCGGTCGGCATGCTCGAGGCCGCGGTCGGCGAGCTCGACCTGGTCGTCGGGCTGAGGTACGCGCCGTGACCCCCGCGTTCGGGCTCGCGCTCGGCGGCCGGGTCGGACCGTACGTCATCACCGACGAGCTCGGCGAAGGCGGCATGGGGGTCGTGTATCGCGCGGTCCACACGCTGCTGAATCGCCCCGCGGCGATCAAGGTCCTGCGCCCCGAGCTCGGCGGCCACACCCTCGCGCTCGATCGCTTCCTCAACGAAGCGCGTGCGACGACCGCGATCCGCCACCCGGGCATCGTCGAGGTCTACGACTATGGCCACACCGAGTCGGGCTGCGCGTTCATCGCGATGGAGCTGCTCGAGGGCCAGACGCTCGGCGCCCGGCTGGCCGCCCGCGGCAAGCTCGCGGTCGCGGAGGCGCTCGTGATCGCCCGCCGGATCGCCGCGCCGCTCGCGGTCGCGCACGAGGCAGGCATCGTGCACCGCGATCTCAAGCCCGATAACGTGTTCTTGATCCGCGACCCCGAGGGCGGCGCGCTCGACCAGATCAAGCTGCTCGACTTCGGGATCGCGAAGCTCGAGTCATCGGTCCATCGCACCACGCTCGGCGTCGTGCTCGGCACGCCGGCGTACATGGCCCCCGAGCAGTGCCGCGGGATCGAGTGTGATTCGCGCGCGGATCTGTACGCGCTCGGCTGCATCTTGTTCGAGCTCGTCACCGGCGCGCCGCCGTTCGGGCGCACCGGCTCGATGTCCGACGTGATGGCGGCGCACATGCACGCGCCGGTGCCGCCGCTGCCCGCGATCGACCACCAGATCGCGCGCTTGATCTCGCGCCTGCTCGCGAAGTCGCCGGGTGATCGCCCGCGTTCGGCGGTCGAGGTCGTGTTCGAGATCGATCGCTATCTCGCAGCGGTCCCGGCGCCGGCGCCGGGACCGCGCACGACGCTGCGCCTCGCGATCGCGACCGCGACCGGGCTCGCGCTGACGCTCGCGAGCCTCGGCGCCTGGTACCGGTCGCGGCGCGCGCCGCGCAGTGAGACCGCGCAGCTGCCGCCGGTGTTCGCGGACGGCTCGGTGATCGTCGACTCCGGAACGAAACCGCTCGATGCACCGCCCATGGCGACAGCCGCGACGATCGCGGTCGATGCCGCGATCCTTGCACCGGCGGACTCGGCGCAAGCGCGAACGGTGGAGCAGAAGAAGCCGCGCAAGGCGTCCGACGAAATCATCAACAGCGGCGACCTGACGCCCCCGCCAACGATCAATGCCGACACGACTGTCACTCCCTAACCGACCAAGGAGCACTGTTATGACTCGACTAGTTAATTTGGTTCTCGCCATCTCTGCATTCTCGCTCGCGGCATGTGCAAGTCCGGACTCGCCGTGCGAGGACAACCCGGACGGCTGCGGTTCGACATCGCCCGATGCCGCTGGGCCGCACTGCGGCAACGGTGTCTGCGAGACGGGCGAGAGCTCGACGAGCTGCGCCGCGGATTGCAAGCCGGGACCAACCTGCGGGGATGGTACGTGCGACTCGACCGAGACCGCGTCGAGCTGCCCGTCGGACTGCCAGACCACGATCGACGTGGTCAACAGCTCCGGGGTGACGGTCTACTACCTGTACGCGTGGTCGTGCAGCGTGACGTCGATGGGCAACAGTGTGCTCACGAGCGCCCTCTACACCGGATACAACACCACGCTCACGGGACCGCCCGGATGCTGGAACTTCGAAGCGGAGGGCAGCGGCGGTACGTACATCTCGGCGAGCTACAACAACAATCTCGCCGGCGGCCAGGCGTACACGTGGACGATCAACTAGGTCACCACTCTTGAAGGCATCTTGACGCCCTGTAATGAAGGCATCATGATGCCGTCATGCGCACCACCCTGACCCTCGATCCGGATGTCGTCCGGCTGTTGGAGGACGAGGTGCATCGGACCAGGAGGCCGTTCAAACAAGTTGTAAACGAAGCGATCCGGCACGGACTTGCGCCTGCAGCCCGCGCGATCACGACACCCTACAAGGTCAAAGCTCACATCACGAAGTTGGCTCCCGGGATCGACCCGACCAAGTTCAATGGGCTCGTCGACGAGCTCGAGGATGAGGCGATCCTCGCGAAGGTGGGCCGCGCTACGCGTGCAGCCGAGCGCAAGCGGTGATCGTTCCGGATATCAATCTTCTGCTCTACGCCGAGATCGCGGCGTTCCCCCAGCACCCGCAAGCGAAGCGCTGGTGGGAATCGGTGCTGAGTGGAAGGGAGGCGGTGGGGCTACCTCCGCTGGTGCTGTTTGGCTTTGTCCGGATCGGGACCAACCCACGCTTGTTTGCAAAGGCGTTGGCGGTCGACGATGCGCTGGAGCGGGTTGAAAAATGGCTCGCACAACCCAACGTTCGCGCGCTGGCTCCGGGACCGCGTCACCTCGAAATCGCCTTCGGGTTGCTACGTAACGTCGGCGCCGCGGGCAATCTCACGACGGATGTCCAACTCGCGGCCTACGCGATCGAGAACGCCGCGACCCTCTGCTCGAACGATCTGGACTTCGGACGCTTCGCCGGTGTGATCTGGAAGAACCCGCTCACGAGCTGAGCGCGGCCGTGAGCTCGGCGACCACCTGCTTCGCCGTGCGCCCACTGGTCTCGATCGTGCGATCCGCGCGCGCGTAGAGCTTCGCGCGCGCCGCGAGGAGCCCGCGCAGCTCTTCGAAGGCGTGCGGGTTCTCCGCCATCGGCCGCTGATCGCCCTGCGCGACGACCCGGTTCCAGTGATCCTCGGGCTCGGCGTGCAGGAACACGGTCAGCGCGCGCGCGCGCAGCAACGCGAACGTGATCGGATCGTTGACGATCGAGCCACCGGTCGCGAACACGGTCGGCGCCGGCTCCGCGAGCAGGCGTGCGAGCACCTCGCGCTCGACGCGCCGGTAGTAGGCCTCGCCGTGCAGCGTGAACACGTCGCCGAGCGAGAGCCCCGCGGCGGCCTCGATCTCCTGATCGAGCTCGACGAACCGATAGTCGAGCTTCTTCGCGAGCGCGGCGCCGATCGTCGACTTGCCGGCGCCACGCACGCCGAGCAGCGCGATCGGTTGCTGCGCCGGCTCGACGATCGCCGCGAGCAGCGCCGCCGGAGTGGTGCCGAGGCTGTGCGCGACCTCGGAGAACCGGCGCAGCGAGATGTTGCCGTCGCCGGTCTCGAGCTGGGCCAGGAAGCGCTCCGAGACCCCGCTGAGCTCGGCGAGCTCGCGGCGCGACCAGCCCTTGTGTTGTCGCCGGGCGCGGACCTCGGCTCCGACCGACTCCAGGAACGTCACGAACGCAATATAGTGCATGATATATCGAGGTGACAAGCAATAAAGTGCCTGATAGAACCCCTGGATGGACCCGACCAGCTTCGAGACCGATCCGAGCCGGTACCACCACTGGAAGCTCGCGATCGATGGCGAGCTCGCTCGCCTCACGATGGCGGTCGACGATGCGCACCCGCACAAGCCGGGCTACGAGCTCAAGCTCAACTCGTACGACCTGTCGGTCGATATCGAGCTCGCCGATGCGATCCAGCGCCTGCGCTTCGAGCACCCCGAGGTCAAGTGCCTGGTGTTCGGAGCCGAGCTCGATCGCGTGTTCTGCTCGGGGGCGAACATCTACATGCTCGGGCTGTCGACGCACACGTTCAAGGTGAACTTCTGCAAGTTCACGAACGAGACCCGACTCTATCTCGAGGACGCCGCCGAGCACTCGGGCCTCGCGTCGCTCGCCGCGTGCAAGGGCACCACCGCCGGTGGTGGCTACGAGCTCGCGCTCGCGTGCAACGAGACGATGCTGGTCGACGATGGCAACTCGGCCGTCAGCTTCCCCGAGACGCCGCTGCTCGCGGTGCTACCGGGTACCGGCGGCCTGACCCGGCTCGTCGACAAGCGCAAGGTCCGCCGCGATCGCGCCGACGTGTTCTGCACCACCGCCGAGGGCATCAAGGGCAAGCGCGCGAAGGACTGGGGCCTCGTCGATCACCTGGTGTCACGCACGAAGTGGGATGCCGCCGTGACCGAGGCTGCGAAGGCCCTCGCCGCGAAGCAGACCGTGACGCGTGGCCCGGCGTTCGTGCTGCCGCCGCTCGAGGCGAAGATCAGCGCCGACAAGCTGGCCTACAAGTATGTCGAGCTCGCGTTCGATCGCGCGCACCGTACCGCCGCGTTGACGGTCCGCGGTCCGGACGCCGCCGAAGACCTCGACGGGGTCGCCAGGACCGGGACCCAGCCGTGGGCACTGCGCGCGTTCCGCGAGCTCGACGACGCGCTGCTCCGGCTGCGCTTCGACTACCCCGAGATCAACGTCGTCGCGGTGCGGACCTCCGGGATCGCGGCCCACGTGGTCGCGTGCGACAAGGCGCTGCACGAATCGCAGACCGGGTTCGCGCGCGAGGTCCGGCTGCTCCAGCGCCGGGTGCTCAAGCGCTTCGACAACACCGCCCGCAGCCTGTACGCGGTCGCGGACGCCGCCGACTCCTGCTTCGCCGGCGTGTTGCTCGAGCTCGCGCTCGGCGCCGATCGCTTCTACATGCGGATCGACAAGGCCGAGCAGATCGCGGTCGCGACCTCGGTCGCGAACACCGGCTGGTTCACGACCAGCTCGGGCCTGTCGCGGCTCGAGGCCCGGTTCTATGGCGAGCCGGGCAGGGTCCAGCAGGTGCTCGCGCGCGGCGTCGAGGGCCCGATTCCTTCGGAGGAGGCCGAGCAGCTCGGGCTCGCGACGATCGCGGCCGACGACATCGACTTCGAGGACGAGCTCCGCATCGCGATCGAGGAGCGCGCGTCGCTGTCGCCGGATGCGCTCACCGGCATGGAGGCGTCGCTGCGCTTCGTCGGACCCGAGACGCTCGAGACCAAGATCTTCGGCCGGCTCAGCGCGTGGCAGAACTGGATCTTCACGCGCGCGAACTCGACCGGCCAGCACGGCGCGCTCACGTTGTACGGCAAACCGGAACGTCCACAGTTCCAGTGGAAGAGGACCTAGCCATGACCGCTGTCATCACCGACGACAAGATCCCGAACAACGTCGACCTCTCCAGCGACAAGCGCCTGCAGCGCGCGCTCGAGGCATGGCAACCGAAGTTCATCGACTGGTGGAAGGAGATGGGGCCGGACGGCTGGATGGCGCGCGATATCTACCTGCGCACCGCGGTCTCGGTCGAGACCGATGGCTGGGCGCACTTCGACTACGTCAAGATGCCCGACTATCGCTGGGGCATCTTCCTCGAGCCCAAGCAGGAGGGCCGGGTCCACGGCTTCGGTGACTTCGCCGGCCAGCCGGTGTGGGACGAGGTGCCGGGCGAGTTCCGCAACAACTTGCGCCGGCTCGTCGTCACCCAGGGCGACACCGAGCCCGCCTCCGTCGAGCAGCAGCGCAAGCTCGGCGCGACCGCGCCGTCGCTGTACGACCTGCGCAACCTGTTCCAGGTCAACGTCGAGGAGGGCCGTCACCTGTGGGCGATGGTCTACCTGCTCCACACCTACTTCGGCCGCGACGGCCGCGAAGAGGCCGAGGAATTGCTGCAGCGCCGCTCCGGCGATGCCGACAAGCCGCGCATCCTCGGCGCGTTCAACGAGCCGACCTCGCACTGGCTGTCGTTCTTCATGTTCACGATGTTCACGGATCGCGACGGCAAGTATCAGCTCGCCGCGCTCGCGGAGAGCGGCTTCGATCCGCTCGCGCGTACCTGCCGGTTCATGCTGACCGAGGAAGCGCACCACATGTTCGTCGGCGAATCCGGCGTGCAGCGCGTGGTCAAGCGCGCCGCCGAGCTGATGAAGTCCGGTGATGTGCGGACCCAAGGCGGCATCGATCTGCCGACGGTCCAGAAGTACCTCAACCTCTGGTACACGCTGTCGCTCGATCTGTTCGGCGGCGAGGTCTCCTCGAACGCGGCCGATGCCTTCGCGGCCGGGCTCAAGGGCCGCTACAAGGAAGATCGCTACAGCGAGCACAAGCTGATCGGCTCGACGTTCGCGATGGACGTGCTGCGCGACGGCAAGGTCGTGCACGAGGACGTGCCGATGCGCAACGCGCTCAACGAAGTGCTGCGCACCGAGTACATCAAGGACTGCCAGCGCGGCGTCGATCGCTGGAACAAGACGCTCAAGGACGAGGGTTGCGACTTCGTGCTGAAGCTCCCGGATCACAAGTTCCATCGCCAGATCGGAATGTGGTCGACGACGCGCTACACGCCGGAGGGCCAGATGATCTCGGCCGAGGAATGGGCGAAGCGCTCGGGCGAGTGGCTGCCGAACCCGGACGACGAGGCCTACGTGAAGAGCCTGATGATCGCGGTCTACGAGCCGGGCAAGATGGCGAGCTGGATCGCGCCGCCGAACAAGGGCATCAACGGCCTCCCCGAGATGTTCGAGTACGTCAAGCCGTAGGTCACTCCTCGTTGCCGTTGGACTGCTCGGTCGTCGGCGGCTTCCCCGGATCGATCGCGGGCAGCTTCGCGGCGGCGAGCGCGGTCGCCAGCGGCGCGAGGTCGTTCGCTTCGAGCGCGCTCCACCTCGCGAGCAGCGCCGTGGCCTCGTGCTCGAGGACGCGGGCCGCGGCGAGCTGTGCCGCCGTGGGCGCCGCATCGACCTGGACGCTCGCGTAGAGCGCGGTGACCTCGCGCGCTACGCCGGCGAGGGTCGCGACCTCCGGGCCGGGGCCCGCGTGCTCGCCGGCGTCCAGGAGCGCCGTGATCCGCGGCGTCAGGCCGGCGATCCGGCGAGCGAGCGTGGCGTCCTTCGGTGCGAGCGCGGCGAGTTGATCGAGCACCGAGCGCGCCGCGAGCGCCGCACCCGCATCGCGATCGAGCAGCTCCGCGAGCTGGGTCTCGAGCGCGTTCTGGCGGGCGACCACCGCGGCGGGCAGCTTGAGCCGCGGATCGAGCAAGACCTCGACCTTGGTCGTGAACGTCCGGCCATCGACGACGAGCTTCACGGTGTACGTGCCGGGCGCGACGCGCGCGCCCTCGGGAGCTCGCACGGTCGCGTGGGGCGCCGCGCTGATCGGGTAGCCGTACGCCAGCGCGCGCGGGCGGGCGCGGCGGAGATCCCAGATCCACCGGTGCATCCCGGGCGAGGTCCCGAGCCGCTGCGCCGGCATCACCCAGTACGCCGGGACGAGCTGGTTCGCGAGCTGCTCGCGGGTGAGCTCCGGCGGATCCGTGCTCGCATAGGCGCGGACGAGCTGGCCCTTCGGATCGCGGATCTCCAGGCGCACGTCGTTCGCGGGCGCCGCGAGGTAGTAGTCGAGGCTCGCGCCGGTCGGCGGGTTATCGGCGAGCGGCTCGTCGGGTGGGATCGGGGTGTCGGGGTACTCGCTGCGCGGCAGGCGCAGCGCGGGCGCCGGTGGCAACAGCGAGGTCGGCATCCCGGCCGCGACGTGCCGCAACGGCGAGATGTCATCCATGATCCAGAACCCGCGGCCGTGGGTCGCGACGATCAGATCGGTGCCGTGCACGACGAGGTCGCGCACCGAGGTATGCGGCAGGTCGCGTTGTAGCGACTGCCACGTGTCACCGTCGTCGAACGAGACGAACACGCCGGTCTCGGTGCTCGCGTAGAGCAGCCCCTTGCGGACCGGATCCGCGCGCACCGCGTTGACCGGGCCCGCGGGCAGGCCCGAGGTGATCGCGGTCCACGTCTTGCCGGCGTCGTGGGTGCGATAGATGTATGGCGCGAGATCGTCGACCCGCATCCGGCTCACCGACGCGTAGACGGTGGTGTCGTCGAACCGCGAGGCATCGAGCTGCGTGACCTTGCTCCACGGCGTGACCGCCGGCGGCGTGATGTCTTTCCAGTGCGCGCCACCATCGCGCGTGGTCCACAGCTTGCCGTCGTCGGTGCCGGCCCACAGCGTGCGCGTCGTCTTGTACGACGGTGCGAGCGCGTAGATCGCGCCGCGATGGTGGTCGTGATCGTTCGCGCCGAGCGGGCCGATCGAGGGCGGCACGCCCGGATCGGGATGACCGAGATCGGGGCTGATCGTCTGCCAGCTCTGGCCGCCGTTGGTCGAGCTGAACACCACGTTCGCGGCGTAGTAGAGCAGGTCGGGGCGCACGGGCGAGAACATGATCGGCTGCGTGCGCTCGGCGCGCGACGTGCCGCGCAACACCAGCGGCGTGACGTTCTGCGCCTGGTGCGTCGACCATCGGTAGCGCGACACCTCGGTGCGCCCGGCGCCATAGATCACGTCGGGGTCGCGCGGATCCGGTGCCGCGTAGCCGTACTCGATGATCGCAGCGGGGTGCCAGTCGCGCTCGCCGATCGATCCGTCGATCCCGCGGCTCGCGATGCACACCGAGCCGCTCTCCTGCTGGCCGCTGCACACGCGATACGGCACGTCGGCGGTGACCGCGACGTGATAGAGCTGCGCGGTCGGCTGGTTGTACCAGCTGCTCCACGTCGCGCCGCCGTCGACCGTGACCACCGCGCCTTGATCGGCGACGAGCACGATCCTCTCGGGATCGTGCGGATCGATCCAGAGATTCTGGTAGTCGTCCCCGCCCGGCGCGCCGCGTAACCAGGTCCAGGTCTTGCCGCCGTCCCTGGACTTCATCGCGACGATGCTCGCGACGTAGACGACCTCGGGGTTGGTCGGATCGACGACCGGGACCATCAGATCGCCGCCGCCGATCTTCATCAGTGCGCGGTCGTCGGTGGTCACCGAGCGCCAGGTCTCGCCGGCGTCGTCGGAGCGATACAGGCCGTTGCCCTTGCCGCTGCCGTAGTGGCTCTCCTCGGTGGTCGACAACGTCGCGTACAGCGTCGCCGGCCGGCTCGGCGCGATCGCGACATCGACCTGGACGAGGTTCGCGGGCAAGCCGCCGTGGAGCTGCTTCCACGTCGTGCCGCCATCGATCGACTTGAACAGGCCGCCGCTGGTGCCCTGATATTCGTTATCGTCTTCCCACGGCCCCAGCCGCGACTCCCACAACCCCGCGTAGATCACGTCGGGGTGGGTTGGATCGATCGCGAGATCCGAGGCACCGGTGTTGTCGTTCTTGTAGAGGACCTTGTCCCAGGTCCGGCCACCATCGATCGAGCGGAACACGCCGCGCTCGCGGCTCGGGCCATACGGATGGCCGAGCACCGCCGCGTACACCCGGTTCGGGTTACGCGGATCGACCGCGAGCTGGGGAATCTGCTGCGCGTCGGCGAGCCCGACGTGGGTCCAGGTCTTGCCCGCATCCGTCGACTTGTAGACGCCGTTGCCGACCGAGAGGTCGGGACGCAGCAGGCCCTCGCCGCTGCCGGCGTAGATGATGTTCGGGTTCGACGGCGCGACCGCGAGCGAGCCGATCGACTGGGTCGGCTGGCCGTCGAAGATCGGCTGCCAGGTGCGACCCGCATCCCGGGTCTTCCATACGCCGCCGTTCACCGGCGCCATGTAGAACACGGCGGGCTGACCGGGTACTCCCGCGCAGGCGCGGGTGCGGCCCCCGCGAAACGGCCCGACCATCCGCCAGTGCAGCGCGTCGAACGCATCGGAGGGTGGGGGAGCGCCGGCCGCGGTGGCGGGGACGAACACGGCAACGAGCGCGAGGACGACGAGCGCGAGACTTCGCATCGCGCGCAGTGTACGTCGGCCGCTGAGGTAGGATGGCGCGATGAAGATCATCCTCGGGCTTGTCCTGATCCTCGGGCTCGGCTGCAGCACCAAGAAGCCGGCCTCCACCGTGCCGACGAACAAGGCGCAAGAGCTGCCGAAGGACGACTCGGCGAAGCAGCCCGAGCCCAAGACCGACGCACCAGCTTCACCGGCGACGCCCGCGTCCGCCGATCCGTGCGGCGGCTGAGCGCGGCCGAGCGCGCCACGAGGCCGAGCCCGAGGCGGCCGAGCCCGAGGCAGCCGAGCCCGACGCGGCCGAGCCCGACGCGGCCGAGCCCGACGCGGCCGAGCCCGACGCGGCCGAGCACGACGTCGTGGAGTCGCCCCGATCAGCCTTCCGGCTCGAGCCGACCACGGTCGAGGACGACGCGTTCGCCCGGGCCGACCGGCGTGTAGCCGTCGTACACGAACGTCATCCAGGCGCCGTCATCGAACCGCACGCGGACTTCGTACGACCGCGACTCGGCCGAACCGCTGCTCGCCGCCGCGCCGATCGCCGCGCCACCGGCGGCGCCGATCAGACGATGCGTGAGCAAGCCACCGATCACCGCGCCCGCGACCGCGCCGGCGCCCGGGTTCCCGCGTACGCGATGGACGACCTCGCGCACCGATTCGACCTGCCCCGTACGGACGTACTCGGCCTGCGGTGCGCGCCAGGTGGTCGAGGTCGTCGAGGTCGTCGCGCACCCGGCGCTCGCGACGAGGGCGGCCATGCACAGGGTTCTCAACATGCCGCCACTAAATGCATGCGCGATGCCATCATCCCGAGCCCGACTTGATCACCTCACTCGACGCTGGCCTGTACGAACCTCCTGTACGCACCCCTCGTCCCAGAGATCGTAACAACCGTTATTACGGGTTCGGATCAGATCGATCCGGGCGGCGTTGCAGCCTGGCGGAGAGATCGTAACCACCGGCGCGACCCTGCAGCCGCGGATGCGGTTACTTCTTCAGCTTCGCCAGCAGATCACCGAACGTGCCGAGCTTGTCGGGCGCGCGCCGGGTCTCCTGCGCGAGCTCTTCGTTCGTCGCGGTGTTCTCGCGCGAGGCGCCGAGCGACAGTGACAACCGGCGGCGCTCGGCGTCGATGGCGAGCACGGTCGCCTCGACCTCTTGACCGACTGTGACCGCCTCCTTCGGGTGGTTGATCCGGCGTCCTGCCCCGAGCTCGCTGATGTGGACGAGGCCCTCGACACCGGGGGCGATCTCGACGAACGCGCCGAACGGCTGGAGGCGGACCACCTTGCCCTTGACGCTCTGGCCCTCCGCGAGCTTGGCGACCGTGTCGCTCCACGGATCGTTGCCGAGCGCCTTGAGTGACAGGCTGATCCGCTCCTTCTCCTTGCCCTGGGCCGGCTCGATCTTGAGCACGACGACGTCGACGCCCTGGCCGAGCGCGAGGATGTCTTCGGGCTTCTCGACGCGCGAGTGGCTCAGCTCGGAGACATGGAGCATGCCCTCGATGCCGCCGAGATCGATGAACGCGCCGAACGGCTTGAAGCCGACGACCTTGCCGTGCACGACGAGTCCGGGGACCAGCGTGCCGCGCAGCTCGGCGGCGCGCACCGCGTTTTCTTCCTCGAGCAGCGCGCGGCGCGACAGCACCAGGTTGCGCGGCTCGTAGCGGGTGATCCGGAACGTGAGGCGCTGGCCGACGAACGGCGCGAGATCTTCGACGAACCGCGTATCGATCTGCGAGGCCGGGACGAAGCCGCGCACGCCGACGACGTCGACCGAGAGCCCGCCTTTGACGACCTCGGTGACGAGCCCCTCGACCGGGATGCCGAGGTCGGCTGCTTGCTGCAGATCGGCGCGCGCCTCGGAGCCGCGGCCGAGCTTGATCCGCAGCAGCAACGCGCCGCCCGCGTCCGATGCGACCCGCGCTTCGACGGTGTCACCGAGCTTGACGAGCAGCTTGCCCTCGTGGTCGGTGACCTGCGAGCGCTCGAGCTGGCCCTCGGCCTTGCCGCCGAGATCCACGAACACGGCCTCCTTGCTGACCGACACGATCTTGCCCTTGACCATGTCGCCGACGCGCGGGCGCTTGGCCGCGCGCGGCTGGTCCTTCTCGGACGCTGCAAACATCGCGGCAAAATCGTCGTCGTCGGCCATGGGGGCGAAAACTACTCGGCCGGGCCCGCCGCGACAAGGGCCAGTCGAGACCATGATCTCGGCGCCGAGCCGCTTCATGCCGGGGAGGTCCTTGCAGCGCTGGAACAGCGCATCCCCGCGGCCGCGTTGGAGTTGCGCGCCGGGCCGATCCAGAACCTAGTTGCGCGCGCGGACCTCGGCGGGCTTACCCCGCGGCGGCACGGGCACCGACTCGGTCGCCGGCGTGGTCGCGCGCCGCGCGGTGAAGTCGATCGTCTTCGCGTTCAGGTTGCCGACCTTGCGCATCGCCCAGTCCCACACGCGGCGGGGCAACAGCGCGCTCGCGAGGAAGATCGCGTGCTGGCTGCGCGGTGCGACGTAGCGCGCCGCCGGCCGGCGCGCCTGGACCGCGCGGGTGATCGCCTTCGCGATCACGATCGGATTCGATGCGAACTTGTCGGCGAACTTCGACATCTCCTCGTACTTGCGCACCGCGAGCCCGTACGGCGTGGTCGCGAACTGCCCGAGGCCCGATACCGCGGTCGCCTCGAAGTTCGTCCGGATGATCCCCGGCTCGATCATCGCGACGTCGATGTTGAACGGACGCAGCTCGTAGCGCAGCGCATCCGAGAGCGACTCGACCGCGTACTTCGTCGAGTTGTAGACGCCGAAGTACGGCAGCGTGATCCGGCCGCCGACGCTCGACACGTTGATGATCCGGCCGGCGCGGCGCTCCATCATCCTGGGCAAGAACGCACGCGTGACGTTCATCAGGCCGAACACGTTGGTCTCGTACTGGCGGCGCATCTCGGGATCGCTGATCTCGGAGGTCGGGCCGAGGATGCCGAACCCCGCGTTGTTGACGAGCACGTCGGGGCCGCGACCCTCGGTCAGCCCGTCGATCTCGACGACCGCCGCGGCGATCGAGGTCGCCGAGGTCACGTCGAGCAGGAGGATGTCGAGCTGGTAGCTCGCGGCCTCGGCCTTGAGCTGCTCGAGCTGGTCGAGCTTGCGGCCGCTCGCGATCACGTGGTGACCGAGCTTGGCGAGGTGGAGTGCGGTGAAGCGGCCGATGCCCGCGGTCGCGCCGGTGATGAGGACGGTCTTGGACGTGTTCGACATGATCATTAGCTCCAGAGAGAATGAACGTTCATTCCGGTAAAACTGCGAAAAAAAACAGCTAGCTAGGCGCGGATCGCTTCCCACATACATTGTTCGGCGAGCTTCCAGTCGGCGCTCGCCGGATCGAGATCGACCTCGACACAGCTGCGGATCACGCCGATGAACGCGCCCATCACGAGCCCCATGAGCAGGGCCGGGCTGCCGGCCTTGAGCTCGCCACGCTGCTGCGCGGATTCGATGATCTGCTCGAACATCTTGGTCATCCGCGACTCGAGCGCATGGCTCTCGGCGTCGAGATAGGCCGCGTGATGCTGGAGCTCGAGAAACTGGAACGACTGCTGGTGCTCGACGGCAAAGTCGACCATCCGGCGCCACAGCATGTGGAACAGCTCGCGTGCGTTGCCGGCCGGAAAGCCGGTGACCACCGCCGCACCGAACCGCGTCTTCTCCTGGCGGTAGAGCTCGTTGACGAGCGCTTCCTTCGAGGGAAAGTAGCGATAGATCGTGCCGGCGCCGACCTCGGCCTTGTCCGCGATCTCGGGGACCGCCGTGCCGTAGAAGCCGCGCGCCACGAACAGCTCGAGCGCGGCGTTCATCACCGCGTCGCGCTTGTTCGTCGCCTTGGGTGCCGTCGCCATCGCAAGGAATGAATATTCATTCCGCGCGGCGCACGCAACAGGTTTCTGCGAAGTATTTCGTAAGCTATCGACACTACTGGACGATCGACCACATCGCGAGGCTAGCTACTCGAGCACGCCGCTCTCGCCGATCTTGCCGATCTCGCGGAACTCCGCCTTGATCGCGCGCTCCAGATGATCCTGCGTGAGGGGCGATTCCTCCTCGGCGGCGAGGAAGGCGGCGCGCAGCGTCGCGTTGCGAATGTAGCCACCCGAGAGCCGGAACCGGCGCGCGAGCTCCGCGAGATCGAGCTTGCCCGAGATCGGGAGCGTGACCGGCAGGTGGGCGCGCCACAGCGCCTCGCGGCTGTCCTCGTCGGGAAACGGAAACGTCAGCCGAAACGACAGCCGGCGCTTGAACGCGTTGTCGATCGAGGTGCCGAAGTTCGTGGTGAGGATCGCGATGCACTCGAACGTGTCGAGCCGTTGCAACAGGTAGTTGACCTCGAGGTTCGCGTAGCGATCGACCGAGCTCTTGACCTCGGTTCGCTTCGCGAACAGCGAGTCCGCTTCGTCGAACAACACGATCGTGTGACCGTCCTCGGCGGCGTCGAACAGCTTCGCGAGGTTCTGTTCGGTCTCGCCGATCCACTTCGACATGATGCGGGACAGATCGACGCGGTAGAGGTCCATGCCGAGCTCGTGCGCGATCGCGCTCGCGACGAGCGTCTTGCCGGTGCCGGGACCACCTTGAAACAGCGCGGTGACGCCGCGAGCGCTCGACAACACGTCGCCCATGCCCCACGTGTCGTAGACGGTGCGGCGGTGCCGGATCCGCGCGATCAGCTCGAGGACGCTCTCCTGGATATCGGACGGCAGGATCACGCGCGACCAGGTCGCGAGCCGCTCGACGCGGGTCGCGGTCGCGCGCAGCTTCGCGTCGAGGAATTGCCGGATCTCGAGCTCGAGCGGGTGTGCGGAATCGCGTGGTTCTACGTCCGTCGCCGAGGCGTGCGCCGAGGTGTGCGCCGCGACGTTGTCGCAAACGACCGAGATCACGCCCGGGCCGATGTGAAAACGATCTGCGAGCTCGTCGAGATCGCGAACGAAGAGATGGTGCTCCTCGAGGAGCACGCGCCAGGCGACGCTGCGCTGCTCCATCGACAACGACGGCAAGTCGATCAGCAAGTAGCCGGGCACCAGCGGTGGCTCGACACCGTGCGGCAGCCGGACGGCGAGCGGACCTGGATGCTCGTCGAGCAACTGACACATGAGGTCCCGCGCGCCCGGGTCATCGACTGGAAGTGTCTCGAGACCGTCGATGCACGGCAGCAGGCCGACCAGGTTCGCACGGCGCAGTGTTGCGACGAGCTCGTCGGAACGCCGTCGTAGATCTCGCACGATCATCGTGACGTCGATGATCGCGAGCGAACGACCTGCCGCACCCCCGATCGCGGCGAGGACGGCGTGGCGGCCGGAGCCGCTGCGACCTCGCACGATGATGCGCCCTCTCGTCGAGAACGGTAGCTCCGCGAGCCGCTGCGCGACGAGGTCCTTGGTCGCTGCCGGGATCAAGAGCTGCTCGAACGCGCGATAGCGCCGCACGATTCGCATCGTGCCGAGCTCGGGCTCGACCTCGCCGCCGCGCAACAAGCGCAGCGAAGCAAGGCGCCGGCAGCTGGCTCTACAACCACTCGATCGGGTATCTCGGCCAGGCGCTCGGCTGGGTCCAGAACGGGATCAAGAACAACCTCGGCAAGTTCCTGTTCTACCTGGCGGGCTACGACAGCGCGGAGCTCGACTTCGCGGGCATCGAAGGCGACATGCGCACCTCGGCGCAGAACGACACCAAGTCTGCCGATGCCGCCTCGAGCGCCGAGACCGCGGTCGATCCCGTCCAGCAAGCGGTCGTCGATCTGCAGGCCGACAAGACGGCGAGCGAGCAGCAGGCGCTCCAGGGGATGGCCGACGCCAAGAACTTCGTCGAGGCGCTCGAGGAGGCGAACAAGACGTTGCTCGAGGCGATCGCGAACGGCGAGGCGTACATGCAAGCCGCCGCGCCGATCCTGCAACACGAGACCGAGACCAAGGCCGAAGGCAAGTCGATCGACGCGGCGTTCATCCAGCCCGCGATCGCCTACGCCGATGCAGTCGCCACCTCGATTCCCGAGGACGGTGGCCCCGCGATCGCGGCCGAGTCGACCGCGCAGTTCGCGGACCTGCACGCGAAGATGCCGGGGGTCGATGTGACCGCGGCGCTGTCGGCGATCACCGACGCCTCGACCGCGCACAAGACGCGCTACGCCGCGATCGTCGCGCAGACTCGCTCCGCTGCGGACCAGGTCAAAGCCGCGCTGTCGGCATTCACCGGCACCAAGGATTACGACGGGGTCAACGCGAACGCCTCGGCGCTCGACAAGCTCGCCGAGGACGTACTGAGCGCCTGTGATGCGAATGACAAGGCGATGATCGATGCGATCAACGCGATGGTCGATCAGTACAACACCGCGATCGAAGCGGCGTTCGAGACCACCCAAACCTCCGATCCGTCGGTGACCACCGCGGGCACGCCGCCGACCACCATCCCACCGGACAGTCCGGCAGATCCGACGCCTCCGGCGGATCCGGATGCGAACCTCGGCCCGGTGGCTCGCAAGGCTGAGGGCAGCGACGTCGCCGCGGATGCCGACCACCACGTGGCGAAGGCGGCGTCGTCGAGCGGCGTGCCGCTCCCCGAGGAGCTCCGCCACAAGCTCGAACGCTCGCTCGGCGCCGATCTCACGGCCGTTCGGATTCACACCACCGGGATGTCGGCGACGGCGGCCAAGTCGGTCGGCGCGAAGGCGTACGCCATCGGACCCGATCTCCACTTCGCGGAGGGCACGTACGATCCGTCGTCGAGCTCCGGCCAGGCGTTGATCGCACACGAGGTCGCCCACGTGGTCCAGCAGCGCGGCGGCTCGGCGCCCCACAAAGCTCAGCACAAGCTCGCGGTCAGCGCGCCCGGCGATCGCCACGAGCACGAGGCCGACGCGTTCGCGGACTCGTTCGTGAAGGGCACCGTGTTCTCGCAGCTCTCGGCTGCAGCGCCCGGCGCCGCACCGGGCGTGGCGCGCAAGCCAGATCCGAAGCCGCCGAACACCGTCGCGCCGTACTCGGCAGACAACTTCAAGACCGCGACGGCGAGCGTGAAGAAGGCGGGTGCCGTTCAGACCGTCGAGGCGATGCGCTCGGGCGACGACGTGCTCGTCCAGACGCCCGGCGTGAGCATGCTGGCCACGGTCGTGCTGAAGGACGACCTCGATCCGGAGCAACCGATCAACGTTGGATGGGTGCAGACCGTCGAGAGCAGCAAGCGGCTCAGCATCTATCAGAAGGATGGCAAGGTCGTGCGTCGGGTCGTGACGGCGTTCTCGCGCACGCGCGACGGCAAGCAGGGCGTCGCGGCGCCGTGGTACGAGGCGCCGTCGACGATCACGAAGGACACGCGCGACGCGTTCCCGCTCGCCGAGGACCAGCCGAAGATGAAGGTCCCGAACAAGCAGGACGACGGGACGCTGACCGAGATCCAGGGCTCCGATGACTTCAAGGTCTCGCTCGAGGCGGGACCGGGCGTCGCGGTGACGCCACTCAAGACCTTCGCGTGGTCGGCGCCGTGGTCGGTGAAGCTCGGTTCGGCCGACACGGCGAAGGGCGGCGATGTCTCGATCAGCGAGTCCGCGACCCACGAGGGGCCGGTCGGCGATCGGACCGCGAACCAGGTCGGCAACGACCCCGACAGCACGATCAAGAGCTACGAGTCCGAGGCCGAGGCCACCCAAGGGCTGAACACCCGGGGCATGCAAGCGTTCTTGCGCGACCTGCCGCGCCACAAAGCACTGATCCCGAGCTCGTTCTGGAACATGGTCGCGGCGTTGTGGCGCAGCAAGGAACGCTTCCACGTCAAGATCGTGCCGATCGATGGCGCGCCCGACGTCCAGATCACGATGAAGGGCGACTTCACGGTCGACCTGCCGATGTCCGACGCGAACAGCGATCACAGCGCGCTCGGTCACATGGTGTTCGATCCGGGCAAGGTGGGTCCGGGCAGCACCGTCGTGATCGCGGTCAACGGCGTCGATCGCGCGACGCTGAAATTTCCGTTCGAGCCGGTGTCGGTCAAGGACGTCAAGGAAGAGACCACGTGGTCGTCGTACACCTACAACGTCGACGTGACGCTCGAGTAGGCGATGGAGCGCGAACGAGGCAGAGTCGGAGGTAACGCGAGCGACGACGTCGCGCTCGAGGGTGGGCTCGCGCCCGGCAAGCGCACGTTGACCGACCAGCTCGGCAAGATGCCCGAGGGCAGGACGACGGTGCCCGGTCAGGTCACGCTCGCGAGCACGCTGCCGATCGCGCGCAAGAAGAAGAAGCCGGGGAAGAGCGCGCCCGTGACGCCCGAAGAGCTGCAGGCGATCGTCGCGCGAGCCGCCTCCGGTGGTGGGTCGGCGTTGCCCGCACCGCTCGCGCGCAAGTTCGGGGCAGCGCTCGGGCTCGATCTCTCGAACGTGCGCGTGCATACGGACTCCGCAGCAGCCGACGCGGCCGAGGCGCTCGACGCGAACGCGTTCGCGAGTGGTGACCAGATCTTCTTCGCCGCGGGGCAGTACAACCCGGGCTCGCCCGCCGGCGATCGGCTGATCGCGCACGAGCTCGCGCACGTCGCGCAGCACGGGGCCGGTGAGCTCGGCGGCACGGCACGGCTCACCGATCCATCCGATTCGGTCGAGTCCGCGGCCGATGCGACGGCCGACGCGATGCTCGCGGGAAAGCCGAGCACGAAGGCCGGCGGGGCGAGTACGAGGGGCGGGGGAGACGTGGTCGCGCGCAACCCGAAGCCGGGTGGCGACGCGACGGCGAAATCCACCGATGCCGAGTTCTCACTTCCCGACGAGGTCAAGGACTTTGCGATCGCACCCGACGGCTGGTCGGCGTTGGTCCGCACGAAGTGGTTGATGGAGAACCCGAAGGAACACCTCTTCCAGATGCTGATGCAGATGCAGCGTCTCGGCGCCTTCACGTGGGCCAAAGAGGCGGATGTTCGTCGTGCCGCCGATCTGACGTCGACGTTACAAGGCCACGCGGTCGTCCAGTACAACGTCACGCTGCACACGCTCGCGCAGATGGGGCTGCCGCCCTTGTCGGGTGCGATGGTGGCGCGCGAAGGCGACGCGTTGATCGCCGCGGTCAAGGTCCCAGGCGTCAAGGCGGGCGGCGATCCGCATCCGCTCGGCTACGACGACGGCTTGATGCTCGACCATGCGGTCGAGAAGTTCACGGGCCTCCGGGTGAAGCGTCAATTGCATCCGAACGCGCTCGTCGTCCGCGACGGCATCATCGAGGTGCAGATCAACGATGCGCAGGCCGCCGAGATGTTCGGCAAGAAGGAATGGAACGACTGGAAGACGAAGCGCGAAAAGACAGCCGATCACGATGGGAAAGCCGGCGCGGACAGGCCCGCGGACGTGTCCTCGGAGATCAGCGTCGCCGAGAAGATGCGCGTCGAGGGCTGGCTAAAGGAGAACCTCGGGCTCGTCGATAGCGGGCCGGTGACGTTTATCGATCGCAGTACGCTAAATGTGATCGACGAGATCGAGAAGGATCCCGATCTCAAGCCATACCTGAAGCAGCTCATCGACAAGAGAACGACCGCCCCGGGCCAGGTCGCCGGGACGTTTGCGCTCGGAGAGTTGCTCGCGGCCGCAAAGGACGACCGAGATCGGCAACGCCTCGGCACCGACAAGCTCGATCAAGGCAACACGACGCCGCTCGATCCCGACGACAAGGTCTGGGACATCGATGGTCACCTGGTTCAGAAGGGCGAGGTCTACGCCGATCGCGAGATGACCTTCAAGCTCGAGCTCGATTGGGCGCTGTGGCTGACGGGCCGTTCCGCGAGCTCCAAAGCCGAGTTCGCCAAGCGCCACTGGCACGACGAGGTCGAGTGGGCGGTCGAGCGCCTCGACAAGCCCGGCCAACCGTACGTGACCAAGCAGAACCACGACCAGAGCAGCGATATCAAGCTCGGTCACACGTTCACGCTCGGCACCGGCGAGAACAGCGGTCGGTTCAAGGTGCACGCGTTCATGCGCAGCTCGCACTTCCAACCGAAGCACTTCTTCGCCGAGGTCGAGGTCAAGACCGAACAGGCTCGCATGGACGAGCTCAAGGAGCGCGACCTCGGTGACATGACCGACGGCAACACGATGTCGATGAACTACAAGTTCGACATCGGTACCGGCTCCAAGATCCTCGGTCCGATCGCGGGGCACGACGAAGACAGTCACGGCCTCGCGATGAGCGGCCCGTTGCCGAAGGACTTCAGAAACCTCGATCCGGCCACGCGACTCGAGGGGCGCAAGGACGAGCTCGAGCTGCAGCGAAATCTCGCCGCGTACCTGCGCCTGCAGCAGAAGGCGGGCAAGGTAGGTTACGGCGATGCGCTCCTCGCTGCCGAGCAACGCATCAAGTTCCTCGAAGAGACCGAGACGAAGCTGCAGGCGGACGAGGCGACGGGGTGGACGGGATTCGAGGTTCGCGCGACGTACCTCAGCCGCAACGCCGATGTGCCGAGCGGTGCGCTCGATTTGTACGGCTACCAGCGGGTCGTGACGACAACAGCACCACGCTCGGGCAAGGCCGCCAACGAGCTACCGCCCGAAGCGCCGACGACGACGTTCGAGCTGAAGATCCGCGACCTGTCGAACAAGCTCGAGAGCGACCTCGAGTTCAGCGGCGATGGCGAACACTTCGACGACGCGCTTCGCAAGGCGTTCGTCAAGCTTGCCAAGGCGTACCCGGACGGCAAGGTGAGCGTCATCGCGGAGGACCTGGTCCTCGTCAACAAGCAGGCCAAGACGACGGGGCGCTCGATCGGCTACGAGCTCGGCACGAACTCGGCGTGGAAGCGCACCAAGGCCGCAGTCTGGGATCCGGTCGTCCAGGTCCTCTCGAACGCGGCCGCGATGGCCGTGATGATCATCTTCCCGCCGAGCGCGGCTGTCATCGTCCCGATGCTCGCGGTCGCAGACATCGTCAACAACATCGACGATATGGTCACGAAGCATGACAAGGGCAAGTTGACGCTCAAGGGCGCGTCGATCGACCTGCTCCAGATCGGCCTCGATGTCTTGCCCGCCGCACGCGGTGCAAAGGTGCTGAGCCCCGCCAAGACCGCGATCCAAGAGGCGAAGGGCATGGCGAACATGCGTCTCGTCCTGTTCGACGCGGTGCAGCTCGGCGGTCAGTTCGTCGTGATGTACGAGCGGACCAAAGAGCAACTCGTGGAGATCCAGGACAAGCAGATCTCGGTGCTCGCGGAGAAGTACCGCGCGCTGATCGATCTCGAGAAGCAGGTCGCGGACCACAAGCTCAACCCGAGCGATCCGCAGCTCGCGCAGAAGAAGGCCGAGATCGAGGCGGATGCGAAGGCAATCCGCGACACGGTGATCTCGACCTGGACGCAAGCGGTGCAACACCAGGCGACCTTCTTCGTCGGCGCGCACCTCGTTGGTGGTCATGAGGAGGCAGCCGCTGGTCACCAGGCAAATGACGAGACGCACTTCGCCCGTGCGGTACCGATCGAAGTCACGCAACTGCGCAAGCTCGGCGAGAATCACTGGGCAGCCGAGCCGACGGCATTGCGTATTGCGCACGACCACTACGAAGGCCAAGGGGGCGGCGCCTCGAAGATCGAGTATGACCCAGCCACGAATATCGCGCACTTCGAGATCACGAGCCACGGGGTAGTTACACGCATCGAAGCTC
>JBDTEH010000078.1:0-3053 GCA_039922635.1 Kofleriaceae bacterium | reverse complement strand
GGCAGGATCGTCTTGATATACACGTCCTCCGTGATGGTCTTGCGGACACACACGTAGTTCTCGGAGTCCGGCTGCAGCGACCAGTCGCCGCTGATCAGCGGTACGCCGGCCGCGGAGCCCGAGCCCGAGCCCATGTCGACGGGCACGTCGTCGCCGGTCGGAGCCACGTAGTCGACACCGCAGCTCGCGAGCAGGACAACCAAGAGTAGGCGCATCGCCGCGATGCATTGCGATCCGCGTGCCGCGCCAGGCCCGTGAAACGTGGCACCGCACCGGCACGCTCACATCCCGCCGCCCGATCTTGGACCGAGGTGGGCCGGTACCTCGAGGTACCGGCGTCCCTGGCTCAAGCCAAGGTGCTCGTTGCGCGCAGGGCTTCGCGATACGCCCTGACGGCTTCGGTTTGCTTCGAGGGGTTCGTCGTCCGCACGAGGGTCGCGAGCGTTGTGATGTCCAGCGCCGGGAGCAGCTGACTCGAGGTCGCTTGCGCGTATCCGGTGTGGCCGAGCTGATAGATCGCGAGGGTCTCGTCGATCCAGAACCAGACCTCACTCACGCCAAGGCGGCGATAGATCTCGAGCTTGTCGATGCCACCGCTCGTGATCGCGACCTCGAGCGCGATGTGTGGTGGATCGCGCGGTGGATCTCCAGCCCCGACGTAGTAGCAGACGTCCGGTTCGAGCCCTGCTTGCCGGATCTGATCCAGAAACGTGGTGTTACCGAAGCCGTTCAACGAGATGCCGCGTTCTTCGGCGAAGGCCTCGACAAACCGCGCCAGGAGGGTCTTACGCAGCTCGTGATCTCTACCGTGCGGGCTCATGATCTCGAGCTCGCCGTCGAGAAACGCGAGGCGCGGCCACTTGTCGCCACCACGATCGTGGTCGAGTTGCATGTACGTCTCCCACGACACGCCATGCATGACCACGAGGTTGTCTTGCGCAGCGACGTGCATCGTCTCGAAGCTAGCATGACTAACTCGCATGGTCCGCGACCATCTCTCCGTCGCAGTCGAGCACCGGCGACATGAACGTCACGTGTGCGGCCGCGTCTGGCTCGTCGAGAAACGGCGCGAGCTGCACCATCATCTCGAACGCGGCGATCCGACCGGCGTCGAGCCGCGCGGGTTCGGTCAGCGACATGCCGATCTCGCTCGCGACCGCGACCACGACCGCGAACAACGCGAACCCGGCCTTGTCGATCAACGCGCACTGCAGCGCGCCGAGCTCGGCGCGCGTGCAGCCGCGCTCGAGTTGCTCGAGGTGCGGTAACGCGGCGACGAACTGCGCGTGCGCGCGCGCGAGCATCACCTCGAGCCCGGGGAGCTCGCACTCGCAACAGCGGCCGCCGAGCAGGCGGGTCATCTCGCGGGTGAAGTGGTCGTAGCGAACGGCGATCGTCGGATGGGGCTCACGCATGGCGCGGCGTAGTGCACCGCGCGCGCCACGCGCAACACGATGAATTCACGCGCGCGAGTGTCCGAGCCGTCCGGTCGACGGACGTTCGTGTCCGAGCTTCGGCCGGACGAACCGACTACGGGCCGTAGCAGGTGAACGCGTGCGGATCGGGACTGCAGCCGTTGCGGTACTGGCACTGATAGATCTCGTGCTCGGGCTTGCAGTAGGCCTGCTCGCACTCGGGTGAGCACGCCGCGCTGCTCGGCGCACAGCCGGCGACCGTGATCGGCACGCAGCTCACGCCGGCGTACCCGCACGTGCCATCGAAGAGCTCGACGCACAGCTGATCGCTGGTGCACGCCGAGCACGCCGCCGCGTCGGGCGGAACCGACGCATCGGGATCGCCGTGGATCGAATGCGGGGGCGGATAATCATCCCCGATGTCGAGGCGCCAGCATGCGGCGAGCGGAAGTAACACGAGCAGGAAGCGCATGCCGGCCCCTACAGCAGGGCCGGTGCCGGCTCGGATCCTGGAATGTCGGTGACTTGCGACACGTGCGACGGCAGCGCGGCGGAAAGTCGTGACATTACTGTCGCTACGACAGCCGGTCGCGGTAGTCGCGATAGCCGAACCGGCGGTGCACGGTGATCTGCCGGGTCGCGGGATCGTGGGTCGCGATCGACGGCAACCGGACGCCGTTGAACGTCGTGGTCTTGACCATCGTGTAGTGCGCCATGTCGAGGAACACCAGCTTGTCGCCGATCGCGAGCGGGCGATCGAACGAGTAGTCACCGATCACGTCGCCGGCGAGGCAGGTCATGCCGCCGAGCTTGTACGTGTGGGGCTTCGCGCCGGGCTCGCCCGCGCCGACGATCATCGGCCGGTACGGCATCTCGAGCACGTCGGGCATGTGCGCGGTCGCCGAGGTATCGAGGATCGCGATGTCCATGCCGTTATGGAACGTGTCCATCACCTGCGTGACGAGCACGCCGGCGCCGAGCGCGACGGCCTCGCCGGGCTCGAGATAGACCGGCACGTGCCACTTGTCGCGGAACGCGCGCAGGACCCGGACGAGACGGTCGACGTCGTAGTCCGGCCGCGTGATGTGATGACCGCCGCCGAAGTTGACCCACTTCATGCGCGGGATGAAGTCGCCGAACTTCGCCTCGAAGGCGCCGACCGCGCGCTCGAGCGCATCACTGTTGGTCTGACACAGCGTGTGAAAGTGCAGGCCGTCGAGCCCGTCGAGGTCCTCGGCGGTGACGTTCGCGCGGGTCGTGCCGAGCCGGCTGCACGCGCCGGCCGGATCGTAGAGCGCGACCTCGACCTCTTGATGCTCGTGGTTGACGCGCAGCCCGGCCGAGCGACCCGCGCGCGCGATCACGGCGCGATGGCGCCGCCACTGCGCGGGCGAGTTGAGCACGATGTGATCGGCGAGCGTGACCAGCTCGGCCATCTCGCTGTCGGAGTACGCGGGCGCGTACGCGTGGACCTCGCCGCCGAGCTCCTCGCGGGCGAGCCGGGCCTCGGCGACCGCGCACATGCCGGACGTGCTCGAGATGCCGTACCGGCCGATGATCGTCGGCGCCGGCGAGCCGGGTGCGAAGCCGCATACGTACAAGCTCGGTGGGATGACGTGCCTCGCCGGCGACGTGATC
>JBDTEH010000077.1:0-10605 GCA_039922635.1 Kofleriaceae bacterium | reverse complement strand
GCTCGCGCTCGAGGTCGAGCCGCTGCGGCTCGACGACGCGGGCCCCCTCCCCGCGCGCAACGGCAACGACGAGCGCCGGCGGTACCTCGAACCGATGAGCGCGGCGCCGCGCACCCAGACCGGTCCGATCACGCCGCGGTCTGGCACGCTGATCGATGCCGGCGCGCTCCTCGACATGCTGCGCACGTCCGACCGCGAGCGCGTCGCGCAGCTCGCGATCGAGGCGGTCTCCCACCTCGTGCAGCACGCCGAGGCGGCCGTGTTGCTGACCCCGCGCGGCGACGTCGCGGTGAGCTGGACGAGCTTCCGTCGCGATGGCCGGGTGATCCCGCCGCTCGCCGTGCCGGTCGCCGGCGCGCTCGAGGCCGCGCTGCGCTCCAAGCAGCAGCAGGGTACGGACGCCGGCGCACTCGGGCCGGTCGACCAGCTGTTGTTCGTCACCCTCGGGCTGACCCGCGGGGAGCTCGTGGTCACGCCGCTGATCGCGCGCGACCGGATCATCGCCGTGCTGGTGGTCGCGGGCACCGCACTCGACCGCGCCGTGATCGCCGCGATCGCCGCGGCCGCCGCCGAGGGCTTCGCGCGGCTGATGCGCGAAGCGATCAAGTAGTCAGCGCGCGATGCACGCGGCGGTCGCCGACAGCTCGTCGCGCCGGCGCTCGCATTCGACCCGCGAATCCGTGCACTCGAGCCCGGTCGCGCTCGCGAAGCAGTACTGATCCGCGTGCTCGCACGCCGCGTGCTGCACGGCTCCCCAGATCGCAGCACCGAGGAACACGACCGTGCCGAGCGTGAACAGCGCGCCACCCGCGTCCTTGATCGCCGCACCCTGCGACGAGGTCTCGAGCACCGCGAGCCCCGCACCCGACGCGACCGCAGCGGCGGCGTCGACGACGATCGGCGCGTAGGTGCACGGCGCGCGGCCGCGCTCGGGCGGCGGAAACTCTGGATGAATCGGATCCACCGCAACGCACGCCACGAGCATGGCGCTGCACGTCAGGCCGCACGTCAGGGTGGTGAGGACTCGGAGCATCTAGACATCAGCAGCTGGAGGTCAGGTACGTACTGTATCCGGTGCGCGGTTGATACGGTCCGCGCCGTGAACACACGAGCCTGGGTGGTCGGTTTCTTGAGTGCATTGGTCGCGGTCGGTTGCGGCGGTGACGCGGCTCCACCGGCGAGGACGACCTCGGTCGCCGCGTTGTTTGGCTCACCCGCGGCGGCCGCGATCGCGCTCGGCGCGACCCCGATCTCCGTCGACGAACGCGGCGTGCCGCGGTTGTTGCGCGGTGGCCCTGCCCTGCCCGGCGCGACCGCGACCGAGATCGCGATCGCCCAGGCGTTGCGCCTGGCGCCGGCCTGGGGCGTCACCAGCGCGCCCGACCTGGTCCCGCTCGGCGAGGTCCCGGTGCTCGGCGGCACGATCGTGCGGCTGCGCCAGGACCTCGACGGCATCGAGGTCGAGCACGGCGAGCTCCACGTGTTCGTCCGTGCGAACGGCGAGCTCGTCGCGATCAGCGGCACGATGGTCGGTCGCGAGGCGCCCCGCGCGGCCGCCCGGTTCGTCGATACCGACACGGCGGCGATCGCGCGTGCGGTCGGCCACAACTACAAGACGACGTTCCAACCTGCGATGTTGCAGCGCCACGCCCGCTTCCTCGCGGGCAAGAGCGGTTCGATCGACGTCCACCAGGCGACCGCGAAGAAGATCTGGCACCGCGATGGCGACACCTTGATCGCCGCGTGGGTCACCGAGGCGTACGCGAGCAACGGCACGGTCGACGGCGACGCGTTCCACACCGTCACCGCCGCCGATACCGGCCGCGTGCTGTCGCAGCGGAGCCTCGTCGAGCACGACGCGTTCCAGTACCGCGTGTGGGGCGAGACCACCGGCGAGCATCACCCCGCCGATGGCCCGTTACAGGACTACACGCCGAACCCGCTCGGCGTGCCGTCGTCCGTGTATCCGCCGTTCGTCGCGCCGAGCCTGATCAGCGTCGAGGGCACCAACCACCTGAACGATCCGTGGCTGCCCGCGAACGCGACCGAGACCAACGGCAACAGCGTCGACGCGTACACCGACTTCAACGCGCCCGATGGCCTGTCCGCCGGCGACTTCCGCGCCTCGGTCACCGCGCCCGGCGTGTTCGATCGCACGTACAACGTCACCGCCGAGCCGCTGTCGTCGCCCGATCAGCAGATGGCCGCGATCACCGAGCTGTTCTACACGATGAACTGGCTGCACGACTTCTGGTACGACAACGGCTTCACGGAGACCGCCGCGAACGCGCAGCTCAGCAACTACGGTCGCGGCGGGGTCGAGGGCGATCCACTGCACGCCGAAGCCGAGGACAGCGCGCTCGCCGGCCAGCTCAACAACGCGAACATGTCGACGCCGGCCGACGGCATGTCGCCGCGCATGCAGGTCTACCTGTGGACCGGCACCACCACGACGGCGCTCACAGCCGCGGCGACCTCGCCGGCGACCGGCGTCGCCGCGTTCGGGCCGACGAACTTCACGCTCGGCGGCACGCTCGCACTCGCGAACGACGCGACCGCGCCGGCGACCGACGCGTGTACGGCGCTCGACGCCAGCGCGAGCGGCAAGATCGTGGTCGTCGATCGCGGCACCTGCAGCTACAAGACCAAGGCGCTCGACGTCCAGACCGCCGGCGGTACCGGCATGATCGTCGTCAACAACAACGCGAGCACGGCCCCGCTCGCGATGGGTGACGACACGACGATCACCACGGCGATCACGATCCCGATCTTGTCCGTCACGATGGCCGATGGTGCGACGATCAAGGGTGCGCTCGGCACCGCCGCGATGTCGCGCGCTACCGGCGTCGAGCTCGACGGCGACCTCGACAACTCGGTCGTCGCGCACGAGTTCGGACACTACGTGCACCACCGGCTCAGCGACTGCGGCGCGAGCGTGTGCAGCGGCATGAGCGAGGGCTGGGCCGACTTCGACGCGCTGTTGATGATGGTCCGCGACGGCGACAACCTCGATGGCGCCTGGCCGATCGGGATCTACTCGACGGTCAGCTTCAGCTCCGCGGCCGCGTACTACGGCATCCGGCGCGCGCCCTACAGCGTCATCCCCGCGATCAACTCGCTGTCGTTCCGCCACATGATGACCGGCGTCGCGTTGCCTGCGGGCTTTCTCACGCTCGGCAACAACGCCGAGGCGCACAACATGGGCGAGATCTGGGCGGAGACCCTGTTCGACGCGTACATCTCGCTCCAGAAGGCCGGCACCTCGTGGGCGGACTCGCGCGCGAAGATGGCGAAGTACGTCGTCGCCGGGCTGCTGATGACGCCGCCCGATACCACGCCGACCGAGTCGCGCGATGCCCTCACCACGGCCGCCGGCGCCGCGAGCGCCGACGACGCGCACACGATCGCGTTGGCGTTCGCGCGCCACGGCATGGGCAGCTGCGCGGTGTCGCAGGACCGCAACAGCGCCGATAACAGCGGCATCGTCGAGAGCTCCGATCTCAAGGGGCGGATCGCGGCCGGCGCGATCACGCTCGACCCGGTGACCAGCTGCGACACCGACACCACGCTCGTTGCCGGCGGGACCGCACACTTGACCATCCCGATCTCGAACCCGGGCGCCGCGGCGCTGACCGACCTGGCGGTCGCCGTGACCTCTGACACGCCCGGCCTCACGCTGACCAACGCGACCTCGACGATCGCGGCGCTCGCGCCCGGTGCCGCGACCACGGTCACCGTCGACGTCGCGCTCGATGCGTCCGCGACCGGCCCGCTCGCCGGGGACTTCAACATCTCGCTGATGTCGGATGCGGCGTGCACGAACCTGACCGTGCCGCTCGCGGTGGCGCTCGCCGCCGGCGATCAGCTCGATGCCTCGGCGACCGACACGTTCGACGCGCGCTCGTCGGTGTGGACCGCGGCCGGCACGGCCACCACCGCGTGGACGCACGTCCGCGAGACCGCGCTCGACGGCGCATGGCATGGCGACGACCTCGCGTCGCTCGGCGATGTCCAGCTGACCTCGCCGCCGCTGATCGCGAGCGCGACCGACCCGGTGACGGTCACGTTCGATCACACCTACGACTTCGAGCTCAGCGACGCCGCGTACGACGGCGGCGTGATCGAGCTCTCCACCGACAACGGCACGACGTGGGCCGACGTCACGACGCTGACCGGCGTCACGCCCGGTTACACCGCGGCGATCACGACGACCTCGAACAATCCGATCGGCGGGCGCCAGGCGTTCACCGGCAAGAACCCGGCGAACCCGGCGACCGATCCGGTCACGCTCGCCTTCGGTACCCAGCTCGCGGGCCAGACGTTCCTGCTGCGGTTCCGGATCGGGAGCGACGAAGCGTCGGGCGCGGGCGGCTGGACGATCGACAACGTCGCGGTCACCGGGATCACCAACACGCCGTTCCCCGCGCTGGTCGCGAACACCGGCACTTGTAATGGTAACGGCAGTGACGCCGGCACCGGTGGAGACGACACGGGTGGCATGGACACCGGCGGCTGCTGCGATGCGGGCCCGCTGCGCACCGGAAATCTGTTGACGGTGCTCGGCGTCACGCTCCTGCTCGGCCGCCGCCGCCGCCGCCGGTAAGCACGAATTGCGCAGTTTGCTGCGCTTTGCCAGACCGTGCTGGCGATGATGCGTACGCGTGGCGAACGCGTCATTCGATATTGCACGCGAATCGTTCGCCGCGAGGGCAGCCCAGCGGATGTTCGAGCGTAGAGGATACACATGAAGCACGTCGCTCGATTCTTGCTGCTGTGCGTCGCGGGTTGTGTGGCGGGTGGCGATAGCGCGCCGCCCGCGGCCACCTTCCGGATCGATCGCCTCGATCACGCGGGCGATGGCAAGCCCTACTTCGTGCATGGCACGCTCGGCCACGCGCTCGCGCCGATCCAGACGCTCGGCGATGTCGACCTGGCGCTATCGTCCGCGCTCCCCGAGATCGCGCGTTCGATCGGGGTCCCCGCGAACGAGCTGATCGCGACGCGGGTCAGCCACGACGCGATCGGGATGACCCACGTGATCTATGACCAGCGCGCGAACGACCTTCCGGTGGTCGGCGGCCGCATCGCGGTGCACGTCGCCGCGGATGGCACGATCGCGGGCGTCACCAACAGCGCGCGCGACGTCAGCGCGCTACCGGTCGCGCCGTCGATCGCGGCGAGCTACGCCGCCGAGACCGCGCGCACCGAGACCGCGAAGGGTGCGGCGACCGCCGGCGCCACCGACCTCGTCTACGTGATCACGAATGCCGACGGCGACGTCCACCTCGCGTGGCAGGTCGATGTCCGCGCGCAGCACGCGCTGGTCCACGATCTCGTCTACATCGACGCGACGACCGGGACCATGGTCGCGCGCCACCCGCTGATCCAGCCGGTCAAGAATCGCTCGATCTACACCGGCAACGGCGCCGACTTCGAGGGGCCAGGATCGATCTCGGTGACGCTGCTCGGCAACGAGGCAACGGCGCCGACCGAGCCGATCGGCACGCTCGCGTTCGACAACACCGGCATCACGTACGACGTCTACCACGATCTGTTTCAGCGCGACTCGTACGACAACGCGGGCGCGGAGCTGCAGTCGATCGTTCACGTCACCTTCGGCGGCGGCAACGGCGACAACGCGTTCTGGGACGGCAAGGAGATGGTCTATGGCGATGGCGACGGCACCCAGTTCGGCGAGTTCGCGCGCGCGCTCGATGTCACCGCCCACGAACTCACGCACGCCGTGACGGGTGCAACAGCGGGCCTCGTCTACGAGATGGAGTCGGGCGCGCTCAACGAAGCGAGCAGCGACATCATGGGCGCAGTGGTCGAAGAGCACCATGCCGGCGCGGTCAGCGCGAACACCTGGCTCGTCGGCGAGGACGTCTACACGCCGAGCACGCCCGGCGATGCGCTGCGCTACATGTCGAACCCGACGCTCGACGCGCCGCTCTACAACAATCAGTACAGCTCCTCGGACTACTACCCCGAGCGGCTGATGCTGCCGGACACCCAGGACGGCGATTTCGGCGGCGTGCACTTCAACTCCGGCATCGCGAACCTCGCGTTCTACCTGCTCAGCGAGGGCGGCAGCCACCCGCGCCACAAGACGCCGTACACCGCGATCGGCATCGGCATCGACAAGGCCGGCGCGATCTGGCAGCGCGCGCTGACCCAGGGCTACTTCATGCCGAACACCAACTTCGCGCAGGCCCGCACCGCGACCGAGCAGGTCGCGAACGAGCTCTACCCCGGCGCGGCGAAGGGTGCGGTCAGCCTCGCGTGGGCGACCGTCGGCGTCGGAGCCGCGCCCGTCGATACGGTCCCGCCGGTCGTCCACATCACGGCGCCGATCACCGGCACCAGCGTCCAGGCCGGGTTCGAGGTCGACGCGACGGCGACCGACGATGAAGGCGTCCTGCGCGTCGACTTCTCGGTCGACGGCGCGGTCGTCGGCAGCTCGACGACGTCGCCGTACACCTTCACCACCGCCGCGACGCTCGCGCCTGGCTCGCACGTGATCGCGGCGACCGCCTACGATGCGATCAACCACACCAGCGACTCCGTCACGGTGACGATCATCGATCCGACCTGCGGCGGTACCTGCACCGCGGACGAGACCTGCGACTCGACCACCGGCGCCTGTGTCGCGAACCCGGACAATGGCGGTGAAGGCGGCGGCTGTTGCTCGTCGAGCCGTGGCAACGCGGGCGGCTCGTTGCTGCTGTTCGCGGCGACCGGGCTCGTGATCGCACGGCGCCGGCGCCGGCGCTGAACACGAACTCCATAACGAACGCCGGCGACGCACTGCGTGTAGGATGCCGGCGTGAAGTCCATCGCGGTCGTCCTCCTCCTCGCCGGCACGGCTCACGCTGGCGGGCTCACGCTCGCCTCGGGCGGGCTGTTCGTCCAGCTCAACCTCGAGACCAACGTCGGGGCCGGCACGATCGCCAAGCCGGTCTCGATCGCGCCGGACATCTCGGTGGGTGCGACCCACGATCTGACGTTCTCGCTGATCCACTCGACGTTCGGCACGACCGGGTTCCGCGGCGGCGCCGGGCTCGGACTGTGCGTGACGGGGACGAGCGATGGTTGCGCGCACGTGTACAACAACGTCGGTGGCGAGGCGGTGTACTCGGTGCTCGCGGGCGATGCCTCGATGGCGCTGGTCGGGGGCCTGTACTCGCTCGACCTCGCCGATTCGTTCGTCAACCTCAAGCTCGGCATCAAGACCAAGCTGAGCTCCGGGCGGCTCGCGCTGACCGTGAATCCGTCGGTGTTCACCGGCCTCGACAAGCGCGACGCGATGGTCCCGAATGGCGACCAGCTCTACGTCCCGATCGGGCTCAGCTACAACGTGTCACCGGTCGTGACGGCCGGGGTCGGCACGGGCGTCAAGGGGCCGCTCGGCGGCTTCTCGAAGTTCGGCGACACGTTCCTCGTGCCGCTCGGCGTCAACGCGCTCGTCAAGCTCGATCCCGCGTTCGCCATCGGCGGCTCGTTCACGTTCGGCAAGCTCGGCGGCGGACAGGCGCTCGCGGACGCGGCGACTGGCGCAGACTTCCGAGCGCTCCACGTGTGGCTCAACTACAGTCGCTAGGGCCGCTACGGCCGCTACGGCCGCTACGGCCGCTAGGAGATCCCGTAGTCCTGGACGACGCGATACGTCGCCGTGATGTGCTCGTCCATCGCAGCTTCCGGAATCCCATCGCCACCGACGTGAGCGATGATCACCGTGATGTTGTCGTTGCCACCGTGCGCGTTGGCCGCGGCGATCGCGTGGCCGCAGGCGGCGGCCGGGTCGGGCTCCGCGATCAGTGTCGCGAGCTCGGCGTCGGACAGCTCGTTCGACAGCCCGTCGCAACACACGAGCAGCCGGTCGCCGCGGCGTAGCAGCAGCCGACCGATCGCGGCGGTCAGCGTCGGCGCGGTGCCGATCGCCTGCAGGATGACGTTCTTGCGCGGCGACGTCTTCGCCTCCTCGACCGTGAGCGCGCCGATATCGACGAGCATCTGGACGAAGCTCTGGTCGCGCGTGAGCTGGCGGAGCTGGCCGTTGCGCAGCAGGTACGCGCGCGAGTCGCCGATCTCCGCGATCCACGCGTCCTCGCCGTCGATCATCACCGCGGTCAGCGTCGCGCCCATGCCTTGCTTGTCGTGCGCGAGCGCCGCCGTGCGGACGGCCTGGTTCGCATCGCGCACCGCGAGCTCGAGCGCTCGATCCGGTGGCTCCGCCGCGTGCGCGGTCAGCGACTCGATCAGCGTCGCGATCACGATCGCGCTGGCGACCTCGCCCGCCTGGTGGCCACCCATGCCATCGGACACGGCGAGCACCACGCGCCTCCCCGTGCCGTCGATCTCGCCGGTCGCGGCCCGCGTTGGATCGCCGAGGTCGACGATCGCGAATGCATCTTCATTGTGTTCGCGCTTGCGCCCGACATCGGTTTGGCCCGCGACCCGGAGTGACGACACCATGGCCAACGGTATCAACTTCGCGGCGCCGCGCCGAGCCGACCGGCACGAACCTCTCGCGGAGCGTTCGACCGACCGGTATGCTGGAGGCTCGTGGACGACGAGCGGCTCGAGTGGAAGGTCCGTGCGATCGCGATCCCGGCGGCGCTGGCGCTCGCGGTCGCGTTTCACGCGTGGCCGCTCGGGCACATGCTCCAGCGCACGTTCCTGTCGATGATCATCCACGAGCTCGGCCACGCCGTGACCGCGTGGTGGTGCGGATTCGGCGCGTTGCCCGGCCTGTGGAAGACGCTCGTGCCCGAGACCCGCGGCCTGGTGTGGCTGATGGTGCTCGCGCTCGAGCTCGGCATCGTGGTCTATGGCTGGAAGCGCGCGCGGCTCGAGATCGTGCTCGTCGGGCTCGCGCTTGCCTTGCTCCAGTTCGCCGGGACGCGCGCGCCGATCGACGAGGCACAGACGTGGATCACGTTCGGCGGCGATGGCGGTGCGATGGTGATCGGCACGCTCCTGATCGCGTGCTTCTTCGTCGACAAGCTGAGCGAGCACGGCCTGCGCTGGGGCCTGCTCGTGATCGGCGCGGCCGCGTTCGTGGACACCTTCGCGACCTGGTGGTCGGCGCGCTCCGACACCGACGTGATCCCGTTCGGCGAGATCGAGGGGGTCGGGCAGTCGGACCCGTCGAAGCTCCAGGACGTCTACGGCTGGTCGACCACGCAGCTCGTCCATCGCTACGTCCTGCTCGGCGTCGCGTGCCTCGTCACGCTCGCCGCGATCTACGTGTGGAGCGTGAGCCGCGCGTACCTGCGGGCGCGGCCGACCGAGCCCACATGACGATTTCGGCAACGGCGGGCCCGCCGGCGGCATAGTCCTCTCGAGATGCGCGAGACCGCCGACCTTGCCGCCCTGCTGGCGCACGCCGACTGGCTGCGCGACCTCGCGCGCAAGCTCGTCGGAGGCGCGGCGGCGGACGACGCGGTCCAGGACACCTTTGTCGCCGCGTTGCGGTCACCGCCCGATCCGGAGCTGCCGGCGAGGCCGTGGCTCGCGCGCGTGTTGCAGAACGCGAGCCGGATGGCGCACCGCGGCGCCAGCCGGCGGGCGCGGCGCGAGGACGCACTCTCGGCGATCATGCCGCCGGCCACGTCTACCGCCGACACCGTCGCGCGCGCCGAGACGTTTCGCACGCTCGTCGAGCTCGTGCTCGCGCTCGACGATCCGTATCGGACCACCCTGCTCCGCCACTACTTCGACGGCGAGTCGTTCGCCGCGATCGCACGCCGCGACGGGGTTCCCGAGCCGACGGTGCGCGGCCGCCACAAGCAGGCGCTCGAACGGCTGCGCCGCAAGCTCGACGCTCGTAGCCACGGCGACCGCCGCGCCTGGCTCGCCTCGCTCGCACCGCTCGCCGCCCCGCCGGCGCACACCGCACCCGTCATCCTGGGAGTCGTCATCGTGAACAAGCTCGTGATCGCAGCCGTGATCGCCGTCGTCGCCGCAGGCCTGGTCTGGCACTGGTATCCGCGCACGCCGGATCGTGCCGCGCCAGCGCTCGCCGGCTCCGCGGCGGCCAACGCGGCCCCCACCGCGGAGCTCTCGGCCCCCACCGCGCCGGCGCTGTCACCGCCGCCTCGCCACGTTCGCAAGCTCGCGGGCCCCGACGAGCGCCGCGCGCTCGCCGAGCACATCGCCGCCGCACAGGCGGGACGCAAGGCCACCCGCGCCGCGCACCACTCCTCGCTCGGCCCCGGCGACTCGTCGGGTGCCTCGACGCGTGATCGAGGCGCTGGGTCCGGCCAGGACGGCGACATGGACAAGGACACGATCCGCGGCGCCATGCACGAGGTGCTGCCGTTCCTCGCCGATTGCTACGGTGACGCCCGCCCGACGCTCGGTGCGGATCACCTCGAGATCCACGCGCACTTCACGCTCACCGGCGACCCGGACATCGGCACGATCATCGACGCGAAGCAATTGTTCGACGACGACCACCACGCGTTATCGAGCAAGCTCGACGATTGCATCCGCTCCACGTTGCAGACGCTCGAGCTGCCGCCGCTCGGCGACGGCGACACCGTCGAGGTCGATTACCCGCTGAAGTTCAGCGATGCGCCGCCCGACGGCAGCGGCAGCGGC
>JBDTEH010000076.1:0-3117 GCA_039922635.1 Kofleriaceae bacterium | reverse complement strand
ATCGAGCTCGCCGGGCGCCGGATCCGAGGTCGTCCGCGCGACCACCGGTGGCGGATCGCTCGGGGGGTGCGGCCGCGTCGGGGCGGCGGTCGGTCCGGTGAGGTCGGGCCCCGCGATGATCAGAGTCGGCTCGCGGCGCGGGACGTCGGTCGAGCCCGGGCCCCAGGCCTGCGCGGGTGCGGCCGGATCGAGCTCGCGGCTGCGCGGCTGGATCTCCATGGCCGCGGCGTTGCCGTCGAGCACGTCATCGCCGAGCTCGTCATCCGAGCCCGAGCCCGAGCCCGAGCCCGAGCCCGAGCCCGAGCCCGAGCCCGAGCCCGAGCCCGAGTCCGAGCCCGAGTCCGCGCCGCCGTCGCCGTCGCCGATCGAGTCGGCGATCGCCTCCCAGCGCGCGCGCATCGCGGCCCGTGCCGCGGTCGGATCGTCATCGACGTTCGCCGGGACAGCGCCGCGGATGCCCACGCCTTGCTCCGTGATCGCGCGCGGTGGCGCGAACGCCTCCTGGGTCGGGCGCGTGGTGCGCAGCGCGACGACCTCGAGCGCGCTCTGGACCGCGAACCGCACCGCCTTCTCGCTGAGCGGACGCGACACGAACCGATCGGGGCTCATCTCCATCGCGTCGAGCGGCGTCCGGATCGGCCCGGCGTCGTCGCCGACCACGACGAACGCCACGTTCGCGCGCGGCACCATCCCGCGGAGCGTGTCGATCAACGAGGTCGCGTCACCAACGTCGAGCGTCGCGGTGATCACGACGACCGGCGGCGTGCGCGCGTGAAACAGATCGATCGTGTCGTCGCCGCCACTCGACACCAGCACTTCGATCGCGCCCTGCGGCAGCGGCGCCGCGAGTGCGCTCGTCAGCTCGCCGGCCCGGTCGGGGTCGGCGACGATCAGCACGAGCGAGGCAACGGCGTCCAAGGAAACCGCCGGAGTATCGCACAGCTAGGTCAGTCGGCGCCGTACAGGGCGAGCCCCGCCGTCACCGAGATCGCGGGCTCGCCGCCGGCGTCGAGCAGCGCGCCGCGCGCGTACGGGCCGCCCCCCGCGAACATCCGCGGCCAGTACTCGCGATCGCCTGGCACGCGGAGCGCGAGGCCGACCTCGCCGAGGTCCGACTTCGCGAACGCCGCACGCGCCGGCCCGCCGCCGATCCGGTCGTCGAGCCGGCCATCGACGGTCGCGTGCAGCGGGCCGAGCGGCTGCGGGGATCGCGAGGCCAAGCCGTTCGGCCCCGTGGCCGCGCCGGTCGTTCGAGACGACGGTCAGCAGCGCTAGGATCATCCCGATCGGCGCGAGGCTTGCGTCGAGCCGACGTCCCCCGAGACTTCCGCTGCCAGGCGTGTCTACAAGGCCGACATCGGGTCGACGTCGAGCTGGACACGGACCTTCCCGCTCACCTCGGTCGCCGCGACGGTACGCGCAACCCGGCGTAGCGCGGTGCGATCGGTGCCGCGCAACCAGACCTGCCAGCGGGTCCGGTTGCGTAGCCGCTCGAGCGGTGCGGGGACCGGGCCGAGCACCTCGACCGTGCCGGCGACCTCGGCGTGCGCGGCGACCGCCTCGGCGGCCTTCGCGAGCTTGCGCGCGACACCGGCGACCGCCTGCTCGTCCCGCCCGTCGACGCGCACGACGATCAGGCGCCCGTGCGGCGGATAGTGCAGCTCCTCGCGCGCCGCCGATTCCGCGCGGAAGAACGCCAGGTAATCGTGTGCCGCGGCCGCCACGACCGCCGACGCGCCGGGTCGATAGGTCTGCACGATCACGCGGCCCGCACGCTCGCCGCGCCCTGCCCGGCCGGCGACCTGGGCGAGCAGCTGGAACGTCCGCTCCGACGCGCGAAAATCAGGGAGATCGAGGCCCGTGTCGGCGCACAGCACGCCGACCAGCGTCACGCCTGGAAAGTCGTGGCCCTTCGTCACCATCTGCGTGCCGACGAGGATATCGACCTCGCGGCGGGCGACGCGCGACAGCACCACCTCGGCCTTGGCGCCGCTCGCGACATCGCGATCGAGCCGCGCGACGCGCGCCTGCGGGAACTCGAGCGCGACCGACTCCGCGATCTTCTCGGTGCCGAGGCCCTTGCGCACGATCGTGTCGTGCGCCTTGCACTTCGGGCACTGCTCTGGAATGCGCTCGACCTTGCCGCAGTAGTGGCACGTCAGCCGGTCGTTCGACCGGTGGTACGTGTACGACACCGAGCAGTTCGTGCACCGAAACGAGTGCCCGCACGCGCGGCACATCACGAACGTCGAGAACCCGCGCCGGTTGAGGAACAGGATCACCTGATCGCCGGCCGCGAGGGTCTCGCCGATCGCGGTGCGCAGGGGTGACGACAGCATGGCCTCGCCGTCGGGGACGTGGGTGCGCAGATCGACGACCTCGACGCTGGGCATCGGCTGCGCGGTCGGGCGCTGGGTCAACACCAGCAGCTTGTAGTGGCCGAGCTCCGCGTGGTGGTAGCTCTCGAGGCTGGGCGTGGCAGAGCCGAGCACGCAGACCGCGCCCGCGCGTTGCGCGCGCACGAGCGCGACATCGCGCGCGTGATAGCGCACGCCCTCTTCTTGCTTGAACGAGCCGTCGTGCTCCTCGTCGACGACGATCACGCCGAGCTCGGCCAGCGGCGCGAACACCGCCGAGCGCGCGCCGACGGCGATCCGCGCCTGGCCACGCCGCAGCCGCGACCACTCGCCGAGCCGCGCCTGATCCGACATCCCCGAGTGCAGGATCGCGACCTGGTCGCCGAACCGCGCGCGAAACCGCGCCGCGAGCTGCGGCGTCAGCGAGATCTCCGGCACCAGTACGAGCGCGGTCTTACCGAGCTCGAGCGCCTCGGCGATGACCCGCAGATACACCTCGGTCTTGCCGCTGCCGGTCACGCCGTGCAACAGGAACGGCGCGAGCTCGCGCGGCTCCCCGGCAGGCTGGACGCGACCGCGCAGCGACCCGTGCAGCGACCCGTGCAGCGACCCGTGCAGCGATTCGATGATCGTGCTGACCGCGTGGGCCTGCTCCTGGGTCGGCGTGGGGATCGAGGTCGGCTTGAGCGCATCGCCGATCGGCGCGGCATCGAGCGCCGCCTCGCGCTCGCTCGTGCGGACGAGACCGGCCTTCTCGAGC
>JBDTEH010000075.1:0-10542 GCA_039922635.1 Kofleriaceae bacterium | reverse complement strand
TCGAGCCGCTCGACCGATGACCGACGCATACCCGATGCAGGCTGCGTGCACTGACATCGCCACTGTAATGTCGGTTGTAGGAGGCGACCGAGAAACGCTCCACGTCGCGGCGGTGCCTATCGCCTCGACTGTACGATCCGGAAGGCGGCCTCACATATCTCGTGGTGATGCGCGGGGATTGGGATGCTGTGCGACCTACGCGCGCGCGTCACCGATGCCGCGCGCCTCGCGACGGAAAGATGGGCAGCATAAATCCCCTACCCACCAGCATCCGACGTCTTGACCCTGCGGTTCCTAGCCGTAGCCTAGCGTCGCGGTTCCTAGAAGAAGTGGTGGCTGAAGGCAGAGTTGAACTGCCGACCAAGGGCTTATGAGACCCCTGCTCTACCACTGAGCTACCCAGCCATTCGTGCGAGGGAAGCTAATGGGTTCGCCGCGGCCTGGCAAGTCCGAACGTAGCGCGATCGACGTTTTGGAGCTATCGTGCCGCCCGCACTCGGGGATCGTCTAATGGCAGGACAGGAGTTTTTGGTGCCCCTTATCTAGGTTCGAATCCTAGTCCCCGAACGAAGGCCATCATGAAACTTGATAAAGGCTGTGCCCTGTTTTTCGCGACCAAGATCGACAGCAAGCTCCGGGAGGGGCTTGCCCTGTCGAAGCCAGGCGACAAGAAGTACTTCGATGGCAGCTCGGAAGAGTTTCTGCGCGTGATGGAGATCGGTGACGAAAAGGACAAGGAGCGCTGGATCGGCAAGATGATCAAGGCCGGACCGGCGGTGACCGAGGTCGACGATATCCAGCGAAACTTATTGTCGATCTTGCGGCGCGTGGCGCCGAACGCGCGGATCCCGGCATCCGCGGTGAAGATCTTCGTGCTGCAGGGCTCGAACGCGACGACTTCGCAGGTGATCGACGACGAGCCGGACGAGATCGCAGATTCGGCCCCCTCGAGCGGGCCCTACATCACGTACTGAGCCGGGGCTCGCGCGGGCCCCTGTCAGGGGCAGACGCCGCAGTCGGCCTTGCAGCTGTCGTAGGTCTTGCCGGTGCCGCAGTGCTCGGTGAATTGACACACACCGTCGCCGCACACGTAGATGCTGGACGGCTGCAACCGCGTCGCGAGCGGCACGTACGTCCTGCCGTTGAACGTGCACGAGGTGTAGTAGGTCTTCGTCGTATCCGCCGTGCAGATCTTGCTGCACGGTCCGGCGAACACGATTGGCGGACACACGGCATCGGTCCCCGTGCCGATCGAATCGAACGCACACGCGCGCGCGGTGCTTTTGGCCGTAGGGAGCGGGGCGTGGTCGAGGCACACGAACGCACCCTCACCGGTGGCCGTGTTGCCGAAGAACGCGGCCTCGCGGATCGAGTAGACCGTCAGCTCGTTCGCAGCGCGGGCGATCACGGTGCCGTTCGCCGCGAGCCCCTCGATCGCGATCGGGATGTGGACACCGAACTTGTTCGCGTGCGCCAGCATGCAGGCGCTCATCACCTGCTGCTCGGCGACGGTCATGGCGCGGTTCGTCCACAGCGGTGCCAGGCCGAGCTCGCCCGGCCAGGTGTACGACGTGTGCATCGCCGGATCGGTCCACGTCAGGTTCTGGCCGGCCGGCTTCGCGCACTTCGCGAGGTAGCCGAGCTGGAGCGCACTACCTGCAGGATCGGCCTGGAACCAGGTCGTGAACTTGGTGGTCGCGAGCCCCAGATCCAAGCCGTTGAGGCTCAGGCCGTTGAGGCTCGTGCCGTTGAGCGAGAGCCCGTTCAAGGACAGCCCGTTCAACGAGAGGCCGTTGAGCGATAGGCCGTTCTCGGAGCTCAGGTCATCCGCTGTACTGGCAAGGGGCCCACTCGCATCGAGACAACCCGCGAGCACGACCAATGCGATGCAGTACTTCATCGCCATCTGCCTCGGCCGGATGCCGCGTTGCTCGGGGTAGCGATCGGCATGCGCCGGGTGTCGTCGCGCGATCAAACGGGCTACGCTGATCGCGGGGATGTCGAGGTCCAGGTTCGAGCCACCGCCCGAGTTCGACGATTACGTGATCGTCCGCGAGCTCGGTCACGGTGCGATGGGCCAGGTCTACCTCGCCGAGGATGCGGTGCTCGCGCGCCCGATCGCGATCAAGTTCACCGGCGCCGATCCCGATCCCGCGGCGCGCCAGCGCTTCCTGATGGAGGCGCGCGCGATCGCTCGGATCCAGCACCCGAACGTCGTCGCGATCTACCGCGTCGGCGAGCTCGGCGAGCAACCGTACATCGTCAGCGAGCTCGTGCGCGGCTCGCCGCTCGGCGCGATCGAACGCCCGCTGCCGTGGACGCGGGTGCTACCGATCGCGATCGATCTCGCGCGCGGCCTCGCCGCCGCGCATCGCAACGGCGTCGTCCACTGCGATATCAAGCCCGCGAACATCATGGTCACGGAGGACGGCGTCGCGAAGCTGGTCGACTTCGGCCTCGCGCGGATCCAGGGCAGCGACGAGCAGATCGGCGTCGGCGTCGGCACCCCGGACTACCTGGCCCCCGAGGTGTGGGATGGGACCGCACCGACGCGGCGCTCCGACGTGTACTCGCTCGGCGCGGTGATCTACGAGCTGCTCGCCGGCGCGCCGCCGTTCGCTGCGATCGCACCGAGCGAGCTCGGCCGCGCCGTCCGCGACCACGACGCACCCGAGCTCGCCGCCGAGCCGCGCGTCACGGCGCTGGTGGCCCGCTGCCTCGCGCGCGATCCCGCGCAGCGGTTCGCGAGCGGCGAGGAGCTGCGCGAGGCGCTCGAACAGCTCGACGCGAGCCGGCACCAGCCCGCGCGGCTCGATCACAACCCGTATCGCGGCCTGCGCTCGTTCGAGGCCGAGCATCGCGGCGTGTTCTTCGGCCGCGGGCTCGAGGTCGGCGAGCTGGTCGAGCGCTTGCGGACGCAGGCGGTCGTGGTCGTCGCCGGTGATAGCGGCGTCGGCAAGTCCTCGCTGTGCCGCGCGGGTGTGGTCCCCGCGATCGTCGACGGCGGGCTCGGCGATGGCCGGGCCTGGCGTGCGGTCACCGTGATCCCGGGCCACCGCCCGCTCACCGCGCTCGCCGCCGCGCTCGGCGCGCCGGGCCTCGAGGTCCGGATCGCGGACGATCCGGGCCTGCTCGCGCGCGAGCTCCATCACCGCGCCGGCAGCGGTGGGCTCGTGCTGTTCATCGATCAGATGGAGGAGCTCGTCACGGTCGGCGATCCGGCCGAGGTCGCCGCCTTCGATGCCGCGCTCGCGAGGTTGAGTGAAGGGGCCGCGGGGGTCCGCGTGATCACGACTGCACGTGCGGACTTCCTGTCCAAGCTGATCGCGATGCCCGCGTTCGGGCGCGAGCTCTCGCACGTGTTGTACTTCGTCAGCCCGCTGCCACCCGAGCGCATCCGCGACGTGATCGTCGGCCCCGCGGCGGCCACCGAGGTCAGGTTCGAATCGGACGCGATGATCGACGAGCTCGTCGCCGCCACGACCGAGGCCGGCAGCGGTGGCTTGCCGCTGCTGTCGTTCGCGCTCGCGTCGCTGTGGGAGGCGCGCGACCGCGAGCGCGGCGTGATCACGCAGGCCGTGCTCGACACGATGGGCGGCGTCGCCGGTGCGCTCGCACGCCACGCCGACAGCGTGATCGCGGAGATGCCCGCGGCCGATCGCCCGCACGCGCGCCGCGTGCTGCTGCGCCTGGTCACCTCGGTCGGCACGCGCGTGCGCCGCGGCGAGGCCGAGCTCGCGGTCAGCGAGGGGACGCAAGGCGCGCTCGCCGCCCTCGTCAAGGGCCGGCTGCTCGTCGTCCACGATGGCGAGAGCGGCCCGGTCTACGAGGTCGCCCACGAAGTGCTGGTCCGCGGCTGGGGCACGCTGCGCGAGTGGCTCGAGGCCGACGCCCAGGACCGTGCGAGCCGCGAACGCCTCACCGAGGCCTGCCTCGAGTGGCAGCGGATCGGCCGGCGCAGCGACGCTACCTGGCGCGGGCCTCGGCTCGCGGAGGCGCTCGCTCTCGATCCCTCGAACCTCACCCCGGTGGAGCTCGAGTTCGTCGCCGCCTCGCGGCGCGCGACCCGCGCGCGCGCGTGGATGCGGCGCGGCGCGGTGATCGCAGCGCTGGTGATCGCGGGCGGCGCGTTCGGGATCCAGCGCTACCTCGCGGCGCACCGGCTCGAGGGCGAGGTCGATCGCGTGCTCGCGTCGGCGCACGCCGATCTCGAGACCGCCCACGTCGCCGATGGCGAGCAGCGCCAGCTCGCCGCCGCGGCGTTCGCCCGCTTCGATGCGCTCGACCACGCCGGCGGCGAGGCGCTGTGGGATCGCACGAACGAGCGCCGCGGCGCCGCCTCGCGTGACTATCGCTCCGCGGCGCGCAAAGCCGAGGCCGCGCTCGCGAAGGATCCGAGCCGCGGCGACGCGCGCGCGATGCTCGGCGACATCCTCGTCGCGCGCACCGAGCTCGCCGAGCTCGTCCACGACACCGAGCTCCGCGACGAATCCCTCGACCGCATCGAGGCCTACGATCCCGATGGCTCTCGCCGCGCCTTCGTGACCGCGCCGGGCACGCTGGAGGTCCAGGCCGCCGGGTCGATCGCCATCGACGGCCGCGCCGCCGGCCGTGACCGCGTCGAGCTATCGCTGCCTGCGGGCCTCCACGTGGTCGACGTGACCGCGCCGCAGCACGTACGCATCCACGAGCCCGTCCTGATCGAGCACCGCGCGCGGACCACGCTCGCGCTCACCGCACCGGCGGCGATCCCGGCCGGCTACATCTTCATCGCCGACGGCACGTCGCTGTTCGGCAGCGCCGCCGACGACGAGACCCGCCGCAACTTCCTGTCGAACGTGCCGCTGCATCCTCGCCACACCGCGGCGTTCCTGATCGCACGCGACGAGGTCACGCTCGGCGACTGGCTCGGCTATGTCGACGCGCAGCCCGAGGTGCAGCGTGCCGCGCTCGTGCCGCACATCCCGCTCAGCGGCGCGGCCGGCGGCATCACGCTCGAGCACGCACCCGAGGGCTGGCGGTTGACGCTGCAGCCGATCGGCTCGGTCTACACCGCACGGTGGGGGCAGCCGCTGCACTACCAGGGACGTGATCGGCGCGCGGACCAGGACTGGCGGCGGTTTCCCGCGCTCGGGATCACCGCCGGCGAGGCGGAGGGCTACACCGCGTGGCTCGACCGTACCGGGGCCCTGCCCCACGCCCGGCTGTGTACGGAGCTCGAATGGAACCGCGCCGCGCGAGGCGCGGACGGCCGTGACACGCCGTCGGGCGCTCCGCTGGCGCCCGACGACGCGAACGTCGACATCACGTATGGCCGCGATCACATGGGGCCCGACGAGGTCGGCTCGCATGCCGTGTCGAATAGTCCCTACGGTGTCACCGACATGGCCGGCAACGCGTTCGAGTGGGTTCGTGGCGAGCGCCCCGGCAGCTACGTGATCCTCGGGGGCAGCTACTACCACGATCGCAAGACCGCCAGCCTCGCGAATCGCAACGAGGCCAGCCCGTCGCTGCGTGATGCCTCCGCGGGTATGCGGGTGTGTGCATCGCCAGCCTCGAGCTGAACGGCTCGCCCGCGTGGTCGATTCATTAGACGTAACGTGGCAACAGCATCCCTGGTCCAGGTCGACTCCAAGCGGCGACACCCCGTCGGCGAGCACGTCTCGATCGGCCGCGGGTCGGAGAGCGATGTCTGCCTCGATGATCCGATGGTGGCGAGCCGTCACGCGGAGGTCGTGCGCCAGCCCGATGGCACCTACCTCGTCCGGGATCTCGGCAGCCGGCGCGGTACGTTCGTCGGCTCGCGCAAGATCAGCGAGGCTCCACTCGCCGATGGCGACGAGCTCCTGATCGGCCCCGTGCGGCTCCAGTTCGAGCTCGATCCGGTCAAGCCGGCGACCAGTGATGCGGACGAGCTGCGCAAGCTGCGCGCGATCGTCGAGCTCACCCGCGCGATCGGGGTCGAGCATGATCTCGACAAGCTGCTCGCGCGCGTGCTCGCGACCTGCTTCCAGCTGTTGCGCGCCGAGCGCGGCACGATCGCGGTCTATGTACCCGGCTCGAAGACGCCGGCGACGACGGTCGCGCGCACCCGCGCCGGAGACCCGATCACGAACGCCCTGTCGACCAGCGTGCTCAGCGAGATGATGGCGACGCGCGCGCCATCGCTGCGAACCCTGATCGACGACGGTGGCGCGCTGCAGCGCTCCGAGAGCCTGTCCGCCCGCGGCGTACGGTCGTTGATCGCGGTCCCGCTCTACATGGAAACGGAGTGGCTCGGCGTCATCCAGCTCGACTCGATCGCGACCGACAACGTGTTCGTGCAGCGCGACCTCGAGCTGCTCGGTGCGATCGCGAGTCAGGCCTCGCTGGCGATCCGCAACGCGATGCTCGTGCAAGAGATGCAGGAGCGCCGCAACGAGGACTGGCGCCGGCTCGAGCGCGTGGTCGCCAGCCTGCCGGTCGGCGTCGTGGTGCTCGACGATCGCCACCGCTGCCTGCTCGCGAACGATTGGGTCGTGCAGCGCGCGGCCATCGTGGGCGAGGTCCGCAACGGCGACGAGGTCGTGCAACTCGCGGGGCTCGCAGCCGAGCGCCTGACCTCCGGCAACGTCCGGCTCCAGACCACGGTCGGCGCACCGGAGGCGACGTTCGTGGTCGATGCGCGCACGTCCGCCGATGGCAGCGAGACCGTGATCGTGCTGAACGACGTCACCGTCGAACGCGCGCAACAGGCGAAGGCCGCGCACCAGGACCGGCTGGCCTCGATCGGCCAGCTCGCCGGCGGGGTCGCGCACGACTTCAACAATCTCCTGTTCGTGATCCTCAACTTCGCGACGGCGATCGAGGAGATGTATCCGGAGACCGCCGAGGAGATCGGCGTGATCTCGCAGTCGGCGCGTAGCGCCGCCGATCTGGTCAAGCAGCTGCTCGCGTTCAGCCGGCGCGAGGTCGTCAAGCCGAAGGTGATCGACCTCGCCTCGACGATCCGCGCGATGGACAAGCTGGTCGCGCGCTCGCTCGGTCCGGACATCGCGCTCGACCTCGAGGTCCCGACCGAGCCGCAGCACGTGTTGATCGATGCGACCCAGCTCGAACAGATCATCATGAACCTCGCGGTCAACGGACGCGACGCGATGCAGGGTCGCGGGCGACTCTCGATCCGCGTCACCGCCGAGGCCAAGCAGGTCGTGATCGATGTCGCGGACACCGGCAGCGGCATGCCGGTCGAGGTCATCGCGCGGATCTTCGAACCGTACTTCACGACCAAGGAGATCGGCAAAGGTACCGGCCTCGGGCTCGCGACGGTGCACGGCATCGTCGAGCACGCCGGAGGCAAGATCTCCGTCACCTCCGATCCCGGTCGCGGCACGAGGTTTCAGATCGTGCTGCCCAAGACCTCGCTCGCGAGCGAGACCGCGGCGACCGAGGTCAGCGCGACCCGCGGGACCGTGCTGCTCGTCGATGACGATGACGTCGTGCGCAGGCTGACCGAGCGCATGCTGCGTGCCGGCGGATACCAGGTGCTCGCGGCGCCCTCCGGCCCCGAGGCGGTCGCGATCGCCCGTAGCGCGCACTTCGACATCCTGTTGACCGACATGGTGATGCCGGGGATGTCGGGGCGCGAGCTCGCGCGGGAGATCGCCGGGATCTACGCCGACGTCCGCGTCGTATTCATGTCCGGCTACAACCCGGGCATGCCGATTCCGGCGTCGCAGTTCCTGGCCAAGCCGTTCGACCGCAACAACCTGCTGGCGATCCTCGGCGAGCCCGCCGTGGCCGAATGCAACCGGATGTAACAAATAACAGTCTCTGCTGACTGTTTCCTCGGGACGCGCTACACACGAGGCATGGACTTCGCCCTCGATGACGACCAGCAGCTGATCGTCGAGACCGTGCGGCGCTTCGTCGACCGCGATCTGCGGACCTGGGCCGCGGACGCCGACCGCGCCGGAGCGCCTCCCGACAAGCTCGCGCAGGTCGCGGGCGATCTCGGCTTCTTCCTCGACGCGGTACCGGCAGACGCCGGTGGCCTGCTCGAAGGCGCGTTTTCGCACGCGACGCGTGCGTTGCGCGGTCACGAGCTCGGCCGCGGCTGCGCGGCGCTCGCGGCGCTGCTCGAGTGCAACGTCGAGCCCGCGCTCGCGGTCGGCGCGTGGGGCAGCGCGGCCGCGAAGTCCGCGCTGTTCGAGGCGCTCGTGGCCGGCAAGCTCGCCACGTTCGTCCACGACTCGCGCGGCACGCTCGCGGTCACGACCGAGGGCGGCGACCTGCGGATCACCGGCAAGCTCGGCCCCGCGCCGGTGCTCGCGGCCGCCTCGCACGTGCTGCTCGCGACCCACGACACCCTCGCGCTGGTCGCGCTGGAGGGCATCCAGGTCACGCCGATCACCCCGTCGGGCTGGCGGGCCGCGCGCTGGGCGACCGCGCAGCTCGAGGCCCACCGCGTGCCCGCGGACTTCGTGCTCGCGCGGGATGCCGCGAAGGTCGAGCAGGTCCTCGCGTGGGCCCGCGCCTCGCTCGCCGCACGTGCCGTCGGGGTCGCGGTCGCCGCGATGGAGCACGCCGAGCGCTACGCCAAGGAGCGCGTCCAGTTCGGCCAGCCGATCGGCACGTTCGAGTCGATGATCCGGCTCCGCGACGACGCGCTCACGACCGCCGCGGCCGCCCGCCTGCTCGCGCTCCACGCCGGCTGGCAGCTCGACCGCCAGCTCGCGACCGCGGCCGATACCGCGAGCCGCGCGCGCGTGATCGCAGGCGACTGCGTGACCCGCGCGACGATCGATGCCGTCCAGATCTTCGGCGGTTATGGCTTCGTCAACGATTATCCCGTCGAGAAGCTGATGCGCGATGCGCGCGCCTTCGAGGCGCTCCACGGCGACGAGCGGCTCGGCCGCGTGCTCGCGCAGAAGGTGGCCTAGTCATGGACCTGTTCCACAACAATCCCCTGTTCTCCGGCGTGCGGCAGATGCTGAACGCGTTCGCGAAGACCCAGGTCCGCCCGATCGCGATCAAGCATGATCGCGAAGAGTCGATGCCGTGGGGGCTGATGAAGTCCGCCGGCGCGCTCGGCCTGTCGCAGACCGCGGTCGTCGACGGCCGCAAGAAGCTGACCGGAGTCGACGAGGATCCCGATCCGAACAAGCCGAAGTCGCAGGCGCGCCTCGCGGTCGCCGGCTCCGAGGAGCTCGCGTGGGGCTGCGCCGGGATCTGCCTCGCGATCGGTGGTTCGGGCCTGGCGGCATCGCCGGTGTCGCGGATGGGCACCGAGGACCAAAAGGCCGAGTTCAAGCGGTTGCTCACCGGCGAGGACGCCCAGGGCCACATCCACGTCGCCGCGATGGCGCTCTCGGAGCCCGGCACCGGCTCGGACATCTCCGGGCTCAAGACCACCGCGACCCGAGACGGCGACTACTTCGTGATCCGCGGCTCGAAGCAGTGGATCACGAACGGCCAGTCCGCGAACGTCTACGTCGTGTGGGCCCAGACCGATGCCTCGGCCGGCCGCGCCGGCGTCCGCGGCTTCATCGTCGCGCGCGCCACGCCCGGGCTGGTCCCCGGCAAGAAGGAGACCAAGCTCGGCATCCGCGCCTCGGAGACCGCGCAGGTCCACTTCGAGGACGTCCGCGTCCACAAGGACCTGATGCTCGGCGCCGGTGGCGCCAGCGCCGGCGGGCTCGCGGATACCAAGAAGATGCTGGACTCGACGCGGCCGGTGGTCGCCGCGCAGGCGGTCGGGATCGCGCGCGCGGCCTACGAGTTCTTGCTCGAGCGCATCCAGGCGACCTCGCTACACGGCACGCCGATGGCGAGCCACCAGCACATCATGTTCGAGCTCGCCGAGATGAACATGGAGATCACCGCGTCGCGCCTGCTCGCGCACCGCGCGGCGTGGCTCGCCGATCATCACCTCGAGAACGTCGCGGAGGCGTCGATGGCCAAGGCCCACGGCGCGCGCACCGCGCAATGGGTGACCTCGCGCGCGATGGTGCTGCTCGGTGAAGAAGCGCTCGAGCCCGGGCACCCCGTCGAGAAGTGGTACCGCGACGCGAAGATCTACGACATCTTCGAGGGCACCGGTCAGATCCAGCGCCGCATCATCGCCAAGACAATGACCGGCATGAACCCGACCTAGGCGCCGTCGACGTGATCGTGATCTGACCCGTGGACGCGAGTCACGCAACCGCCGCTCCGAGTGACCGATAAGGCGCGCATGCTCAGCTTCCAGAAGCTCGACGTGTACCAGCGCTCGATCGAATTCCTCGCGTTCGCACGCCGGCTACTCCAGCGTATCCCCAAGGGCCATAGCGACCTGGTGGATCAGCTTCGCCGGTCCGCACAGTCGATCCCACAGAACATCGCTGAAGGAGCCGGCAAGACCGGCCGTGGCGACAAGGCGAGGTACTACGGGATTGCTAGAGGCTCGGCGATGGAATCTGCAGCGCATCTCGACGTGATGAAGATCGACGAATTGATCGACGACGAGCACTACACACTTGGTATCGGCTTGCTCGAGCGGGTCGTTGCCATGCTGACCAAGAT
>JBDTEH010000074.1:0-15459 GCA_039922635.1 Kofleriaceae bacterium | reverse complement strand
CTCGCACGCTCGGTCGCGATCAAGGTCGTGCGCCGTGCGTCCGACGACGAGAAGGGCCGCGCGCGGCTGATCCGCGAGGCCCAGGCGCTCGCGCGGCTGTCGCATCCCAATGTCTGCCACGTCTACGACGTCGGCACCGAGGACGAAGAGGTCTGGGTCGCGATGGAGCTGATCGATGGCGTCTCGCTGCGCGAGTGGCCGAATCGCGCCGCGTTGGTGGACGTGCTGCTCGGCGCGGCGCGCGGGATCGCCGCGGCGCACGAGGCCGGGCTCGTCCACCGCGACATCAAGCCCGAGAACGTGCTCGTCACCCGCGACGGCCGCGCGATCGTCACCGACTTCGGGCTCGCGCGCGGCGAGGACATCATCGATCCGAACGCGTCGACGCTCTCGACCGATCCGCACCTCACCGCGACCGGCGCGATCGCCGGCACGCCCGCGTACATCGCACCGGAGCAGCTCACGGGCGATCCGATCGACGCGCGGGTCGACCAGTTCGCGTTCGCGGTGATGGCGTGGGAGTTGCTGACCGGCACCAAGCCGTTCCCGATCATCATCGCGTTGCGCGTCGACGCGGTGCGCGCCGGCGTGACGCCGCCGCCGACCCTGGCGAAGCACCTCGCCGCCGCGCTGTCCAAGGCGATGGCCGCGGCGCCCCGCGACCGCTTCGCGACGATGCGCGAGCTGATCGAGGCGATGGAGCCCCCGGCGCGCGCGCGGGCGCGCACGAAGGCGGGCGTCGAGCCCCGCTCGCGCGGCCCGATCTACGCCAGCCTCGGCCTGCTCGCGATGACCGGCGCCGCGATCACGGCGTGGCAATGGCCCCGCCACGCGCCTGCCCCGGCGCCGCCGCCGATCCTCGCGCAGCGGACCATCGCGACCCCGCCGTTGCCACCGTTGCCGTCGCCGCCGTCGCCGTCGCCGTCGCCGTCGGTGTCGCCGATCGTACCGCTCGACGCGGCGCGGCCCGACGCACGAACCGTCGCGGTCGCGATCGCGATGCCGGCGCCACGGCCGGCGCCCCGCCCGGCGCCGCGCCACGACCAGGCCGTCGCGGTCGAGGTCCCGGCGCCCAAGCAGGTCGCGGCGATGCCACCGACGGTCGCTCCGCCGGTCGCTCCGCCGGTCGCTCCGCCGGTTGCGACGGCCGGCTCCGGCGCGACGCAGCAGCTGACGGCCGAGCAGGGCTCGCGATCGCTCGCGGTCCAGAAGCGCTACGCGCACTCCGGGACCGAGCGCCGCGAGGCCGCGATCGCGATGATGGATGCGTTCTGCTACCTGCCCTACGACGTCGCGCATCCCGACAAGGATCTGCCGAACCCCGTCGTCGATTGGGGCAAGGTCCTGTCGATCACGGCCGAGAACGGGCACTTCATGGGCGACGAGATCGACTCGAACATCCTCACGATCCGGGGCGCGCGCGGCACGTATCGCGTGATGCAGGAGGTCGGCACGCTCAACTACGTGGTGCCCGCGCAGGTCGGCGACTGGATGGCGCTGTGCGCGGATCGCGAGGAGTCCGATCTCTACCGGTTCCCCGGCGGCACGACCTTGCCGGTCGAGTCGATCGTCCCGTTGCGCGCGCCGCCGCGGATCACGGAGTTCGCGAAGTATAAGCCGCTCTACACCCACGAGCTCGCGATGACCGCCGCCGGCGCGAACCAGCGCAACAGCCTGCACGCGGATCGCGCGTACGTGATCCGCGCGAAGGTGGTCGACCTCGGCGACGGCAAGCGGCTCAAGATGGACCGCTACTTCATGGATGTTCCACCCTCGATCAAGCTCGAGGTCGGCAAGCCAACCTGGGTCGTCGTCGACCACCTCCACTACGAGCCCGCCGACGACACCGGCAAGAAGCCGTTCGTCGTCCGCGCCGTCGCGGTGTTGAACGGCGAGATGTTCCCCGGCTGAGCCACCCTGCACGCCCCAACCCGGCGCGAATGAGCTACGTGTAGAACATGGCTGATGCGTCCCGTCCTCGTCTCGTCGTTCGCCCGCTACGCAAGACCGACATCCGCGGTGTCCAAGAGCTGCATCGCCGCTGCTTCCCCACGCTCGAGCCGTGGAGCAAGGAACAGCTCGAGAGCCAGATCGCGACGTTTCCCGAGGGCCAGCTCGGCATCGAGGTCGACGGCAAGCTCGTCGCCACGTCGAGCTCGCTGGTGGTCGACGAGCAAGACTTCGGCGGCGTTCACACGTTCAAGGACGTCAGCGACGGCGGCTTGATCCGCAACCACGATCCGCAAGGCGACACGTTGTACGGCATCGATATCGCGGTCGATCCGAGCCGTCGCGGCGAGCATCTGGCGCGACGGCTCTACGAGGCGCGCAAGCAGCTCGCGGACCGGATGAACCTGCGCGCGATCCTGATCGCCGGACGGATCCCCTCCTACGCCGCGCACGCGGCGAAGATGACGGCGGAGGACTACGTCCGCAAGGTCGTGCGCAAGGACCTCAAGGACCCGGTCTTGACCACCCAGCTCGCACAGGGCTTCGCGATCCGCGGCGTGCTGAAAGACTACCTGCCGAAGGACACCGAATCCGCGGGCTACGCGGTGTTCATGGAGTGGCTCAACCCGCACCACCAGCCGCACGGCACGCCGTCGGTGCGTCGCGTGCGCGTCGCGGCCGTCCAGTATCAGATGCGTACGATCACCAGCTTCGACGAGTTCGCGCAGCAGTGCGAGTTCTTCATCGATACCGCCTCCGAGTACCGCATGGACTTCCTGTTGTTCCCGGAGCTGTTCACGAACCAGCTCCAGGCCCTGGTCACCGCCGCGCGGCCCGGGCTCACCGCGCGCCGGCTCGACGAGTTCACCGCGCGGTACCTCGAGTTCTTCACGCGCATGGCGATGCGCTACGACGTCAACATCATCGCGGGTAGCCACCTCACCGTCGAGGACGACAAGCTCTACAACGTCGCCTACCTGTTCCGCCGCGACGGCTCGATGGACAAGCAGTACAAGCTCCACATCACGCCATCGGAGGCGCGCTGGTGGGGGGTGTCCCCGGGCAACGAGGTGCGCGTGTTCGACACCGACCGCGGCAAGATCGCGATCCTGATCTGCTACGACGTCGAGTTCCCCGAGGCCGCGCGGATCGCCGCGGGAAAGGGCGCGAACATCCTGTTCGTCCCGTTCAACACCGACATCCGCTCCGGCTACATGCGCGTGCGCTTGTGCGCGCAGGCGCGCTGCATCGAGAACGGCATGTACGCGGTGCTCGCCGGGCCGGTCGGCAATCTGCCGTTCGTCGAGGGCGCGGACATCCACTATGGCCAGGCGTGCATCCTCACGCCCTGCGATCTGCACTTCTCGCGCGACGGTGTCGCCGAGGAAGCCACCCCGAACGTCGAGACCATGGTCCTCCACGAGCTCGATCTCGAGGTGCTGCGCCGCAACCGCCGGATCGGCACGGTGCGCACGTGGCTCGATCGGCGCTCGGATCTCTACACCGTGCGCTGGCACGAGGGTGGCAAACCCCACGAGATCTAGGGCTACGGCGCCGGGACCCACACGGCGGCGCCGTCGACGATCTTGACGATCAGCGCCGGCGATTCGGTGAACGGGCTGCCCTCGAGGCGCGCGCGGAACAGGCTCAGCGGGCCGCTCGGCGGTGGCACCGCGACATCTTCGTTCGGATCGCCGCTGCCGGTCTCGGTCTCGGGCTCGTCGGCGGGCTCGACACGCTTCTCGGGTGGCCTGGACTTCTTGGCCTTGCGGGACTTGTTCTTGTCGGGCCGCGTGGCCGGGGTCTGGCGATGCGAGCCATCGCGGTTGCCGAGGAACAGGCCGAACTTGCCATCGCTCGAGATCGACGCGGCGGTGTATCCCTTCCAGCACTTGTACTCGCCGCCGGTCGCGTGCATGAGGCACGCCTCGCTGCCGTTCTGCACGAGCACCCACGCACTGTCGTGCGACCACTCGAGCGGGACGCCCGCCTTGATCGCCTTGCGGCGCGCGCCTTGGCCGTCGAGCTCGAAGCCCTCGAGCACGTCGGCGGTCTTCTGGTGGTGGACGTCGACGTAGATCTCGTCGCTGAACACGCCGAGTGCGCGGCTGCCGTCCGGGCTCGGCAGGAAGCCGCGCAAGGGCGCCTCGGGCGCGACCCGCTTCGCGGCCTTGCGGTTACTCGCCAGGCCCGGCGCGACGCTCCACACGCCGTCCTTGTCGGCCCACACGATCCTGCGCTCCGCGCCCATGCCGGTGACGCGGGCACCAGGTTGATCGATCGCGAGGGTCTTGCCGCGCGCGAGGTTGACGATCTGCGAGCCGGGCTTGCCCGGCGTCCGGCACAGCACGCACGTGCCGTCCTCGGCGAGCTGCGCCGGTCCGTCGCCGCACGCGATCGTGGTCAGCGACTTCGCGGAGCCGTCGAGCGGCATCCATTGCCAGCTACCGTCGACATCGGCGAGCAGCACCTTGCCCGCGGCATCGGTCTCGAGCTTGCGCACGGTCGAAGTGCCGGGACCGAGCGTCGCGATCTCGGTCTCGTGCTTGCCCAGCGGATCGACGCGGACGAGCGCACGACCTCGCGCGAAGATGATCGTCGCGCCCGCGAAGTCGTCATCGGCCGATGCAGAGCTGGTGAGTGCGCCGATCACGAGCGCCGTGAACACCAGCGCGCGCATCACTTCACCAGCGCGACGGCGCGCTCCGCGCCCTGGGTCAGCGAGGTCACGAACCGGCCCTTGCCCGGCACCTCGAACAGCACGACCTCGCCGAACCGGGGGAAGTGGACCTCGAGCGACTTCATGCCGCCCAGCGGCTGCGCGTCCTTCTCGAACTGTTGCTTGGTCAGCGGCTTGCCGTCGATGAACACCTCGGACAGGAATTCGAGCGGCGCGATCCAGTTGGCGCCGTCGCGATGCATCTTGTCGCGCAGCGCACCCGAGACGTTATCCGAGCGGCGGACGACGTGATCCCAGTCGTGCTTGCCGAGTGCCGCGGCGATGTCGAGGTTGAAGCGCTCCTGCGGGAACACGAGCACGACGGTGTTGTCGAGCTCCTTGACGGTGAGCGGCGGCCCTTTCGGCTCTTCTTTAACTGGCACGGGCGCCGGCACCGGTGCGGGCTTCGCGGCCGTCGCGCCATTGCCGGGCGCGGCCGGTGGCAGCTTCGCCGTCGACGGTGCGCCCGGGATCATCGAGAAGCTGTCCCACGCGCCGAGTTGCATCTCCAGCCCCAGCGACTTGCGCTGGTCCCAGGTCCCGTCGGCCTCGAGCACGTCGACGATCACGAGCTCGCCGCGGCGCTCGAACGTCACGCCCGTGAGCCGCGCGAGGATCTGCTCCTCGTCGAGCTCCTCGAGGCGCTTCTCGTAGACCATCAGCTTCGCCTCGAACTCTTTCTGCGACAGCGGGGTCTGGCGGCGCTTGCCGTCCTGATCGACCTGCGGGTCGAGCGCCCACGGCAACAGGCAGATCGCACGCAGGTCCTTGACGCTGCGCGCGACCAGCACGGCGTCGCCCCAGGTCCCGAGCACGAACAGCCGGCCGAGCCGGATCGGGAGCTTCTCGCAGATCGCGATCAGCATCTCCTTCGCGGGGCGCAGGTCGTCCTTGATGATCGGCTCGGCGGCCGGATCGGGGCGCGGTGTGACGACCGCCTCGTCGATGATCATCAGCCGGCGCTCGCCGCGCTGCCGGAACGGCATCGAAGGCGACAGCTCCATCTCCGCGCGCGGATCGAGCCGATCGACATCGAGCAACTGCTTGGTCTCGAGCGCGGTCTCGCCGCCGAGCCCATCGATCAGGGTCTTCTGATCGATGGCCGCGTTGGCCTGAAACATGAGGTCGGTTACGAGGCTGTCGATCGATAGGCCTGCCATGTCGACCCCTATCTATAGATACCCGCTGCGTTGGCGCAAGAGCCACTCGAGCCCGAGCAGCCCCACGACCAGAATCAGCAGGCCTGGGCGGCTCCACAGCTCGACATCGGTGCGCCGATCGACCCGGATGATCCGGGGCGGGTCGAACGCCAATCGGGCAGGTAGCGCGTCGACCGGGCCGAGGGCCTCGCCGTGCGTCGCCGCCGCGATCGCCTCGAGGGTTGCCTGGTCGCCCACGGGGCGATCGAGCTCGCTGCCGTTCTCGCGGACCAAGAAGATGTCGTTCGCGTCGACCTGACGGCCCGCGATCGTCGCCTTGCCGGTGACCCGATAGACGCCCGGCGCGAGCCCGCCGAGCTCGGCGGTCTGCGTGCCATCGTCGCCCACCGTGAGCTTCTGCATCGAGACTTGCACGGCCTTCGCCGGATCCGCACCGCGCGTGACCGTGAGCGTGACCTCGCCGTTCGGGAGTGGCTGATAGTCGCGGCCGAGCAGGCGCACCGCGACCCGCACCGGCGCACCAGGTACGTACTCGACCGCGTCGCTATCGACGTGGAGGTTGCGCAGATCGGGATCCTGGATCAGCCAGCGGATCGCGTTCTCCCATAGCGTCGTGTACTGGCGGCCGTCGTCGCCGGGGTGCGAGGCCGCGACGAAGCCATAGCGCCACAGCGAATCGGTCATGATCGCGAGCGAGCGGCCCTTGCCGTAGTCGCCCGCGACGATCACCGGCATCGGCTTGCCGGCCTTGGTGCGCAGCCGCGGATGCACCGCGAGCACCGTCGCATCCGGCTTCGCACCCGCGACCAGGTTGACGCCCTCGAGCGGGGGCAGCGCGCGCCACGCCGCGAGGTTGTCGGCCGACGAATAGCGCAGCGAGGTCACCGGATGCATCGTGCCGGCCTCGGTGAGCCGCGGCTGGAACTTGCCGGTGTCGAGCACCGGCCCGGAGTCGAATGGACCGTAGAGCTCGACGGGGAGCGCGGCCGCGACCGGCGTACCGTAGTAGCCCCCCGACGTGAACGATTGCGCGCCGCCGAGCATCGCGAGCCCGCCGCCGCCCTCGACGTAGCTGCGGATGTTCTCGAGGTAGTCGCCGATGCCGTACGGCAGGTACTCGAAGTTCTGCAGGATGATCACGTCGAACGAAGGCAGCTGCTGCTCGAACAGCTCGCGCGTCGGGAACGGGATCAGCGACATCTCGTCGTTCGGCACCAGCGAGATCGAGTCCTGGGTGCGCAGGATGAAGAAGCTGATCAGGTCGACGTTGGGGTTCGACTTGAGCATCTGGCGCAACGCGCGGACGTCCCACGACGGCGCGCCCGAGACCTGGAGCACGCGGATCTTGTCGCGGATCACGCGGATCACGAACGACCGCGTGTTGTTCGTGGTCACCGCCTCGCCCGGCACGATCGGCACCGAGACCTCGTAGACGTAACGGCCGACGCGCGGCGGCGTGACCTCGAACGTGACCGTGACGTCCTTGTCGCCCGCCGGGAGCTCGACGAGCTTCTGGCGCAGCGGCTGGCCATCGGTCGACAGCGTGACCGGGACCTGGCGGGCCGGCAGGCCGGTGGTGTGGATCACGGCGTCGATCCGCACGACGGTGCGCACGAACGCGAACTCGTCGGCGTTGACCCTCGCGACCGCGAGGTCCTGGAGGCCGTCGCGCGCGGCCCACACGGTGTGGACGCGGGTATCGAGCGAGCGCAGGAAGTCGTGCACCGCGCCATCGCCGGCATCCTCGTCGAACGAGCCGGTCGCGGCGCCGTCGGAGATCACCACGATCCCGGCGAGGTCGCGGCCCTCGTAGCGGCCGCGCACGAGCTCGAGCGCCTTGCGCAGCATGGTCGTCTTGCCCTCGGCAGGGTCGCTCGCGAGCGCCGCCAGCGAGGTCGATGCGAGCGTGTCGCTGAACGTGTAGTAGTCGATCTTGTGGTCGACCTCCCACGCCGCCAGCGTGCCGGCCGAGGCCGCGAGCAGCCGCCGAGCGCGCTCGATCCGGGTCGGCCCACCGGCGTGCTCGGCGAGCGACATCGACTTCGAGTCGTCGATCAACACGGCGATCCGGTTCGGCTCGCGCGCGACCTGACGGAGCTCGACCGCGGGCTCGAGGAACACCACCAGCGCACCGAGCGCCGCCCCGCCGCGTAACCCGATCATCGCGGCGCGCCGCCACGGGGCAGCGCCGCGGCTCGCGCGCCACGACAGCGCGACGATCGCCACGCAGCACGCTCCGCCGAGGTAGAGCCCGAGGCGCCCCCACGGCGACAGGAACACCCAGCGGTAGTCGTTGAAGTCCGCCGACGACGGCGCGGCGATTCGCACGGTCAGCGCGACGAGCCCTTCGCCGGCGAGCGAGCCGAGCGCCGCGAACGCCACGACGCTACAGGCGACCCCGAGGCGGCCGAACCCGCGCTTGACGAGCACCACTGCGCCGAGCGCGAACGCGACGCCGGTGATCGCGAGCGCGATCCGCAGCGTCATCGAGAACAAGACGATCGACACGGGCTATTCGTCCGGCTTCCAGCGCCGCCGCTTCAGGATGAAGGGCACGTGCACTTGATCCGACTTGTAGTCGAGGCACAGCGCGTACATCACGAGGTTGACGCCCATCCGAAACGCGAGCTCGCGCTGGCGCTCCCCGCCGGGCTCGCACGGATAGTCGTAGTTGCCGAAGTCGTCGCGCGTCCACGCGCCGCCGAGGTCGTTCGCGATGTAGCAGCACACGAGCCGGCCGTCGCGCGTGATGCCCTCCATCGCGGGCGCGATCGCGAGCCGGCCGACCGGCTTGTCGAGCAGGTAGAACGACTTGTAGACGACGTGATCCGCGGGCACGATCTCGAAGCCCTTCGCGGGCGACGGGAACACCGCCGAGATCAGCTTGCGTACCGAGCCGTCGAACGCGCCGTCGGTCGAGCCCTCGGCGCTGTCGATCAACAGGAAGCCGCCGAACGTGAGGAACCGACGCAGCGCCTCGATGCCCGCGGAGCTCGGCAGGTCGAACGCGCGGTCGCCGGCGAGGTACAGGAACGGCGTGTCGTGCAAGCTGTCGCTTGCGAGCGTGACCACCGCCGGCTCGAGATCGATGTCGATCGACGTGCGCTTCGAGATCTCCCACGCGATCCGGCGCAGCGCGAGCGGGCGCGGATTCCACGAGCTGCCCGTGCCGAGCTGGAGCTGGCCGAACCGGAACTTCGAGCCCGGCCCGATCGCTCCGGCGAGCCGCGGCAACGCCAGCGAGGCGAGGCTGGCCCCGAGGAAGCGCCGACGGGAGATCATGACCACAAGGTAGCGCTTCGCTCCGTACTCCGCCATCACCGTGCAAGGGTTCGAAGCCTGCCCGCGATGGCGTGGTAGCGTCGCGGGCGATGCGCTGGACCGCCCTCGTGCTCGTCGTTTCGCTGTTCGGGTTCGTGGCGCCGGCGCGGGCCGACGATCACCCCCCCGCGACTCATCAGGGTCAGTTCGGCTTGTCGGTGCGGCTCGGCCTCGGCGTGCGCGGCATCGCCACGTACAACAGCGATTACTGCGGCGTGCTCGATAACACCGCGAAGAACGGGAACGCGCCGGTGTGCACCGGGCGCGAGCCGTTCGCGATCGATCTCGAGCCGAGCTATGGCATCGCGAAGGCGATCGAGCTCGTGCTCGGGTTCCACTTCGGCGTCGAGAGCGACTTCGGCCCGACCGCGGCGACCGACGGACCGCACGCGTTCCGGATCGAGCCGGGTGCGCGGTTCTTCTTCAGCGAGGCCGGTCACTCGAAGCTGTTCGTGCAGCCCGCGCTCGTCATCGATTTCACGAACTTCCAGAAGCCCGGCGGCGCGAGCTACGGCACCGACATCGGCGTCCGCGCGCTCGAGGGCTACTGGCTCGATCTACATCGCGCGTATGGGTTCTACGCGTTCGTCGGCGAGACCGCCGAGTTCTCGCGCTGGCTGTCCGCCGACCTCGATTTCGGCATCGGCTTCCAGGGGCGCTACCCGTGAGCTTCGCGGATCACTTCTCGGCGGTCGCGCGCACGTACGCCACGTTCCGCCCGCACTACCCGAACACGCTCGCGTCCGAGCTCGCGAGCCGCTGCGCGAGCACCGAGCTCGCCTGGGATGCGGGCTGCGGCAACGGCCAGCTCTCGATCGCGCTCGCGGCGCAGTTCGAGCAGGTGGTCGCGACCGATCCGGCCCAGGCCCAGCTCGACGCGGCCGAGCGCCATGCGCACGTCGAGTATCGCTGCGAGCCGGCCGAGAAGTGCTCGCTCGGCGATCGCTCGGTCGACCTCGCGGTATCGGCGCAAGCCGCGCACTGGTTCGCGTGGCCGGCGTATTCCGCCGAGGTCGCACGCGTGACGCGGCCCGGTGCGCTGGTCGCGCTGGTCAGCTACGGCATCGTCGAGGTCGAGGGCGAACGTGCGGCCGCGATCGTCGGGCACTACTATCGCGATATCGCCGGACCGTACTGGCCGGCCGGCCGCGAGCACGTCGAGAACGGCTATCGCGACCTCGCGTGGCCGCGGCACTGGAGCACCGTCGAGCCGCCGCGGCTCGCGATGACCGCGCAGTGGACCCGCGAGCAGCTGCTCGGCTATGTCGCCTCGTGGTCGGCGACCGTGCGGCTGGTCGATGCGCAGGGCCCGGCGCCGTACGAGGCGCTCGGCGAGGAGCTCGCCGCGGCCTGGCCAGGCGGTACCCGCACGGTGCGCTGGCCGCTGACCCTGCGGCTCGCGCGCGTCGCGCCATAGCGCGGGCGTCACGGCACGTAGATCGTATCGCCCGGCAGCACGAAGATATTCATGTCCGGCCGCTTGCCCGAGGCGATCGCGTCGAAGTCGAGTGGGATCGGGCGCACGTTGCCCTTCGCGGTGTGGCGCAGCAGGCGGATCTCGTCGTGACGCGCGAACCGCGACAGTCCACCGGCCATCGCGAGCGCCTCGGCGACGGTGACGTACTGATCGGCCGTGTACACGCCCGCCTTCGTGACCTCGCCCTCGATCGTGAAGCGATAGCTCTTCCACGACCGCACCGCGACGGTCACCTCGTTGCCGGCGCTGCCGAGCTTCACGAACGCCGCGAGCGAGGTCTTGATCTTCTCGCGCAGCTCGGTCGGCGTCAGCCCGACCGCCTTGACGTCGCCGACCAGCGGCATCGTGATCGTGCCGTCGGGCCGGATCGTGGCATCCGTGTTGAGGTCCTTCTGATCCCACACGTTGATGCCGACGATATCGCCGACGCCGAGCACGAGCTCGTGGGCTCGTGGATCGGGCTCCTTCGAGTAATCGTAGTTCGGCAGCGCGGAGCCGCAGGCGACCCAGACGACTGCGAGGCTTACCAGGACGAACGCCTTCATCAAGGGGTGAGTGAAGCGCGTCCACGCCGCTGGGTCAATGTGCACCCTAGTTGTTGTTGCCGCCGCCGTAGCGACCCAGGCCCTGCTGCGTGCGGTAGTTCGCGCCGCCGCCGGACCATTCGATCAGCTCCTCGACTTCCTTGACCGTGTCGCCGTACTTCGTGCAGCGCGACACCACGAACACGCGGAGGTCCGAGTCGTGGGTCAGATCGTTCGGCGACGGCGGCAGCTCGTCGTCGTTGTCCTTGATGTACATCGTGAAGTCGGGATTGCCGTCGCCGTCGAGATCGTGCGACAGCGACGCGAGCCACGCCGGCTCCGGCGAGCACGGATAGACCCCGTTGCAGGCCGCGAGCGCCGCGTTCCAGTTGGCGTAGTTCGCGATCACCGCCGGAAGCGCGATCTGGATGCCGGCCTCGGCGCAGTAGGTCGCAGCGAGGCCGCTGCGCGTGATGTCGCTCGAGCGGTTCGACGCGAGCTGCATCGACACCAGCACCGCGGCACCCGCGATCAGCGACGAGATGACGATCATCGTGACGAGCATCGCGCTGCCGCGCTGCCGGCTTCTGTTGATCGTCCGGTTCATCGTCCGGTTCATGGTGACACGCTCATGTTTCGCACCTCGACCAGCGTCTTCAAGATCCTGCGCCGGTAGTTGTCGGAGTTGACGGGTGCGGCGGCGTGATCCTCCGCGGCCGGGCGGTTGAACGCCTTGAGGTTGCCGATCAGACCGCTCGTGGTGCGAGCGATCAACGTGACGCGCACCGCGCGGAGCGTGCCGGCCAGGACGTCGGTGTCGCCCGCGTTGTTGAAGCGCCACTCGTCGCCGTTCGCGACCGCGGCGTTCTCGACGCCGAGCCCGTCGGCGGCCGTGTCGACGCCCTTGACGAGCTGGAGGTCCTCGACGCCCTCGGCGAGCGGCTCCCAGTCGACCGTCGCGTCGTTGCCGTCGGGATCCATCATCAGCGTCGGGTTGCCGTCGATCTGGCCGACCCAGAACCGCGCGTGTTGGACGCGGATCACGAGCGAGGCGGCCGGATACGGGCCCGCGATCGAGGTCTGCATCGCCGCCGGGAGGGCCGCGATCGAGGCCGCCGGGCACGCCGAGTCGAGTGATTGTAGCGACAGCGTGTTGCCGGTCACCCCGGTCACCTTGACGAGCACGGCCTTGCCGGTATCGGTGATCACGATCGAGTCTCCCGCGGTGATCCCGGTCGCGTCCGTGACCACGACCGAGGTGTTGTTGTTGTAGATCTCGCGGGTGGATGTGATCACCGCGCCCGATGCGTAGACCACGTCGAGCTTGTCGGTGCCGGCAGTGATCCCGTTCGCGCCGCTCGGCGTCCCGGGGTTGTCGTAGACCTGCAGGCCGAGCCCGGTACACGCGTACGAGTCGTAGACGTAGTTCGTCGGGGCACCGGGGCTGGCCTGGCGGATCGCGTCGGCCAAGAAGTCGAGTGGCACGCGCACCGCACCCTCGGCCTGGACCGCGGCGCGCTGCTCGCGGAAGCCCTGCGACATCGACACCGCGACCGCGAGCACCCCCGCGATCACGAACGAGAACAACACCAGCGCGATCATCAGCTCGATCAGCGTGAAGCCGCGGCGCGACCTCCGGACCGGGCGCCTCACAGGCCACGCCTCGCGCGCATGACGATCGTGTGCGCGAGGCCATCGTCGCTCCAATCGATCTCGACGACGATGTCCGCGTACTGCCCGACGACGATGGTCTCGGTCGTGATCCGCTTGTAGATCCCGGGGCCGCTCTTCGCGCTCGCGTCGAGGTTGAGCTCGGTGGTGCTGACCGCGACCGCCGGGCCCTGCGTGCGCAGGAACTCGATCTTGTCCTGCGCTAGCACCGCGGCCTCGGTGGTGTGACGCGAGAACCCCGCCGCGCGGGTCTCGGTCACGTAGAGCGCGATGATCCCCATGATCGCCAGGGCGGTCAGCACCATCGCGATCATCACCTCGATCAGGGTGAACCCCTGCTGTCTTACTGGCTGCGCAACCATAGCTTCCGCGAGATCTTCGAGGTCAGGTTGGGATCGACGCTGACGGCCGTGCTGGCCGTGGCATCGGTGCCGAGGCGCTGTTGTTGATCCGAGGCGCCGGCGTACACGCCGAGGCCCGAGTTGATCACCGAGGTCGCACCACCTTCGATCACGACCGCGGTGCCGATCGTCGGCGACGCGCCGCTGAAGTCGATGCGATAGACGTGGCCGGTCGCGCCGCCGGTGCCGTACGCGCCGGGGTTCGTATTGTCGTTGGTATCGGCGGTGTCCGTCGTGATGTAGATCTGGCTGTTGACGACGGTCGCCTGCGCGAGCCCCTTCTCGTTCGCACCGAACGTGAACTTCTTGGCGATGTCCGGGGTGCCCTTGTTCTCGTCGATCGTCGCGTCGCCGATCGGCGTGTTGAGACTGAGCAGGATCGCGTACTGCGCCGTGCCGGTCGGGCTCCAGTTGGTATCGCTCGGATAGGTATCGACGTAGCCGCCGGTCGTGATCACCGCGTACTGCGTGCCGCCAGAGGTCTTCGCGTAGACCGCGGGCTTCGCGCCGATCGGATGGTTGTCGGTCGAGAACCGGAACAGCGGCTTGCCCGGGCCGTCCTCGCTGATCCCGGTCGTCGGGTCGGCGCGCCAGAAATCGCCGTAGAGCGTGCCCCAGATGACGTCCGAGACGAAGCCGCTGCCGGTCTTGTCGACCGCGACCGCGCCGCCCGGGATGCCGGTCAACGACGGGATCGACGCGCCGCCGGTGCGCAGCGTCGTGGTGAACGCGTAGCCCTGCTGCCAGGCCGCGGTCCCGGTCTCGGCATCGATCGCGGTGAGCACGTCGCCCGAGCCCGCGGTCCCGGCGTTGTTGGTCTGCACGAACACCAGCGTCTTGGTGTTGGCGCCCGCGGCGACGCGGCCCGCGGCGAGGGTCAGGCCGACGCCCATCTCGAACGTGCCGCGCGTCGCGACGTCGGCGAGCGAGTACTCCCAGATCACCTGCGGTGCGGTCGGATCGGAGATGTCGAGGCCGTAGACCGCCGGCTTGCGATCGTTGCCGGTCGTGTCGCCGACGCCGGTGTGGAAGAACAGCAGCGTGGCCCACTTCTTCTGGCCCGAGCCGGTGAAGTCACCGTACGCGTCGATCACGTGCGGCGAGCCATCGACGCGCGCGTTGTTGTAACGCAGCGTCGAGAGGTTGGTGCGCGGGATGTACGCCCACAGCTCGCGGCCGATGATGTCGCAAGGGCCGGACACGCTCATGCACACGGCGTGGAGCATGCCGTCGTCGGCGCCGAAGTACGCCATCTGCGGTCGCGTCGAGTTGACGACCGGGCTGCTATCGATGATCGCGACGGTCGAGCGATCGACGCCGCCGAGCGCGGGCAAGTACAGCGTCGGCAGGATCGAGTTATCGCCGGCGAGCACGCGCTGGATCAGGATCTGCTGGCTCGCGGCCGTCAGGTTCGAGGCCATCAGCGGCCCGAGGGTCGTCGCCTCGCTCTGCTGGAGGTAGTGCATCGCCGGCACGGTGCCCTCGGTGGTCGTCGTGAACACCGTGCGGCACTGCGCCGTGTACCAGCTCGCACATCCCGCGTAGGTCGGGTTGGGGATGCCGCCGGCGGCGTCGAACACGGCGGTGCCGGTGTTATAGCCGCTCGCGGTCGTCGTGATCGACCCGGTCGTGCGGGCGCGCAGGTGGCCCTTGGTGAACGGGAAGGTGAACGCCGCCGCGTCGGTGTCGGCGGAGAAGGTCGGCACGGTGATCGTGGTCGAGGACGAGGTGATGAACTCGAACGTGCCCTGCACGATCGAGGTGTTGCCGTCGATCGTCGCGGCGATCGGCGAGTTGCGCGACACCTCGACGATCGACACGATCGGCGGCAGGGTGCTGATCCCGAGCTGGAGCAGCGTCTCGAGCATCACCTTCGTCCCGGCGACGCTGTTGCTCTGGTCGTGCCCGGCGATGTAGAGGATGTTCGCCTTGCCCGGCGTGTTGTCCTTGACGCTGCGCGTGCTGAGGTCCGACACGATCATCGGCCGCGCCGCGGTCTGCGCCGCGCTCGCGCTGCCGTTGTAGGGCGTCGGGGTCACCAGCATCGTCGCGTCGACCGCCGCGACCTCGGAGATCAGCGGCACGACGCCCGGCCGGTAGATCGAGCTCGCCGCCGAGTTCGGCAGCCAGGTCTGGGTGTGGCCGCTGACCGCGCTCCACGAGAAGTCGCCGGTCTGCGCGAACGAGTCGCCGGGGTACGAATAGAACGCGCACTTCGAGCCCGCGGCGAGGTTCG
>JBDTEH010000073.1:0-53694 GCA_039922635.1 Kofleriaceae bacterium | reverse complement strand
GGAGCTCCTGGTGGATCGCACCCCAATCCGCAGATGCGCCGAGCTGCGCGAGGATCGACCACACGCCCCATTGGATCCGATTCACGAGGACGAAGTCGGGCGGCATGTTGAGCTGCTTCGACATGCCCTTGAAGGGCCCGTCGGGCGCGAACACCATCTTGAACGACTTCGCGTTGTAGTCGCGCGAGAACGTGAACGGGCCCGCAGTCTCGAACGGCTCGTAGAAGTACGCGAAGTAGTCGAACAGCTTGTCGGCCGAGATCTCCGCGTCCTGTTTCAAGAATCCGAGCGTGACGGCACGTGCGCGAAACGCAGCGCGATCACCGCCGAGGTGGGCGCGCACGAGCGCGAGCCAATTGACGAGCATGTCGGGCGGAAACCACTTCGTGCAGCCGAAGTCGAGGAACGCGATTCGACCGTCGGCGTCGAACAGGTAGTTGCCCGGGTGGGGGTCGCCGTTGAACACGCCGTGCCGGATGATCGAGCCGAACACGAAGCGATACAGGATCTCGGCCCAGCGGTCCTTGGCCTCGCGATCGTCGGCGAGGACGTCGGCGAAGCGCCGGCCGTCGATGAACTCGGACGTCAGCACGAGCGCCGTGGAATGACTCGGGATCACCCGCGGGATCCGAATGAACGGATGGTTCGCGTAGAGCTCACCAAACTTGATCTGCGAGCTCGCTTCTTTCGCGTAGTCGAGCTCCTCGGTGAGTCGGTCGCGGAGCTCGTCGACGACCGGCTTGGGGTCGAGCGCGGGATAGAACATCGCCATCATCCGATAGAGCATGCCGGCGTTCGCGAGGTCGGCGCGGATCGCGTCGCCGACGCCGGGGTACTGGATCTTGACGACGACCTCGCTGCCGTCACGGAGCGTCGCGCGATGGACCTGGCCGATCGACGCGGCGGCGAGCGGCTTGGTGTCGAAGCGTGCGAACGCTCGCTCCAACGGCATCTTCAGCTCGCGCTCGGCGACATCGCGCAACAGCGGGAAGTCCATCGCCGGCGCTGCGTGCTGGAGAGAGGCGAGTGCGACCCGGTACTCCTCGGGGAGGTCGTCGGAGACGAACGACATCATCTGACCGAGTTTCATGATCGCGCCCTTCATCTGCCCCATCTCGCGCGCGACGGTCTCGGCGGCTGCCCTGCGGGACGCGCTATCGAGTTGCGTGCGTCGTTCGCCGCGTGCGAACAGCCGGCGAGCGCGCGCGCCGAACCAGCTCGCGGACAGCCGGGCCGCCAATCGCGACAGGCGGGCGATGCGACCGATCTGGCCACCGGAGATCCTGCGCGTGCGCCCGAGCAGCAACAAGCCCAGGACGAGCAGCACGGCGCCGACCGCCACGCTCCACAGCAGCCACGTCATGGCAAGACCGTACGCCGATCGGTGCGCCGGAGGCACCGATCCGATGCGTGGATTTTCTCGCGCGTCTGTCCGGCCCCGAACGGATGCCGAGCGGTTCGCGATCGCAGCGCGAGTCAGCCGGTACGCACCGAGATCTGGCGTGGTCGCGCCTTCGCGATCTGTGCATCGGTCTGTGCACCGGCGCGGTCCGGGCCCCATCTCCGCAACTAACCTCGGTCGCGTCCGCGACCCGAGCTTGCCCGCCGAGCCGGTGCGGGCGCATCGCTATGTCCAGTTCGATCCGTGAGGGAGTGAACGCGATGGCAGATCGATCGGGCTGTACGCAGCGTTGCTAGCGACGGACGGCGTAGATCTTGAGTGGTTTGTCTTTTCCCTTGAGCGTGGCGTCGGGTAGCGAGTCGAGCGGAAACCGGCCACCGAGCGCGGCAGCCGTGGCCTCCGACACGAGGATCTGGCCGCCCAACGCGATTCCACACAGCCGCGCGCTGACGTTCACGGTATCGCCGATGACCGTGTAGGACAGCGACTTGGAGCTGCCGACGTAGCCGGAGATCAGAGGTCCGGTGTGAATCCCGATGCCGGCCGCGAGTGGGACCTCGCCGAACGATGCGCGGTGAGCGTTGAGCTGGTCGAGGACGGCCAGTTGCTCGAGTGCGGATTGCACGCACCGAACCGCGTCGTCGGCATGGAAGGCGGGTGCGCCCCAGAACGCCATGATGCCGTCGCCCATGAACTTGTCCAAGGTGCCCTCGAACTTGAAGATGCACTCGACCATCAGCTCGAAGTACTCGTTCAACAGCTCGACCATGTTCTCGGCGGTCGTCGCCTCACTCATGCGCGTGAACCCGCGAAGGTCGCTGTTGAAGACGGTGGCGAGCGGGACCTGGATCCCACCCTTCTTGATGTCGAGCTTGCCCGAGATCACCTGCTCGGCGACGTTGGGCGAGAGCAGCCGGGAGAATCGATCACGCGTCATGATCTCCTTCTCGACCTTGAGTGCGAGCAGCGTATTCGAGATCAGCATCGCGACCTGATTGCCGACGGCGGTGAGCAACTCGAGGTCCTTGGGCTTGAACGAGGCGAGCCGTTCGGAGTCCAGCCACAACACGCCGATGACCTCCTTGTCATGGAGGAGCGGTACGACGATCGCACTCGTGATGCGGTTCACGAACATCGACTTGCCGCCGCCGGCGAAATCCGATCCTGCATCGTGTGACATCACCCCGGCGCGCTCCCTCATCACGTGCGCGAGGATCGTGGAGGACAAGTTGATCGGTGCGTTGCCGTTGTCGCGGCGGCGGTGGGCACGCGGCTTCAGCGTCCCGTCGAGCTCCTTGAGCAGGATCACCCCGCGATCGGCATCCACGAACCGAAACATGGCGACGAGGATCTTCGAGAGCAGCGTGTTGAGATCGCGCTCGAGCCCGATCTCGCGTAACAGCTCCCACGTGATGCGGAGCCGCTCGTAATCCAGGCGCAGCGTCGCCGGATCACGAACCGCCTCGTCGTACGGAACGAACTCCTTGCTCTGCGCCGCCACCTGCTGCCCGATGGCGCGCGCGGAGTTGTCGACGTTGACCAGGTGATCGAAGGCCGGAACGTCGATCGGGGTCGCCGTGCGTCGCTTGACCACCCATTGCGGCGATCCAACAGTCGTAGCTGCGATCCCGGCGGCGACCGCGTGATGATGAACCACGCCCGGCGATGCCGTGGGCAGTGCAAAGTGGAATGGCGTGACGCCGTCGTCGAACCGGAACGCGGTGTTCCCGAGCCGGATCTCGTCGCCGTGAACCAAGGCGCGCCACCCCTCGACGCGTACCGCGTTGACGTACGTGCCGTTCATACTGCCGAGATCGCGCAGGATCATCGACGGGCCGTTCTGCTCGATGACGCAGTGTTCCTTGCTGACGATCGTATCCAGGAGCTGGATCGCGTTGTTTGGATGTCTCCCGACACCCTGCTGCAGGTGCAACTCGATCGCTTGCCGACCCTGATCGGCGACGTAGATGAGGCGAGCCATGCCTCCCGAGCGTATCGCGTCTCCGCATCGGATACCGGGGGATCACCGTTCCGCCATGAAGCTGTGGGGTTCCTACTGTCCTCGCTCGACCAGCGATTCAAAAGCGCGGGTCTTCCGCCACCGGTAAACATGGAAATCTGAATCGAGCGTCAGGATCTTCCCGGTCTCGAGCTCGTCTGCAAGCTGCACGAGGCAAGCATCGGCGAGGTCCATCGGAACACGTGCATACTTCTTCAGCAGCGCACGAATCGCGCGTGAGGACGACGAGAGTCGGAACGGAACCTCGAACACGCCCTTTTCGACATTTTCGATCACGGTTTCGACGGCCCCGCGCACGTCTCGAAGGAGGTAGCACGCCTCCGCGATCACGGCCTCGCACGTCACGAGGGGTGCGGCCAGATCCTCGACAGCATCGACGCACCGCTGATGGTTACGCTCGCTGCGATCCAGCACCGCCACGATCCAGCCCGTGTCGACGAGAACAGGGGTCACGATCGACCGAAGCCGGCGAGATGACCCTTGTTGGATCCGAGGTCGGGGATTCCGGACTCGAACGCACCCAGGCCATAGATCTTGCGGGCCGGAAGTGGCTGGCGCTGCTGTGCGACGAGCTCGAGGCCTTGCCGCACCAGGTCCGAATCGGACATGCCGGTGGTGCGCCGTAACCGTCCAAGTAGCCGCGCGGTCTTCGCGTCGAGCCGCGCCTGTACGATCTTTGTACTCGCCATGTCATACAATATATCATCTGTATGACATGCAGCAAACCAGGCCGGAAGCGGTCGCCTTGACGGTCGAGCCGAGGGCGATCGTGACGCCGAAGTAATTCACCGGCGCAGACCCAGCAGCTGTTCAGCCTCGTGATGGGCTCGACCGAGTCCACCGCTGGGTGACCCGGCTGTTATTCGTCGTCATCGTCGCCAAACAACACGGCCACGCGAAGCTCGATCGCATCGAACGGCTCGGCACGAACGGTTTCCTGACGCTCGGCGACCACCAGCTCGACGTAGCCGTCGGTGTGCCAGCGGTAAACGGTGAGCGTCTCGTCGTTCGGATCGAGGAGCCAATAGTGGCTGACGCGGTGCTCGTGATAGGCGCGCTTCTTCGTGACGATATCGTTGCGCCGGTTCGACGACAAGATCTCGCAAATCCAGTCCGGTGTAACGATGATCGGGACCTCGACCGCCATCTCAGGCATACGCTCGCGGCGCCAACCAAGCACATCCGGTCGAAACACCTGAGTCTCGGAGAGCTGGATCTCGACCTCGGTGGCGAACCACCATCCACCTGGCCAGCGCCCCCCGGGGCGCCGGTCGTATGGACCCAAACGGCGCGCGATTCGAACTTGTGCCCGGCCATGTCGCCCGGAGGCCGCTTCCTTTTCGACGAGGACACCGTCGATGATCTCGTGACGGCGATGCTGCTCGGGGATCGCGAGAAGATCCGCGACGGTGGCCATCTGGAGCTTGGCCGGACTAGTCACGGTCCCATCCTACCCGACGTGATCGCTCGGTGCACCTACGGCGAAACGACCGTGGCTTGCTCCGTCGCACCCAGCGCACCGAGGAGCTCGGCCGGTCGCTTCGCGGCGGTCGGAATCTCGAACATCTCGAAGTGGTCAGCCGCCCCATGCTATGCACGCCCGGTGAAGTGGCTGCTCGTGCTGCTGCTCGGTTGCTCGCTGCACGCGCCGCGGCCGGCGACGCGCGACGCGCTGCACGACGCGTTCCGGCTCGGCGTCGAGTACCTCGGCGCGGCGCAGACCCCGGCGGGTGACTTCACGTACGCATACGACTGGGTCGCGCGCGAGGTCGTCGAGGGCAACAACCTCGTGCGCCAGGCAGGCGCGGCGTGGGTGCTCGCGCTCGCGTACGACCGGGACCCCGCGCTCGCCGGTGCCGTCGAGCGCAGCCTCGCGTACTTCGATCGCGGGCACGGCACCGCGCCCGGTGGCGGCCGCTACGTCCGGGTCCCCGGCCACGCCAGTGACGGCATCGGCGCGGTCGCGCTGGTCGCGCTGGCCGAGCTCGCGTACCTCAGGGCCGGCCGCGGCGAGCTCGCGGAGCATCGCGCGCGGCTCGACGGCTACCTCGCGTTCCTGCTCTCCGCGCGCCGCACGGATGGGCTGCTGTCCGGCCACTACGCGACCGACGACGGCGCGCACACCGGCGATCCTTCGCCGTACGGCGACGGCGAGGCCCTACTCGCGCTCGCGACCGCAGCACGCGAGCTCGGCCGCGACGATCTCCGCGCACCGCTCGCCGAGCTCGCACGCGCCGCAGCGCACGCGCACGGCCTCGGCAGCGACGAGCTGAAGTCGTTCTATCAGTGGGGGACGATGGCGGACGTCGAGCTGCTCGCGACCGGTTGGCCCGAGTTCGGCTCCTACGCGAAGACCGTGCTCGCGATGGCCGACTGGGAGCTCGACGTTCATCACGTCGTTCACCGCGAGCACAACGTGGCCTACGCGCTCGAGGGCTTGATCCCGGCCTCCGTGCTCGCCCGCGCGCTCGGTGAGACGGCCCGCGCGGACCGCTACGCGAGCGCGGTCCGCACGGTCCTCGGCGAGCTCTTGACCTGGCAGGTCGGCGCGGTCGGGGCCAACGAATTCATCCGGGCGCACGAGCCGGAGCGCCGCGCGATCGGCGGCGTGCAGAACGCGAACAACGATCCGGTGCTGCGGATCGATGTGACCCAGCACCAGACCCACGCCGTGATGCAGGCGATCGATGCGGGCCTGTGGTGACGAGATCTGGACTTGACGACTCGAGCGAATGACCGTAGGTTGTCGGTATGCACTTCGTCGTCCTCTATTGTTGTCGTGCCTGCTCGGGGCCTCGAAGGAGCGACGCGTAGCGCGGGCTGACCAGCCTGCATCACGTGATTGCCCGTCGAGGATGACCCCTCGGCGGGCTTTCTGCATTTCGGGCGTGCAGACAGGCGTGGCCCCTGGCGTGGCTGTAGACCACGCGACCCTCGAGGTCCAACTGAGTTCGATTCTCAGCGCGCCCACCGATCGTTGATAACTGAAGACGACAGCCACGCTCGCAGCGTGGCGGTCATTTGCACCGGTAGCCAAGTGGCAAGGCACGCGCCTGCAGAGCGCGCAACGCGGGTTCGACTCCCGCCCGGTGCTCGAGCTGGCTCACTGCGCGGCGAACACGTACTCGTGCTGGCCGTCGCGCGTGACCAGCGTCGGCTTGCCGTCCTTGGTGCCCGCCGTGAAGTCGAGGCCCTGCAGGCCGTTCACGATCGTCGTGAACGTGAACGTGCCGTCCGGATTCTTGGTCGAGGCGACCTCGCTCTTGAACTCGCCGAAGTCGAACACCGTCTTGCCGTGGTCCTGGATCACGCGGATCTCACCGAGCTTGTCGTTGGTGTACTGCTTCGCGAGCTTGCTGGCCTCGGCGGGATCCGCCGGGACCACGAACAGCTTGCGACCGGCCGCGAGCGAGGTGAAGAAGCTCTTCGCACCGTCCGCGACGTTCTCGTCGGCCTCGGGCTTGCCGTCGTACAGCACCTCGAGCAGCTTGCGCTGGAACTGCGTGCGGATCGGAGGGCCGAGGTCGCCGTTGGTCAGCACGACCGCGCCGACGTTCGCCTCCGGGATCCACATCACGTCGCTGTGGTAGCCGATCATGTCGCCGCCGTGATCGAACACGGTGATGCCGTACTTGGTGTGGATGATCACGCCCATGCCGTACGCCGCGTCGGCGCCGATCGCGACGTTCGGGATCCGCCGTGCGTCCAGCGCGTCCTTGGAGACGTATTGCCGGCCGTTCGGCAGCTTGCCCTCGGCGAGCTCCATCGCGACGTACTTCAAGAGGTCGTCGACGTTGCTCCACGCCGCACCGGCCGGGCGCGCCGAGATGATCGAGTAGTTCTCCTCCATGAGGTCACGCGCGGGGTGGCCGTCGATGTCGATGCCGTGCGGCGACGCGTGATCGCCGCGCTGCGCGCGGGCGTAGTCGAACGTCGTCGACTTCATGCCGAGCGGATCGAACACGAGCGTCTGCATCGCCTTGTCGTACGCGGCGCCGAGCTCGAGCTTCGGATAGGCGGCGTGCGCACCGACATAGCCACCGGCGGCGGCCATCAGGTTCGAGTACTGGAACAGCTCGCCGAACTTCGACGTCGGCGTCATCGTCCCGAGCATCGTCATCACGGTCTCGGGGGTCGAGCCCTTCCACTGCAGCAACCACTCGAGGTCCTGGCGCGGCATGCCGGTGCACGCGCAGATCAGGTGCTTGACCAGCACCTCCTTCGTCACCGCGTCGCTGCCGAGCTTGAACGTCGGCAGGATCGAGATCACCGGCGCGTCCCATGCGAGCTTGTGCTGATCGACGAGCTTCGCGAGCATCAGCGTCGTCAGCGTCTTGGTGTTCGACGCGATCATGTACATCGTCTTGGCGTCGACCGGGGCTTTCTTGCCGAGCTCGCGCACGCCGATGCCGCCGGCGTAGACGACCTTGCCGTCCTGGATCACGCCGAACGACACGCCGGGCACGCCGGTCGCGGCCTCGGCGTTGGTGACGAACTTCTTGAGTGCGTCGATCCGCGCGGCATCGAGCTTCGCGGCGGTCTTGCCCTTGAACGACTCGCTCGAGAACCCCTTGGGGTAGAGGTGGCTGAAGATCTTGGCGGCCTGGCCGCCGCGCTTCTCGCCGGTCGCGTTCGAGAAGTCGACGACGACGACGAGCCAGCGCCCGTTCGCGAACATCGTCGCGGCCTGGACGCTGCGCTTCTCGTTCGGCGACGTTTGATATTCGTAGTCCTTGGCCCTGGCCCAGCCGTCGCGGTCCGGCGCGTCGGTCTGCGCGATCAGCGGCCACTTCGCATCGGGCTTGAATGCCTTCCACGCGGTGGCGAGCGCGGCGTCGCTCGTCGGTGCGGATACGTCGACGAACGCGATGTGCGAATCGCCTTCCGGCGCGGTGACCACCGTCATCGTGGTCGAGGTCGAGACCTTCCAGCCGTCGGGCACGATGAACGTGTTGCCGTCGGGATCGGCCCACGGCATGTCGCCGGCGGCGACCTTGACGATCGGCGCGCTCGCCGGTGGCGGCGTCGCGGGCGTACGGTTTGCGCGCGGTGGATCGGCGGGTGGCGCAGGCGGTGCCACCGGGGCGGGCTTCGGTGAGGACGAACACGCGGCGAGGATGGCCGCATAGACAAGGCTTCGCATGCGTGCACGCTAGACGATCTTGTCGTCGGAAAAAACGTGCGACACGCTGCGACGCCTGCGACCTACCAACCTTCGGCGCCGACGAGCGGCACGAACCGCACCGCGCCGAGGTCCGTCTCCACGAAGCGGTCGACCTCGCGCGTGATCTTGCGGAGCCGCTGGTGATCGCCGTGGCCGTACGGCAGTACGAGCCGGCCGCCGATCGCGAGTTGCCGCAACAGGGTGGGCGGCGGGGACGGCGCACTCGCGGCGACCGCGATCGCGTCGTACGGCGCGCCGGCAGGCCAGCCGAGCGAGCCATCGCCGACGTGCACGGTGACGTTCGTGATCTTCGCGCTGCGCAGGTTCGAGGCGGCGGCCGCAGCCAGCTCCGCGATGCGCTCGATCGTGATCACCTCGCGCGCGAGCGCGCCGAGGATCGCGGCCGCGTAGCCGGAGCCGCTACCGACCTCGAGCACGCGTTCGTCGCCGCGCAGCTCGAGCGCTTGCGCGGTCAGCGCGACGACGAACGGCTGCGAGATGGTCTGGCCGTGCCCGATCGGCAGCGGCGAGTCGGCGTAGGCGAGCTCGCGCTGATCGTCGGTCACGAACAGCTCGCGAGGGACGGTGGCAAATGCGGCGAGCACGCGCTCGTCGCGGATCCCGCGTTGCACGAGCTGGCCGCCGAACATGCGATCAGCTTACGCCGCAGCCTCGTGCGCGGGGACGTGGAGGGTCAACACCGGGACGGGTGAGGTGCGCACGACCTGCTCGGCGACGCTGCCGAGCAACCAGCGCGCGACGCCGGTGCGGCCGTGGGTCGTCATCACGATCAGGTCGGCACCGACCTCGGTCGCGGTCTCGTGGATGATGTCGACGGGGTCGCCGCTCTTGAGGATCGGCTTCGCGAACGTGGCGTGAGGTTTGTAGCGCTCCACGAGCGCGTCGAGCCCGTGCAGCGTATCGGTCATCATGCCGTCGACGACCGAGCCCGTCATCGCGACGCCGAGCTCGGGCACCCCGATCGCCGGGATCGTGAGCGCCGAAACGAGGTGGATGGTGGCGCCGAGCGATCGGGCGAGATCACAGGCGTACTCCAGCGCCACCTCGGCGCCCTCGCCAAGGTCGGTCGGAACGAGGATGGTCTTGGGCGTCACGACCACAGGGACTTCATGTTCCGGGCCACGTTCGATAATGGTTTCTTCACGGTTTCGCCGGGCGAGGCGTTGGTGCGCTGATCTACCTGGAGTCTTGCTGAGATGGATGCGGTAGAACTCTTTGGAGGGATGAAGCTCACCCGCAAGTTCATCGCGGCGCTGGTCGTCGGGGTCGCGATCGTCGCGTTGATCCAGGGTTTCTTCGACTATCGCCGCGAGCGCGAGGTGTTCGACAAGCAGATGCGCGCCGAGGCGACCGCGCTCGGGCGTGCGCTCGCGCGCGGCATGGCCGAGGTCTGGGCGCGCGATGGTGAAGCGACCGCGCGCGAGTTCCTCTTGATGGCCTCGAGCAAGAGCCAGTTCATCAAGGCGCGCTGGGTCTGGCTCGACGCGCGCACCGATCCTCCGCACGCCTCGAAGGAGGCGCTCGCCCCGATGCTCGATGGCCAGACCGTCACGATCAAGGATGAGACCTCGAACGCGCTGCTCACGTACATCCCGGTCGTCGCGCCGGATCCTCCGCCGACCGTGACCTCGCACGAGTCGCACGACGTCGAGCGCCGCGAGGGCGGGATCGAGATCGCGCAGAACCTCGCCGACCTCGACAAGTACACCGCCGATTCGCTGCGCAACCAGATCCTCGGCTCGATCAGCGAGGTCGTGATCGCGGCGACGCTCGCGCTGGTGCTCGGGATGTTGTTCATCGGCCGTCCGGTGTCCCGGCTCGCGGCCAAGGCACGCCGGGTCGGCGCCGGCGATCTCGCGGGCCCGCTCAAGCTGCGCCAGCGTGACGAGCTCGGCGAGCTCGCGACCGAGATCAACCTGATGTGCGATCGGCTGTCGGAGGAGCGCAGCGCGCGCGAGGCCGCGACCGATCAACTGCGCCACGCCGATCGGCTGACCACGGTCGGCAAGCTCGCCTCGGGCATCGCACACGAGCTCGGCACACCGCTCAACGTCGTGTCCGGCCGCGCGCGCCTGATCCGCGACGCCGAGGTCGACGGTCCCGACGCCCTCGATTCCGCGCGCGTCATCGCGGAGCAAGCAGATCGGATGACCGCGATGATCCGCCAGCTCCTCGACTTCGCGCGCCCGCGCGCGCTCGAGAAGGCGCCCGTCAACGTGACCGTGATGGCGGCGCGCGTCGCCGAGCTGGTCGCGACGATCGCGAAGAAGGCGCAGGTCGAGATCGAGGTCCCTGTTCACGACGATGCGTTGCGGGTCGAGGCCGACGACGGCCAGCTCAACCAGGTGCTGATCAACCTGGTCGTCAACGCGATCCAGGCGACGCCGAGCGGAGGCCGGATAGCGATCAGCGCGGCGCACGTCGAGCAGGTGGCGCCACCGTACGTCGAGAGTGCGAGCAAGGCGTGGCTCGCGATCCGGATCACGGATACGGGGATCGGCATGGATGAAGAGACCCGCCGGCGCATCTTCGAGCCGTTCTTCACGACCAAGCCGGTCGGCGATGGCACCGGGCTCGGCCTCAGCGTGACCTGGGGGATCGTGCGCGAGCACGATGGCTGGATCGCCGTGGAATCTGCGCCGAACCAGGGCTCGACGTTTACCGTGTACTTGCCGGCCGGCCCGACCAAGGAGATCGCATGAGCGCGCAGACCAAGGTGTTCGTGATCGACGACGAGAAAGAGATGGTCGAGTTCGTCCAGCTCGGCCTCAAGAAGCGTGGCTTCGTGATCGTGCCGTTCTCGAACGGTGCCGATGCCCTCGCCGGGTTGACCGAGCACGACGTCGACGTCGTCGTCACCGATCTCAACATGAAGGGCATGACCGGCCTCGAGCTGTGCCAGACCCTCGTCGCGGATCGTCCGGACCTGCCGGTGATCGTGCTGACCGCGTTCGGTTCGTTCGAGACCGCCGTCGGTGCGATCCGCGCCGGCGCCTATGACTTCGTCACCAAGCCCGTCGAGATCGAGGCGCTGGCGATCGCGATCCGTCGCGCGGCCGAGCGCCGCCGGCTGTCCGGCGAGGTCAAGCGCCTGCGCGAGGTCGTCGCGTCGACGCGCGGCCGCGGCGGCCTGATCGGGGCATCGCCCGCGATGCAGCAGACCTACACGTTGATCGATCAGGTCTCGGCGACCGACGCCACGGTCCTGATCACCGGCGAGAGCGGCACCGGCAAGGAGGTCGTCGCGCGCGAGATCCACGAGCGGTCGCGCCGCAAGGACGCGCCGTTCGTCGCGATCAACTGCGCCGCGGTGCCCGAGGCCTTGCTCGAGAGCGAGCTGTTCGGTCACGCCAAGGGTGCGTTCACCGATGCGAAGCAGTCGCGCCAGGGCCTGTTCGCGCAGGCCCATGGCGGCACGCTGTTCCTCGACGAGATCGGCGAGATGGCGATCTCGATGCAGCCGAAGGTGTTGCGCGCGATCCAGGAGCGCAAGATCCGCCCGGTCGGCGCCGAGAGCGAGGTCTCCGTCGACGTTCGCCTGATCACCGCGACCAACCGCGATCTCGAAGAGATGGTCGAAGCAAAGGCGTTTCGCGAGGACCTGTATTACCGGATCAACGTCATCCATATCCCGCTGCCGCCGCTCCGCGCGCGGGGTGGTGACGTGCTGCTACTCGCTCAACACATGCTGCGCCAGTACGCCGCGGTGTTCGACAAGAAGGTCATGGGGCTCTCGCCGGCCGCCGCCGAGCGCCTGGTCGGCTACGACTGGCCGGGCAACGTGCGCGAGCTGGGCAATTGCCTGGAGCGCGCGGTCGCGCTCGCCCACTTCGAGGAGATTCAAGTCGAAGATCTGCCCGACAAGATCCGCAATCGCCAGGCGCCACGCTCGACCAGCATCACGAATAACGAGCTCCCCGAGTTGCTGACGGTCGAGGAGGTCGAGCGCCGCCACGTGCTGCGCGTGCTCGAGGCCTGCCACAGCAACCGCACCGACGCCGCGAAGATCCTCGGGCTCGATCGCAAGACCCTGTATCGCAAGCTCCTGCGCTGGGGCGTCAACGACGGCTAGCCAACCTGGTAGTACGCCGCGACGAGCATGCGCGTTAGCCTCGGCGTATGCGGTTCGCGGTGCGCGAGGCGACGCTCGACGATGCGCGCGGCATCGCGCGCGTGCACACCGATAGCTGGCAGGAGAGTTATCGCGGGATCCTGCCGAGCCAGGTGCTCGATCGCATCGACGTCGGCCAGCGGCTCGCGACGCGCGAGCGGATCTTGCGCGAGCAGGGCGGGCTGCATCTGGTCGCGTACGACCTCACCCATGGCGATATCGTCGGGTTCTGCGACGCCGGCGCGAATCGTGGGGCGATCGCGACGAGTGCGCGCTACGCTGGCGAGATCTACGCGATCTACTTCGCCCATCACGCGAAGCGCCACGGGCTGGGCACCGAGATGTTCGAGCGCGTGCGCGCGTGGCTGCCGGCCCACGCGATGTACTCGATGATCATCTGGGTGCTCGCGAACAATCCGCACGCGCGCCGGTTCTACGAGGCCATGGGCGGGGCGAACGGACCCACGAAGCACTCTAGCGTCGGCGGGTTTCCGGTGGTCGAGCAGGCCTACCTGTGGGCTCGAGTGTAGACGCTCCGCTGTAGACGAACGACACGCTCGAGCTCGTGCGTGTCGGGTTGAATGCCCCGCGAGGCTTTCGGCCTCCTGAAATCCCGACGCAACCGACTGAAACCGCGCGCGTCTCACGGCATAGCGGGTGCAAAAGGGTTCGCCGTCGACCGGTTCGTTTTTTCAACATCCAGTTCCAGGAGATTCAATGCGCAACTTCCTCAAGGCTTTCGTCGTCGTCTCGCTCCTCGTTCCCGCCGTCTCGTTCGCCGGTGCCGCGCCCAAGAAGGCCACCGTGACCAAGACCGAGGCCAAGACCGCGCCCAAGACCGACGCGAAGACCGCGAAGACCGACGTCAAGGCGAAGGACACCAAGGTCGCCCCGAAGGCCGAGAAGAAGGCGAAGTAAGCACTCGCTGCTCCGCGTGAACGCCGCCGGTTCGGCGGCGTTCGCATTTTCGGCGCCGATCGGTGTATGAGGCGCGATGCGCAGCACGCTGATCGTCGACCACTTCGCGCCCGAGGCGGAGCCGCTGCGCGCGGTGTTCGACGAGCGGTTCGCGGAGCCACGCAGCACGCGCCGCGATCGGTTCGTGTGGGACTGGTGGCATGTCCCGGGTCAATACACGGCGCTGCGCACGCCCGCCTGGACCTACTTCCCGCGCGGGGTCTACGAGGCGTTTCACCGCCGGCTGGTCGCGTGGGGCCGCGCGACGCTCGGCTGTCACGATATCTCCCCACCGTGGTTGAGCTGTTACGTCGATGGTTGCCGCCAGGATCTCCACGGCGATCTCCCGCACGGGCCGTGGGCGTTCGTGTTCTCGTTGACCCGGTGGCGCGGTCGCGCGTTCCGCGGTGGCGAGACGCTGTTGCTGCGCGACGGCGTGCTCGATTACTGGGCTGATTTTCGCAGCGAGCGTTCGATCGAGGAGCCCGACCTCGTGCGCGCGATCGAGCCCAGGTTCGGCAGGCTGACCGTGTTCGATCCGCGGATCCCGCACGGCGTGCGCGAGGTGACCGGGACGCGCGATCCACGCGAGGGGCGCCTCGTGATCCACGGCTGGTTCGTGCAACCGAGGCCGTTCGTGATCGGCCCGCTGCGCACGCGCGACCTCGAGGTGCGCACCGAGGATCTCGATGCCGTGCTGTCCGACGCGCCCCCGCTCGCGGGCATGATCGCGCTCGCGTTCGAGGTCGGTCGCACCGGCGCGGTCGAGCGCGTCCGCGTGCTCTCGGATACGACGCGGGTCGCCGCCGCCGACGAGGTCGATCGCGCGCGACTCGTCGCGAAGTTGAGAAAGACTATTGCGGCGTGGAAGTTCCCGAAACAACGTGGCGCGAGCCGCGTGACCCTTCCGCTGGTGTTCGAACGTGGCTAGGTAGGGGCGTCATGGACATCCAGATCAGGAGGGCCGGCGAGCGCGGTGGCGCGAACCACGGCTGGCTGAACACCAAGCACACGTTCTCGTTCGCGGACTACCACGACCCCGCGTTCATGGGGTTCCGCTCGTTGCGCGTGATCAACGAGGACCGCGTCGCGGCGGATCGCGGGTTCGGCCGCCATCCGCACGCGAACATGGAGATCCTCACGTACGTGCTCGAGGGCGAGCTCGCGCACCAGGACTCGATGGGCAACGGCTCGGTGATCCGCCCCGGCGACGTGCAGCGCATGACCGCCGGTACGGGCGTCACGCACTCGGAGATGAATCCGAACAAGCACGAGGCGGTGCACTTCTATCAGATCTGGATCGTGCCCGCGGCGCAGGGCCTGGCGCCGGGCTACGAGCAGAAGGCGTTCCCCGATCGCACGGGCAAGCTCCACGTGGTCGCCTCGCCGGATGGCCGCGACGGCTCGGTGACCGTGCACCAGGACATGACGCTCGCGGCTGCGGTGCTGGCGCCCGGCGAGCAGGTCGAGCACGTGGTCGGCAAGGACCGTCATGTCTGGATCCAGGTCGCGAAGGGAACGATCAAGCTCGGCGAGCACGAGCTGGTCGCCGGCGACGGGGTCGCCGTGACCGGAGCAGGTTCGCTCTCGATCGAGGCACGTGCCGCCAGCGAAGTGCTGGTGTTCGACCTCGCCTAGCGGCTCAGCTCCGCAGCAGCTGCGGCGTGATCGCGGTCATGATCGCGAGCAGGATCTGCGAGAGCAGGTCGCGGAGCTCGTCGCGCGTGAGCTTGGGGTTCGCGCACCAGTCGATCGTCGCGTGCTCGACAAACCCGATCCAGCCCTGCAACGTCGTCTCGAACGTGGGGTTGCCCGCGAGCATCGGCTTGAACGGCGAGCCATCGAGGAAGCGGTCGGACAGCCGGCGGCGAACGCCCTCGATCACCGCGGCGACTTCCGGATCCGAGCCGATGCCGCCGCGCATGAGCGAGACGTAGGCGCGCGCGTGATGGCTGATGTGCTCGAGGTAGGCATCGAGCCCGGCACGGACGCGCTCCGCCGGCGGCAAGTTCGTCGGCACCGCGTTGACCCGCTCGACCAGCTCGTCTGCGATCTCGCGCAGCCCGGCGACGTAGAGGTCGCGCTTGGTCGGAAAGTAATGATAGAGCAGGCCCTTCGAGATCTTGGCCTCGCGCGCGAGGTCGTCGATCGAGACCTCGTCGCACGAGCGGTCGCTGAACGCCTTGCGCGCGAGCAACAGGAGCTGGGCGCGGCGGGAGTCGTTATCGAGGCGCACGCGCGGCCGGTGTTGACCGCGGCTCGCGACCTTCGCGATGCGGCGGATAGCTCGACGGACCGGTGGCACGAAATGACTATACATCACTGCTATTGACTATGGGTCAATACTGACTACGATGAGGTCATGGCGATCCCGATCCCGCGCGACCCCGGCATCGACGTGACCGATGTGCCACGGCACTGGGCTGGCGCGAGCCCGGTCGCGACGGCGATCTCGAACGGCATCAATTTGTTGTTCCCCCACGGCGAGCGGTTCTTCGTCCGTTCGGTCCACCACTTCCTCGCCGAGCTGTCCGACCCGACGCTCGTCGCGCAGGTCAAGGCGTTCTCCAAGCAGGAGGGCCATCACGCCCGTGCGCACGACGAGCTCAACGCCGTGCTGCGCACCCAGGGCTTCGAGATCGATCGCTTCCTCGATCGGTACAAGCAGATCACGTCGTGGCTCGAGCGCCGCACGCCGGCGAAGCTCAACCTCGCGGGCACCGCCGCGGCGGAGCACTTCACCGCGATCCTCGCCGCGGGGGCGTTCGACAAGGGCATCCTCGATCAGCTCCACCCGACGATGCAGAAGCTGCTCGCGTGGCACGCCGCGGAGGAGATCGAGCACAAGGCGGTCGCGTTCGACGTGCTGCACGAGGTCGATCCGTCGTACGCGCTCCGCGTTGCGGGGCTCGCGCACGCGACGATCTTGCTGTCGAGCTTCTGGCTGTGGGGCGCGGTGATGTTGCTCCGCCAGGAGCAGCTCGGCTGGCGCGGCCTGCGCCGCGAGCTCCGCGCGATGCGCCGGGGCGAGCGCGCGCGGGGCGATGGGCCGGTGATCACCCGGGTGTTCTTGCGCGGCATCCGGCAGTACCTTCGCCGCGACTTTCACCCGAGCGACAACGCCAACGAGCACCTCGCGCGCGCGTGGTTCGCCGCTCACGACATGGCATTTACCGAGGCAGCATGAATCTCCAAGATCGAGTCGTCGTCATCACCGGTGCGGGCAGTGGGATCGGGCGGGCGACCGCATTGTTGTTCGCCAAGCAAGGCGCGCGGATCGCCGCCTGCGATCTCGATCAGGGGCGGCTCGATACGCTCGCGACCGAGCTCGGCGATCGCAAGCTCGTCCTGCGCCGCGTCGACGTCGCGGATCGCGCGCAGATGTCGGCGTTCGCCGGCGCGGTCCACGCGCTCGCACCCGCCGCGGACGTCGTCATCAACAACGCGGGCGTCGGGTTGGGCGGCAACTTCCTCGACACCACGCTCGACGATATCGACTGGATCATCGGCATCAACCTCCGCGGTGTGATCCACGGCTGCCACTTCTTCGCGCCGAACATGGTCGAAGCACGGCGCGGCGGCCACCTCATCAACATCTCGAGCATCCTCGGCATCTACGGCGCACCGAGCGTGACCGCGTACGCCGCGACCAAGTTCGCGGTGCGCGGCTTCTCGGAGTCGTTGCGTGCCGAGCTCGCGCACCACCACATCGGTGTCACCGCGATCTGCCCCGGCCTGATCGACACCGCGATCATCGCGGACGGCCGGTTGAGCGGCGCGAAGCTCAACGAGCACAAGGACAAGATGCTGCGCACGTTCAAGCGCGGCCTCGCCCCCGAGAAGGTCGCGGCCGCGATCCTCGCCGCCGTGCACTCGAACCCCGCGGTCCGCACGGTCGGCACCGATGCGCGCGTGATCGCGACGATGCAGCGGTTCGTGCCGACCGCGCTGCGAAGGCTCGGTGGCTCGCTCAAGGGCCGGCTGATCGGCGTGTAGACTGCGCGGATGTTCCAAGGCTTCGATCGCACCGCGCCGGCGTTCTTCGCCGAGCTCGCGGTCGAGATGAACAAGAGCTGGTTCGACCGCAACAAGCAGCGCTACGTCGACCAGTGGGTCACGCCGCTGACCGCGCTGCTCGACGAGGTCGCCGCGAAGCTGACCCGGTCGTACGGCCGGCTCGCGCTCGGCAAGCCGAAGCTGTTCCGGATCTATCGCGATACGCGGTTCGCCAAGGACAAGGCGCCGTACAAGACCCACGTCGCCGGCGTGTTGCCGTTCGTGAAGGAGCTCAGCGGCATGCCGCTGTACGTCCAGCTCGGCCTCGAGGACGAGTACGCCGGCGCCGGTACCTACTTCTTCGAGGACGATCGGCTCGCCGCGTGGCGAAAGCTCGTCGCCGCCGACAAGTCGGGCAAGCCGCTCGTCGCGCTCGTGACCAAGCTGCGCAGGGCGGGGTACACGGTCGGCGGTCACGACGACTACAAGCGGGTCCCCCAGGGCTTCGCCCCCGACCACCCGCGAGGCGAATTCCTCAAGATGCGCGGGCTTACCGCGGGGTTTCCGGCCATGCCGAGGGGCCTGTTGCACGACCGCAAGCTGGTCGGCTGGGTCGCCGGGCACGCCGCGAAGGTCGCCCCACTCGTGACCTGGCTCGCGACGAACCTCAAAAAGTAGTGCGTTCGCGGCCGGTCGGCGTCACGCTTGGGTGATGCAGTTTGCCGAGCTGGTCAAGGTGGGCCCCCTGTGCGACCTCGCGCTCGCGGGGGTGCTCGTCGTGTTGCTCGCGCGGCCGGGCTCGCCACAGATGCAGATCGTCGAGCACGGTACGCCCGCGGTTCTGGTGACCACCCCGCGCCCATGCACGTTGATCGGCAACGTCGAGTTCATCGGCGAGCGCACGATCGTGACGCTGCCCGAACCTCGCGGCGACGGCAGCTGCCACAGCCACATTCGCGAGTATCGCGGCGACGTCGGTCCAGAGCACCTGGTTCGCGAGTACGACCGCGACTGACGCTGATTGACGGAACCGCCGGCCCGCCATAAGGTCCGGTCGTGAAGCTCGCCACGCTCCGTGATGGCTCTCGAGACGGCCGGCTGGTCGTCGTGCGCTCCGACGGTGAGGCCGCCGCGCCGGCCACGGTGCCGACCCTGCAGGCGGCGCTCGATGGCTGGGCCGAGCACGAGCCGGAGTTGCGACGGATCGCGCAGCGCCTCGACCGCGGCGAGCTCGACGGCATGCCGGTCGATCCCACCCGGCTCGCGGCGCCGCTACCCCGCGCGTACGAGTGGATCGACGGCTCCGCGTTCCTCAATCACGTGATCCTCGTGCGCAAGGCGCGGAACGCCGAGCCGCCCAAGACGCTCCAGAGCGATCCGCTGATCTATCAAGGGGGCTCGGGTGATCTGCTCGGCTGCCGCGATCCGTTCGTGCTGCACGATCCGGCGTGGGGCCTCGACTTCGAATCCGAGGTCTGTGTCGTGCTCGGCGATACGCCGATCGGCACCCGGGCGAGCGAGGCCGCCGGCTGCGTGCGGCTCGTGATGCTCGCCAATGACTGGACGCTGCGCAACCTGGTGCCCGACGAGCTCGCCAAGAGCTTCGGGTTCTTCACCAGCAAGCCCGCGACCGCGTTCTCCGCGTTCGCCGTCACGCCCGACGAGCTCGGCGCCGCGTGGACCGGCGGACGCGCGCAGCTGCGCGTGCGCTCGACCTACAACGGCACGCGGGTCGGGGACTGCGACAGCGGCCCCGAGATGCACTTCTCGTTCTTCGACCTGATCCAGCACATCGCGAAGACCCGGCGGTTCGCCGCGGGCTCGATCCTCGGCAGCGGCACGGTGTCGAACGCGGAGCGCACGCGCGGCATCTCGTGCCTCGCCGAGCGCCGCATGATCGAGACGATCGAAGCCGGCAAGCCTGTCACCCCGTTCATGAAGGTCGGCGACACGATCGAGATCGAGGCGTTCGAGCCGACCGGCAAGAGCCCGTTCGGCAAGATCCTCGAACACGTGGTGAGCCCCGAGGCGCGGCCATGAAGCTCGTCCTGCATAGCTACTGGCGCAGCTCGGCGAGCCACCGCGTGCGGATCGCGTTGCACCACAAGCAGCTCGCGTTCGAGTACGTCGCCGTCAACATCGTGAAGCGCGACCAGTTCGCGGACGCCTACCGCACGAAGAACCCGATGTCGCAGGTGCCGACCCTGCAGCTCACCGAGGCCGATGGCACGGTCCACACGCTGACCCAGTCGCTGCCGATCATCGAGCTCCTCGACGAGCGCTTCCCGGCGATCCCGCTGTTGCCGAAGGATCCGTACCAGCGCGCCGCGGCACGCGCGCTCGCCGAGCTGATCAACAGCGGCATCCAACCGCTGCAGAACCTGACCGTGACCAACGCGATCAAGGAGCTCGGCGGCGACGTCACGGTGTGGACGAAGCGCTTCATCGAGGCCGGCCTCGCCGCGTTCGCGCAGGCCGCGGCCGAGACCACCGGCGCATATTGCGTGGGTGACGAGGTCTCGATCGCCGATTGTTGCCTCGTGCCGCAGCTCGCCTCGGCACGCCGGTTCGGCGTGGAGCTCGCGCGCCACGAGCGCCTGCTCCGCATCGAACAGCGCTGCCTCGCGCTCCCCGGCTTCAAGAACGCAGCCCCCGACCAGCAACCTGACGCGGTGAAGCAATCATGACCAAGCTCGAATCACTCGGCATCAAGCGGCTCGAAGGCATCCACTACTACGTGCACGACCTCGAGCGGTCGCGGAAGTTCTACGTCGACAAGCTCGACTTCGCGGAGACCTGGCGGAGCTCGCCAGAGCTCGAGCAGAGCGGCCGCCAGAAGTCCGTCGCGTTCGAGGCCGGCAACATCAAGGTCGTGTGTAGCCAACCGGTCGGCGCGGGCGGGCGCGCCGCGCGGTTCCTGGCGAAGCACCCCGACGGCGTCGGCACGTTGATCTTCGAGGTCGAGGACATCGACAAGACGTTCCGCTTGCTCGAGGAGCGCGGCGGGACCCCGATCGACGACATCCACACCAGCGAGCACCCGACCGGCACGCTCAAGATGTTCTCGATCGCGACGCCGTTCGGCGATTGCACGTTCCGGTTCCGCCAGGCCGATGGCCAGCCCCCGCTGTTCCCGGGCGCGGTCAAGCACGAGGCCGGCGGCAACACCGGCCCAACCGGCAAGGCCGGCACGAATCGGTTCGGCTTCGAGGACATCGATCACGTCACCGCGAACTTCCAGACCATGAAGCCGATGCTGCTGTGGATGCAGCACGTGATGGCGTTCGAGCAGATGTGGGAGGTCTCGTTCCATACGAAGGACGTCGATCCGGCGCGCAAGACCGGCTCGGGCCTCAAGTCGATCGTCGTGTGGGATCCCCACTCGGGCGTCAAGTTCGCGAACAACGAGCCGCAGCGCCCGTTCTTCAAGAACTCGCAGATCAACATCTTCAACGAGGAGCTCCGCGGTGACGGTGTCCAGCACGTCGCGATGACCGTGCGCGATATCTTGACCGCGGTGCGCGAGCTGCGTGGGAACGGCGTCGCGTTCATGCCGACGCCGGGGACGTACTACGACATGTTGCCAGATCGGATCGCGCAGTGCGGCGTCGGCAAGATCGACGAGAACATCGACGTGTTGCGCGAGCTCGAGGTCCTGATCGATGGCGACCACTTCCACGAGTACATGCTGCAGATCTTCTTGAAGGAGGCTGCCGGGCTCTACAACGATCCGGCGGCGGGTCCGTTCTTCTACGAGATCATCCAACGCAAGGGCGGCAAGAGCTTCGGCGCCGGCAACTTCCGCGCGCTGTTCGAGAGCATCGAGCGCGATCAGCGCCAGCGCGGCCTGGTGTGACGTGACGTACCTGTCCGGGTTTGGCAACGAGCACGCGACCGAGGCCGTCGCCGGCGCGCTGCCCGTCGGGCAGAACTCGCCGCAGCGGGTGCCGTTCGGGCTGTACGCGGAGCAGCTCTCCGGTTCGGCGTTCACCGCGCCGCGCGGGCACAACCGGCGCTCGTGGGTCTATCGGATCCGGCCGGGCGCCGCGCACGCACCGTTCGAGCCGATCGCGCGGGGCCAGCTGCGCTCGGGGCCGTTCGACGAGGTGCCGCCGACCCCGAATCGGCTGCGCTGGTCGCCGCTCGCGATGCCGGCCGCGCCGACGACGTTCGTCGAGGGCCTGGTCACGCTCGGCGGCAATGGCTCGCCGGCGCTCGGCGCGGGTTTGGCGGTGCACCTCTACGCCGCGAATCGCTCGATGGTCGATACGGCGTTCACCAACTCCGACGGCGAGCTGGTGATCGTGCCGCAGCTCGGCGCGCTCCGCGTCGTCACCGAGCTCGGCGTGCTCGAGGTCGCGCCCGGCGAGATCTCGATCATCCCGCGCGGCGTGCGGATCCGGGTCGAGCTCCTCGCCGCCGAGGCCCGCGGTTACGTCGGCGAGAACTACGGTGCGCCGTTCCGCCTGCCCGAGCTCGGCCCGATCGGCTCGAACGGCCTGGCGAACTCCCGCGACTTCCTCGCGCCGGTCGCCGCCTACGAGGACCTCGATCGCCCGACCCAGCTGATCCAGAAGTTCCAGGGCGGGCTGTGGGCGACCGTGCTCGATCACTCGCCGTTCGACGTCGTCGCGTGGCACGGCAACTACACGCCCTACAAATACGACCTGGCGCGGTTCAACACGATCAACACGGTCAGCTTCGATCACCCCGATCCATCGATCTTCACGGTGCTGACCTCGCCGAGCGATACGCCGGGCGTCGCCAACTGCGACTTCGCGATCTTCCCACCGCGCTGGATGGTCGGCGAGCACACGTTCCGGCCGCCGTGGTTCCACAGCAACCTGATGAGCGAGCTGATGGGCCTGGTGCACGGCGAGTACGACGCGAAGGCCGGCGGGTTCGTCCCCGGTGGCTCGTCGCTGCACAACTGCATGAACGCCCACGGGCCGGATCGCGCGAGCTACGACAAGGCCGTCGCCGCCGACCTCGTCCCCTACAAGCTGACCGACACGCTCGCGTTCATGTTCGAGACCCGCTGGGTGATCGCACCGACCAAGGCCGCGCTCGAGTCGCCGGCGTTGCAGCACGACTACGACGCGGTGTGGGCGAGCTTCGCGAAGGCGAAGCTCCCGTAGCTATTCGCCGCCAAACGCGAGCCAGTCGATCTCCGTCGACACGATCAGCGGGAACGACTTGTAGATCACCTGGCGCGACGCCGGGTCGAGCTTCGCGAGCCGGCCGTCGTGCTGATCCGTCCCGATCCAGACCTGACCGCCGCCGGTGCGGAGGTGGCGCGGCCGCATCACCTCGATCGGCAGCCCGGGGGTCATCGTGGCGGCGTCGAACGGCACGACCGTGTCGTCGCTCGTCAAGGCGATGAACACCGTGGTGCCGACCGCGCCTTGCTCGTCGCCGTCGTCGCTGTTGCCCGTGATCGTCACGGGCGCCGACACCGAGGTGCCGGTGATCTTGTAGACAGTGCGTACGCCCGTGGTCGCGCCGCTCGGCGCGGTGCCGGTATACAGCGTGAAGATCACGCCGCTCGGCGTGTTCGTGACGTTGCTCGCCAGCGAGAGCTCGCCCGGCGTCGGTGTGACGACGACATAGGGCCCAAACGTATTGGTGTCGAGATCGAACGTCAGCATGCCGGCGGAGGTGGTCGAGCCCGTCGACGTGATGGTCTGCGCGTCGCACGCCAGGTACACGGTGTGGTCGGAGAGTGACCCGTTCTCGCAGTCGAAGACCTGCGCCAGCGTGCTCGGATACTCGAACGTGGTGACCACGCCGCTCGCGACATCGAGGCGCGCGATCTTCTCTTCGTTGATCTCGCCGATCAGCTCGCCGCCGACCACGCCGTAGATCGCGGCGAGCGACGTGTCGGAGATCTGCGCCGTCGCGGTCGCACCTGGCGCGAGCTGCCACGTGCGGCCGTTGCCGGTGTCGTCGAACGCGCCGAAGTACGCGGTGTCGGGGCTCGCGACGAGGTTGCTCGCTCCTCGCGTCGTGACCTGGCGCAGGACGTGACCGTCGCGCGCGTCGAGCTCGTAGAGCGGACCGGAGTACGTAAAGAGGTGGCCGTCCGGACCGCCGCTCCACGCCGGCCCATCGCTGCCGCTGCCGGTCAGGCCGCCGTCCATGGCGTCGCCGCCGCCGCCGCCCGTACATGCCGCCAGGATCAGTGTCGCTACCAGGATTGCTCGCATGCAGGCTGATACAGCAACCACTAGACCAGTAGAACGGTAAATGTTTTCAGTCACTTGCGGTCCCGACTGTCGCGCGGAACGCAACACCGGGGTCGGACGTTTACTGTGTCTGTTAGCCTCACCCCATGAAGCTGAGCTGGGTGCTGGTGTTCGGTCTGAGTGCGTGTGGTGCGGCGGCGCAACCGTCGGTGCCGGTGCCGGTGATCGTGGCGAACGCGTGTCCTGCGCTGGAGCTGAGCTGCAAGGACACGGTCGAGAAGGCCGGGGTCGCCACCAAGCTGGACCCCGGCGAGATCACGGTGTCGATCGGGAAGTGCGAGCAGCAAGGGTGGAGTGTCGATGCGCGCAAGTGCGTGGCGGCCGCGCACGCGAATGCCGAGCTCGTCACGTGCGGCAGCACGTTCAAGCTTGGCCCAGACGGCATCTTCGCGGATCGAACGTCGACCGACAAGGCGATGAGCGCGATGACGAAGTTCCGCGACGAGATGTGCGCGTGCACGGACTCCGCGTGTGCGCAGCGGGTCTCCGACGAGATGACGAAGTGGGGTCAGGAAGAAGCGCGGAACGATCAAAATCCGCCGAAGATGACGGAAGACGACGTCAAACGCTTCACCCGGCTCGGCGAGATCATGGGCACGTGCATGCAGAAGGCGATGGGCGGCGGGACCACGCCGTGACCGCGAGCTAGCGCGCGACGCGCACGCCGGCGAGCGGGCAGGAGGCATCCCCCACGCGGATCCGGCCGGCGGCGAGCTCGCCGACATCGGTGATCCGCGCCAGCGACCACTGCCCGAGCCGCGCGTCGTCGCGGCCGATCGGCGCGGTGCCCTCCTGCGTGTTCATCTGGACGTGGCAGAACGCGAGCAGGCCGACCGCGAGATCGCGGGGCGTCGCGGCGCGGGTTTGCCAGTACGCGGTGGTGTCGAGCTCGCGGCCGAGCGCATCGATGAAGTGCGCCGGCGCACCCGGCGCGGGCGCCGGACCGACGAGCTTCGCGACGCGAAGGCCGTCGAGCCGCAGGTTCGTGTACGCGGAGTCGGAGACGAGGTAGTCGTCGGGCTGAAACCAGGTCGCGTCGTCGCGCACGGGCGCGGCGCTGCCGAGCGGCGCGGCGCTGCCCAGCGGCGCGGGCATCGTCGCGGCCGGCGCGGTCGCCGGGGTGGCTGCGGGACGGTCGCGGTGCCCGGCCGCGTAGCCGCCGGCGAGCGCGACCACGATCGCAGCGCCGGCCAGCGGTGCGATCCACCGCCGGGATGACGGCGGCGCCGGTGGCGCGGTCGGTACCCGCGTGATCGACGCGGCGTTCGGCGCCTGCCGCGTCGAGGGCACGTCGAAGTCGATGGTCTCGTTCGAGTCGCCGACCGCGCGGGTCGCGGCGACGACCGCTGCGGTCACCCGGGGCGCCGGTGCATCGACCAGCGTGCCGCGCTGCCAGGCCGCGGCGCGGTCGGGGAACCGTGCGGCGACGTAGGCGCCGACCTCGCGCGGCGTCGCGACCGCGATCAGCGGGGCGGGGCCTCTGGTCAGCGCCTCGAGCGCGTCGTGAAACGCGGCGATCGTCGGATACCGCGCCTCGCGGTCGCGGGCGAGGGCCTTCGCGATCACGCGCGCGAGCGCGGGTGGCGTCTCGGCACGGCGCTCGCTCGGATCGGGCGCGTCGCGCTCGGCGATCTGCTTGAACACCTCGAAGTCGCTCTCGCCGCGCGCGCCGAACAAGCGCTCGCCGGTGACGAGCTCCCACAGCACGATGCCGAGCGAGAACACATCGGTGCGGCGATCGAGCGGTTCGCCGCGACATTGCTCGGGCGACATGTACGGGACCTTGCCGCGCAGCGTGCCGGTGCGGGTCGCGCGATCGCCGATCCGGTCGATCGCCTTCGCGATCCCGAAGTCGAGCAGCTTCGTGCAGCCATCGAACGTGACGAACAGGTTCTGCGGCGAGACATCGCGGTGCACGATGCCGAGCGGCGCGCCGTCGGCACCGTGGCGTTCGTGCGCGTGGTGGAGCCCCGCACACGCGTCGCCCAGGATCGCGAGCACGATCGGCAACGGCACCGGCTCGGGGGCCGCGCGCAGCAGTGCGCCGACATCGGCGCCGTGCAATAGCTCCATCACGAGGAACAGCCCGGCGCCGTCCTCGCCGAGGTCGTGGACCGCGACGATGTTGTGGTGTGCGAGCGAGGCGGCGAGCCGGGCCTCGGCGCGGAACATCTCGGCGAACGCGCGGTCGCAGTTGAGCTCGGGCAGCGCCCGCTTGAGCGCGACGCGGCGCGCGAACCCGTCGTCATCGACGAGCCGCGCGACGAACACCTCGGCCATGCCGCCGCGTGCGAGCGGATGCTCGAGCTCGTAGCGGCCGACGCGGGCCAGGGGGGACGCCACCGCCGCGGAGCGTAGCACCTCGCCGGTTCGCACCGTGGTCTACTCGGGGCGTGGCCGATCCTTGGGTGAGCACGACCGAGCCGCTGCGCGAGACCGGGCGCGATCGGGTGCGGGTCCGCCGGTTCCGGGTCACGGTCGAGGGTGGGCCGGATCGTGGGCTCGAGCTGGTGTCGACGCGCGATCGCGTGACGATCGGCACGCACGAGATCGCGAACCTCCGGCTCACCGATCGTACGGTGTCGCGGTTTCACTGCGAGCTCGAGCTCGGTGACCACGCGGTGATCGCGCGTGATCTGCGCAGCCGCAACGGCACGAGCGTGGACGGCGTGCCGGTGCTCGAGGCGCCGCTGCGCGATGGCGCGCTGCTCGCGATCGGCGGCTCGCAGCTGCGGTTTCGCCACGAGCCGGGCCACGCCGAGATCGCGCTCGCGCCGGCGGAGCGGTTCGGCCGGCTGGTCGGTGGCTCGGCCGCGATGCGCGCCGTGATGGCCGAGCTCGCGCGGGTCGCGCCGAGCGAGACCACCGTGCTGCTCGCCGGGGAGACCGGTACGGGCAAAGAGCTCGCGGCGGAGTCACTGCACGCCGCGTCGCCGCGCGCGCAGGCGCCGCTGCTCGTCGTCGATTGCGGTGCGCTGCCGCCAGAGCTGCTCGATGCCGAATTGTTCGGTCACGCGCGCGGCGCGTTCACCGGCGCGGAGCAGGATCGTGCCGGCATCTTCGAGGCCGCCGCCGGCGGCACCGTGCTGCTCGACGAGATCGGCGAGCTGCCGCTCGCGCTGCAGCCGAAACTATTGCGCGTGCTCGAGGCGCGCGAGGTCCGCCGGATCGGCGAGACCGCGTATCGCCCGGTCAACGTCCGGATCGTCGCGGCGACCCACCGCGATCTGCGCGGCGCGGTCAACGACGCGCAGTTTCGCGCCGACCTGTACTTTCGGCTCGCTGTCGTCGAGATCCGCCTGCCGGCGCTGCGCGAACGCCGCGATGACCTCGCCCTGCTCGTCGACACCATCCTCGAGCAACTTCACGCGACCGACCATCCGCTGGTCGCGACGCTGCGCGCGCCGAGCTTCTACGAGGCACTCGCCGCGCACGCGTGGCCCGGCAACGTGCGCGAGCTCCGTAACTACCTCGAGCGCTGCCTCGCGCTGCGCGCGCCGCTGCCGCCCGCCGCGCACGCGCCGCCGGTCGACCCACATGTCGCGAACGAGCCGCTCGAGCAAGCGCGGGAACGCTGGGTCCGGGTGTTCGAGCACGCATACCTCACCGATCTCCTCGGCAAGCACGAGGGCAACGTCACCGCGGCGGCGCGGGGCGCCGGGGTCGACCGCGCGCACCTCTATCGCCTGCTGTGGCGTAACGGCCTGCGCTAGCCGTCACGAGGCGTCAGGTAGCGTCAGGTATCCGGGCCGACCGGCTGCATCCGGCGGACGAACGCGACCATCGCGATCGCGAAGCGCTCGAGCAGGAGCTTGGTCGATTCGTCGGTAAGCTGGCCTTGCTTGTCGAACCGCTCGTGCGCACGCGCGATCAACACCTCCGGCTGGAGCAGGCACGGCGAATCGCTGTAGACCAGCATCTGGCGCATGTGGGTCTGCGCGCGGATCGTGCCGCTCATCCCGGTCGCGGCGCCGACCAGCCCGATCGGCTTGCCTCGCATCGGGGAGGAGGCGGGCGGGCGTGACACCCAATCGAGCGCGTTCTTGAGCCCGCCCGGGATCGAGTAGTTGTACTCGGGGACGCCGAAGATCACGCCGTCGGCCGCCGCGATCGCGGCCTTGAGCGCGATCACCGGCTCGGGGTCGACCAGGTCGCTGTTGAAGATCGGCAGCTCGTCGAGCCCGTCGTGAAACTGGAACGTTGCATCCTCCGGAATGAGCTTCGAGATCGCGTGCAACAACGCGCGGTTCATCGACGCCTTGCGCATGCTCCCGCAGATCCCCAGGAGTGCGACGCCACTCATCCCACAACGGTAACCGTTTTCGCGGCAGGTCGTATACTGACCAGCATGTTGTTCTCCTCCACCAAGAAGCTGGCGATGCCCACCCCCGATCAGGCGTTGCCCGGCCATCCACATGCGATCCGCGTCGGGGAGGCGCACTTCGTGAGCGGCCACCGGATCGTGGCGCCGTATCCAGAGGGCATGAAGCTCGCGGTGTTCGGCATGGGCTGCTTCTGGGGCGCCGAGCGCAAGCTGTGGCAGACGCCCGGCGTCTACGCGACCGCGGTCGGCTACGCCGGCGGCTATACCGAGAACGCGACCTACGAGGAGGTCTGCTCGGGCCGCACCGGTCACACCGAGGTCGTGCTCGTGATCTATGACCCGCGCGAGCTCAGCTACGAGAAGCTGCTCTCGGTGTTCTGGGAGAGCCACGATCCGACCCAGGGCATGCGCCAGGGCAACGATGCGGGCACGCAGTACCGCTCGGCGATCTACACGTTCGATGCGGCGCAGGCGGCCTCCGCCGCGGCGTCGCGCGCGCTCTACCAGGCCCAGCTCCATCAGGCGGGCCACGGCGAGATCACGACCGAGATCCGCGAAGCGCCGGTGTTCTATTACGCCGAGGACTATCACCAGCAGTACCTCGCGAAGAATCCGGACGGCTACTGCGGCATCGGTGGCACCGGCGTGAGCTGTCCGATCGGGCTGTCCTGAGCACGATCCGCGAACCCGGTTTACTTCGCGTGGCCAGCGCGATACGACCTCGCCATGATGAGGTTCGTGCTGGTGGGCGCGCTGATCGGATTGGGAGCGTGCGGGGATAACAAGGCCAAGACCGTCGACGCGATGGTCGATGCGCCGCTCGAGGGGTTCTCGCAGCCCGATCTGGTCTGCCCGGGCGGCCCGGGCTGCGCGTCGCAGGGCGATGGCGTACTGAAGGTCGGGGTCGCCAAGCGCACGTGGACGCCGACGAACTTCGAGACCTATACCGACGAGAACCACGATCGCCAGTGGGAGTCGAACGAGCCGTACACCGACCTCAACGGCAACCACAAGTTCGACGGGATCTGGCTGTTCGGCGGTGGCCGCGCCGCGTTCGGCGTCGCGACCGATGTCGAGGCCCGCGCGATGGCGTTCGTCGAGGGCGACGAGACGTTCGTGATCGTCTACAACGACTGCATCGGCATGCTCGCCGGTGACATGGACGCGATCCGCGCCGATCCGCGCCTCGCGCCGCTGAACATCGACCACGTCATCATCGGCTCGACCCACGCACACGACGCGCCCGACATCGTCGGCCTGTGGGGACCCGATGTCGCCGCGACCGGCCGCGAGGACTTCGTGGTCGCCGCGCTCAAGGAGGCCGACGTCGCCGCGATCACCGAGGCGGTCCAGACCGCGGTCCCCGCGAAGATGACGATCGCGTCGACCCTGCTCATCAACGATCCGAGCAACCGGATGTCGCAGACCGATCACTGGGACAAGGACATCCGCGATCCGGTGATCTTCGACCCGACGATGACGGTCGCGAAGTTCACGAAGACCTCGGACGATACGATCATCGGCACGCTGATCAACTGGGCCGATCACCCCGAGGTCGCGCACTTCGACGACACCGTCGAGGCGAAGATCAACGCGCACTATCCGCACTGGATCCGCGAGGGCATCGAGCAGGGCGTCACCGCTGCACAGTCGATCTTCGCCGCGACCGACCTGCCCGGCATCGGCGGCGTCACGGTGTTCGTGCAGGGCGCGCTCGGCGGCCAGATCGGCTCGATCCGCGGCGCGCCGATCCCCGGCCCCGGCGGCGTGCCGGTGATCGACGAGACCAACGCGAAGGACATCGCGATCGGCACGAACGTCGCCGCGAAGGCGCTGACGATCCTCGCGGGCCCCGATGCCGAGGAGGTCACGAACCTGCCGCTCAGCCTCAAGACCGCGAAGTACAACGCGCGGATCGACAACACGCTGTTCCACGTCGCGTTCCTGGTCAACATCCTCGGGCCGCACGACCTGGTCGGCTACAACAAGGACGCGCCGATCGACGAGGACAACCTGCCGTGGCTACCGCTGCGCGCGACGTACTTGCAGATCGGCCCGCTCGGCATCGTCACCGCCCCGGGCGAGCTCCACCCCGAGCTGTGGGTCGGTGGCTACGACGGCTCGTGGAGCTGGGGCTGGCCGCTCGTGATGCATGCGGGCTCGTGCGCCGACAACCATGCCGACTGCAACGTTCAGACCTCGTGCAACACCGGCGTCCAGTGCGTGCCGACGCCGAACCTGCCCAACTTCGACCAGGCGCCGAAGCCGCCGTACATGCGCGACCTCGTGCTCGCGGAGCCGGGCGTGAAGTACCCCGTACTCGCCGGCCTCGCCGAGGACTACATCGGTTACATCGTGCCGGCGTACAACTACGCGCTCGATCCCGATCACCCGTACATCAACGAGGCCGAGGGCGACCACTACGAAGAGGTCTACTCGCTCGGGCCGCTCGTCGAGCAGCACGCGGTGCACCCGATCCTGCAGCTGTTGCAGTATCGTTAGCTGCCGCCGGGGCCGGTGTTGCTGCGGCCGACGACGAGCACCCACTGGAACCGCGCGGTCACCGCGCGCGCGGTGAGCTTGATGGTGCCGAGCGAGTCGGGCGTCAGCGTGCTCTGCACCGCCGCGAGCGACATGTTGTCGCCGATCACGACGCACTCGGCGTCGTTGCCGACCATCACCATCGCGTTGCGATAGAGCCGCGCCGAATCGAACGCCCCGATCATCGCGGCGTGCGAGACCGCGCTCTGATCGGTCTCGAGATCGACGACCTCGCCGGCGGTGCCGACATCGGACTTGACGACGCCGCACTCGAAGCTCGACACCCCGGCGGGGCGCTGATCGATCGCGAGCGCCGACACGATGTGGGTGGTCGAAGACGCCTCGACCTTGTCGACGCGATACGAGCTCTGCACCGCGAGGTTGGGCTCGGGAGTCACGGTCGTCGAGAGGAAGTCCTGGGTCTCCTGCGACGGCAAGCGGACGACGAGCTCGCCGCCCTCGACCGTCCACGCGCTCGGCGTCACCGCCGTCCATCGCGGGTCGAGCGTCGTGCCCGAGAACCCATCGAACAGCAGGATCTTGTCGCCCGGGGTGTTCGGATCCGGGTCGCACGGGCTGTCGACGTCGTCGCCATCGGGATCGGGGATGGCGGGCGGCTTGGCGATCGGGCACTTGTCGCACTCGTCGCCGATGCCGTCGCCGTCCTCGTCATAGAGGCCACCGGGGAGGTTCGGGCAGTGATCCAGCTTGTTCGGGATGCCATCGCCGTCGGGATCGGCGTTGTCGTCGAGGCAGGTCGGCATCGCGGCCGAGTAGTCGCAGACCGTGCCGTCGCCGCACGGGCTCTGCAGGCTGCACGCGTCGCCGAGCTGGCCGCCGTCGGGAGCTCCGGGCGAACAACCGACCAGCACCCCGATCACGAGCGCGTACCTCACCCGATCAGTGTCTCAGATTCCTGAGCCCGACAGCGCAGCTCGTTCCTCGGATCTGAAGTGGCCGCCTGCGATGCCGCGGGGTTAGCCATGGCCATGATCTTGCTCACCTCCCGGCCATGCGCCGCTTCGCCTTCGCCTTCGTGTTCCTGATCGCGTGCACGGACTCGGATGCGCCCACCGACCACGTCCTCGCGCACACGACCGAGCTGCACCAGTACAACAGTTGCAGCGACCTCGAGTCGGACCTCAAGGGCCTGCTCACCCACGAGGTCTGGGCCGACATCGACTATGCCGACCAGAACGTCGGCTACGGCGGCGGCGAGGCCGACGGCGCCGCGGGCGGCGATAGCAGCACCAGCGGCGGCGGGCGCCAGGAGGGCGTCGACTACTCCGGCACCAACAACCAGGTCCAGGGCGTCGACGAAGCCGATCTCGTCAAGACCGACGGCTATCACCTCTACGCGCTCAACGGCAATCGCCTTCACATCTTCGGCACGCCGAACTTCGGCGACCTCGTGCCCGAGAGCGTCACCGAGCTCGAGGGCCATCCGCGCGAGATGCTGCTCGACGCCGCCGCGAACCGCGCCGTGGTGTTCTCGATGATCGACGTCGCCGCGCTGCCCGACGGTCACCCGCTCAAGCAACTGGTCGGCTGGCAGGGCGATAGCTGGTACTGGCGGATCAGCCAGCTCACGAAGATCACGGTGCTCGACATCACCGATCGCACCGCACCGAAGCTGGTCCGCGAGGTCTACTTCGAGGGCTGGTACGACACCGCGCGCAAGGTCGACTCGACCGTACGGATGGCCGCGTACTCGTGGCTGTCGCTGCCATTCGTCTACAACTGGTGGCAGGTCTACGCGAACAACGGCAACGACAAGGAGGCGACCAAGTCCGTGATGGCGAGGCGGATCCAGGCGCTGCACCTCTCCGACTTGATCCCGCAGATGTACGTGCGGACGCCGGACGGCCACTTCGTCACCAACTCGCTGTCGACCAGCTCGTGCCAGTCGTTCTATCGCCCGACCGACAGCCACGCGCGCGGGCTCGCGACCGTGATCTCGTTCGATCTGCTCGGTAACAACTTCTTCTGGGACGCCGACCACGTCGTCTCGAACTGGCCGACGTTCTACGAGTCGCAGGATCGGTTCGTGATCGCGGAGAGCGCGCACGACTCGTGGTGGTACTACTGGTTTCGCGACGATCCCGAGCAGACCAACATCCACGTGTTCGATACGTCGCAGGCCGGGCAGTCCCACTACCTCGGCTCGGGCCGGATCGATGGCTCGGTGTGGGATCCGTTCGCGATCGACGAGCAGGGCGGATCGATCCGGGTCGCCGCGACGAGCGGCGGCTGGTGGCACTATGGCTCGCAGTCGGAGGATCCGATCGAGAACCACATTTACGTGCTCGGCCAGAACGGCACGCACTTCACCACGGTCGGCCATCTCGGCGGCATCACGGTCGGCGAGCGCCTCACCGCGACCCGGTTCGTGGGCAACCAGGCCTACCTCTCGACGTTCAAGTACACCGACCCGCTGATCACGGTCGACCTCTCGGATCCGACCAACCCGCACGTCGCAGGTCAGCTCCAGGTGCCGGGCATGTCGACGTACCTGCAGCCGATCGGGGATCACGGCCTGTTGTCGATCGGGATCGACGGATCGGGCTGGGGCACCACGAACATCTCGCTGTTCGACGTCTCGAACTTCGCGGCACCGGCGCTATCGCAGACGCTGCCGATCACGCAACCCGGCGGCTGGGAGTGGTCCGAAGCGCTGTGGCAGCACAAGGCGTTCCAGTACTGGGCACCCGCGGGCCTGCTCGCGATCCCGTCGTCGAACTATAGCTATACCAACGGTGATTATAGGTACCTGTCGAAGCTCGAGCTGATCTCTGTCGATCCGGTGAACGGCACGCTCGCGCTCCACGGCGAGATCGACCACAGCGCCTACTACAACAACTCGCCGGGCTACTGGTCGTTCACCGATATTCGCCGCTCGGTGTTCATGGGCGACTACGTCTACGCGATCAGCGACAAGGCGATCACCGTCCATCGCACGGCGGATCTCGCGAAGGTAAATGAACAAGTGTTACCGGGCTACGTCGACGGTGATTGGTGGTGGTGGTGGTGAGTGCGTGAACCGTTGTGGCGCGAATGCAGCGCAGACCGTGCTTCGCACGGGGCAGTTGAAGCCCTTCGTTCACGCGACGTTCGTAAGTGCGCGTGACTGCTGGGGCAAAAAGCGGCACGCGACGTGCTCTATCCCAGAGCATGAAGAAACTCATCCTCTCTGCCCTCGTCCTCGCGCTGACTGGCGGCGCCGCCATGGCGGACCGCGGACACGGTGGTGGCCGCCCTCAAAGCGGCCGCTCGTCGGGAGGCGTGACGGTTCATAACAACGGTGGGTTCCATGGCGGCGCGGTGCACGAGAACCGCGGCTGGAACCGCGGTGGCGGCACGGTCGTGCACGAGAACCGCGAGAACCGCGGCTGGAACCGCGGTGGCGGTGTGGTCGTGAACCAGAACCGTGGCTGGCGTGGCGAGCCGCGCTACTACCACAATCGCGGACACGTGCGCGCGAACATCTGGATGCCGCGGCCCGTGATCCGCACGCACTACTACCACTACGGGTATCGCCCGTCGTTGCTGGTCGAGGACTACGGTGTGCGCGACGGCTACATCTTCGTGCGCGGTGGTTGGCAGTGGAACGGCTACGAGTGGATCTGGCAGTCCGGCCACTACGAGCCCGACCCGGCGTTCGTCGACGTGTACTGAGCTTCGCAGGCGCGCTCGCCTCGACCCACGCTGCTCGGCGCTGCTCGGCGCCGCTCGACGCCGCTCGGAATCCCCGGGCGGCGTTGCTGCGTGGCTCGTCAGGGCTTCGAAGCCGGCAGCGGCACCATCGCCGGGAGCTCTTGCGCGAGCGTCTGCTGGTCGGGCGAGGCCGTGATCGTCACGGGTTTGCAGTAGACCCGCAAGATGTCCGCGCTCTCCTGCAGCCGCTGCAGGAACGTCGAGTCCGACATGTTGCCGGTGATCGGGATGCTGCACGCGCTGTAGACGCCAGGCACGAGCTCGTCGAACACCGCCGGCATCATCGCGGTCCAGAACTTCATTCCGGATACCCCGCCGCCGAGGAAGCCGCTCTGGACATCCTTGGCCTTGGTCATCGCGACCGCGCCCTTGAACAAGAAGATCTGCGCGGCGTCGACCTTCGCGCCGGCCTGCGGCTTGATGCTGACGGTGAGCGCGACCGTGCCGACGGGAATGTCGATGGTGACGGTGGTCGCCGCACCGGTGGTGACGGTGACCGTCGTGCTGGTCGACTTGAACGAGGCGATGCCCCCTTGCTGCATCGCCGAGAGCACGTGGACGCCCTCGGCAGCCTTCTGCACCGTGAACGCGCCGGTGTCGTCGGCCTGCACGATCTGGATCTGCGCGCCGCCGGTCTTCGGGGTATCGGTGATCGCGACGCCGGTCGCGGGTTGGCCCTTGACCGTGACCTTGCCGACGATCGTGCCGAACCCGCGCAGCGTCAGCGTGACGGCCGGCGGATCGTCGTCACCCGCGGCGACCTCGACCGCGTCGGAGCGCCCGGTGGTCGCCTCGGCCATCGCGTTGGTCTGCTTGGTCGGGATGCCGATCACGGTGAACGCGCCGTCCTGATCGGTGTAGCCGCTGCGCGTGCCGGCGGCGTCCTCGAACGTCGACATCTGATCTTCGGCGCCCTGAAACTGGTAGAGCATCTGGCCGACCTTGACCCTCGCGCCCGCGACCGGCGCGCCGTTGTTGTCGATCACGCGCCCACTCAGCACGCGCCCGCGCGCGACCGTGATCGTGCCAAGGTCGGTGGCCTTGCCGGCCTCGACCTTGACGTCGCGCTTGATCACGTCGGAGAACTCGGGGCCGTGGATCGTGAGGTCGTACGAGCCGGGCTCGAGGTCGTCCATCGCGAACACGCCGGCGCTCGCGGGGGTCGCCGCGCGGAAGCCGGCGCGCACCGATGCGATCGTGGGCGGCGTGCCATCGGTCTTCGCGATCATCCCCTTGATCGAGCCCGGCGAGGCGAGCGTGAGCTTGACGTCGTGATCGCCGGTCTTCGCGCTGGTGCCGTCGGTGAAGCGCTCGCGGCCCTCACTCGCATGGCGCGCGGCGTGTAACTTGTACGCGCCGTCGGGCAGGCCGTGGATCGTGAACGCGCCGGCGCCGTCGGTCGTCGCCGTCGAGAACCCGGCGAGCGACATCGAGTCGGCGTCGGCGCCGCCCCACACGTCGGGAGTCGAGCTGACCTGGACCTCGGGCACGGGTTGGCCCTTGTCGTCGACGACGACCCCGGCGATCGTGCCGGCCACGTCGAGCACGAGCTCGACGTCCTTCTTGTCGGCCGAGGCGGTGAGATCGACCGCGATGATCTTCGACGCGGTGGTATCGGACTCTGCACGGAGCTCGAGCTTGGTGCGCGACAGCCCGCGCAGCTCGAACGTGCCGTCCTTGTTCGAGGTGGCCTGGCGGCGGGCGACGCGCCACATGTTGTTGCCCGTGCCCGCGCTGCGCACCGTCGCGAACGCGACCGGCTGATGCTTGGCATCGACGACGCGGCCGGTGATCCGACCGCCGGCCTTCATCGTGATCGTGACGCCGTCGACCGGCCGGGACGCCACCACGAACGGCGCCGACCGCGAGGGCGCGTGCTCGGCATCCGCCGCGACCAGCGTGTGCGTCCCCGCGGCGAGCACGAGCGCGAACGCGCCATCGGCGGCGGTGGTCACCGGCTCGGCCGAGTTGCCGAGGTTCCACAACCCGGCGGGCGACACGCGCGCCTTGGCGACCGGCTTGCCGGCCTCGTCGAGCACGTGACCCGTGACCGCGATGCCGGGGTGGAGCACCAGGTCGATCCGACCGAGCGAGTTCGCGGAGCCGACGCTCGTGAACCCGGCGTTCGGCGCGAAGCCGTCGGCGGTCGCGTGGACGCCGACCCAGCCCGGGTGGACTGGCCCGACCGTCGCGTTGCCATCGGCGCCGGTCTTCGCGGTGACCCCGTCCTCCTCGTCGACCTTGACCTGCGCGTTCGCGATCGGCTGGTGGTGATCGTCGTGGACGCTGACGATCACCTTCGCCGCGCCGGCGAGCTGGAGGATCGCGGGGTCGCTCGTATCGGTCAGCTTGTACGCGATCGGACCGCCGATCAGGTCGCCGCTGCGCGCGGTCAGCCGGTACGTGCGGCCGACCAGCTTGTCGAACGTGAACGTGCCGTCGCCCTCGGTCTTCGCGGTCCGCGGTGGCACCGAGCCGAGCCAGATCTCGGCGCCGCCGACCCCGTGACCATCACCGTCGAGGACCTGACCCTCGAGCTGGAGCGGACCCTCGGGATCCAGATCGAGGTCCCACGCGGCGCTCCGCGCGGAGGGGGCCTCGCCGCGGACCGGGTGCTGGGTCGCGAGCGACGGCACCTTGTTGCTGGCGCGTTCGACGTTGCCCTTGCCGGCCGCGTGATCGCCGCGGTGGCGCAGGAACCACCAGGCCACGAGCCCCACCGCGACGAGCACGAGCACCCCCCCGAGTCGTTTGCTGTTCATCCGTCCGCAACGCTACGGCTCGCCGATCGGGCTGGAAAGATGCGACACCGCCGCGACACCCACTGCGACGTCGCTTTTCCTCGTCCTGCGACAGGCCCTGTCCGCTGGCTACGCCTCGTCGAGGAACGGATAGCGATAGTCGGTCGGCGGTACGAACGTCTCCTTGATCGTGCGCGCCGCGGTCCACCGGATCAGGTTCAACAGCGAGCCGGCCTTGTCGTCGGTGCCCGACGCGCGCGCGCCGCCGAACGGCTGCTGGCCGACCACCGCGCCGGTCGGCTTGTCGTTGATGTAGAAGTTGCCGGCCGCGTCGCGCAGCGCGCTCGAGGCCTGCACGATCGCCGCGCGGTCGCGTGCGAACACCGCGCCGGTCAGGGCGTACGGCGAGGTCTGGTCGACCAGGCGCAGCGTGTCGTCCCACGCGTGATCCGGATAGACGTGGAGCGTCACGATCGGGCCGAACAGCTCCTCCTGCATGTGCCGCACCATCGGGTCTTCGGTCGTGATCAGCGTCGGCTTCACGAAGTAGCCCTCGCGGTCATCGGTGCCACCGCCGGCGACGACGGTCATGCCGCGGGTCTCGCGCGCCTCGGCGATCGCGGCTGCGTGCTTGTCGAACGCGCCCTTCTTGATCACGGCGCCGCAGAAGTTCGTGAAGTCCGAGACATCGCCGACGCGCAGCGAGTTGATCGTGTCGCAGAGCTCGTCCTTCATCGCGTTCCACACGCTCTGCGCGATATACGCGCGCGACGCGGCCGAGCACTTCTGGCCCTGGTACTCGTAGCCGCCGCGGACGAGCGCGGTCGCGACCGCCTTGGGATCGGCCGAAGGATGCGCGAGCACGAAGTCCTTGCCGCCGGTCTCGCCGACCATGCGGGGGAACGAGCGGTAGCGATGAATGTTGTCGGCGATCCGGCGCCAGAACGAATGGAACACGTCGGTCGAGCCGGTGAAGTGGACGCCGGCGAGATCCGGGTGATCGAGCAGCACGTTGGTGCGGTCGTGCGGCAGCCCCGGGACGAAGTTGATCACGCCCGGCGGGAAGCCCGCCTCCTCGAGGATCTGCATCGTGCGCCACGCTGCGAGCACCTGGGTCTCGGCCGGCTTCCACACGACCGTGTTGCCCATCAGCGCGGGTGCGGTCGGCAGGTTGCCGCCGATCGCGGTGAAGTTGAACGGCGTCAGCGCGAACACGAAGCCCTCGAGCGGCCGCAGCTCGCTCTGGTTCCAGATCCCGGCGCTCGACCGCGGCTGCATCTGGTAGAGCTGCTGCGCGAACGCCGTGTTGAACCGCCAGAAGTCGATCAGCTCGCACGACGCATCGATCTCGGCCTGGTGGCAGGTCTTGGACTGGCCGGCCATGGTCGCGGCGTTCATCGTCATCCGCCACGGGCCGGCGAGCAGCTCGGCCGCCTTGAGCAGGCACGCGGCGCGCGCCTCCCACCGCATCGCGGCCCACTCGCGCCGCGCGTCGAGCGCCGCGCGGATCGCGCGCTCGACCGTATCCTCGTCCGCCGCATGGAACCGCGCGATCACGTGGGCGTGGCGGTGCGGCATCCGGACCTCGCGGATCTTGCCGGTGCGGACGTGCTCGCCGCCGACCACGCACGGGATCTCGATCACCTCGCGCTCGACCTGGGCGAGCGCCGCCTTGAGCCGCGCCTTCTCCGCGCTGCCCGGCGCGTAGCCGAGCACGGGCTCGTTGACGGGATCCGGAACCTGGACGATCGCGTCGTTCATGACCGGCGGTTTACCACGGGCTACTCTCGCCGGCGTGCCGATCCGAGCGACCATCGAGGCCGACTTCCCGACGTTCACCGCGATCACGAACGAGGTGATCCGGACCTCCGCCACGCACTTCGGCTACGAGCCCTATGCTGACGATGATCTGGTCACCCACTGGCGGTCGCAGCGCGCACGGTTTCCGTGGCTGACCCTGACCGACGACACCGGCGCGGCGCTCGGCTACGCGAAGGCCGGCTCGTGGCGCGAGCGGGCCGCGTATCAGTGGACGTGCGAGACCACGATCTATCTGGCTACCGCGGTGCGCGGGCAGGGGCTCGGCCGGCCGCTGTACGCCTCGTTGCTCGCCGAGTGTGTACGGCTCGATTTTCACTCGGCGGTCGCCGGCATCACGCTGCCAAACGCCGCGAGCGTGCGGCTCCACGAATCGCTCGGGTTCACGCCGGTCGGCGTCGTCCAGGAGGCCGGCAACAAGTTCGAGCGCTGGTGGGACGTCGGGTTCTGGCAGAAGCGGTTGTAGCGCGGCCTGGTGGATTTTCTGCGAACATCTCAGCAGGCGGCGGCATGGAAGGGGCAGTGGAACCGCGACTCGACCGCGTGCTTGCCGAGATGGGGTGGGTCCGGCGCCTCGCCGGGGTGCTCGCGCGCGACGAGATCGCGGCGGAGGATGTGGCGCAGGAGGCCTGGCTGGTCGCCGCAGAGCACGCGCCCGATGACGAGCGACCGCTGCGACCGTGGTTAGCCCGCGTCGTCCACAACCTCGTACGAATGCGACATCGCGGCGCGACCCGGCGCGCGGCGCGCGAGCAAGCCGCGATGCCGCCCGCGGCGCAGCCTACGCCGCACGACCTCCTCGAGCGCGTCGAGGCCCAGCGCATGATCGCCGAGGAAGTGATCAGGCTCGCGGAGCCCTATCGCGAGGTCGTGCTGCTCCACTACGTCGAGGGCGTTTCCACGCACGAGATCGCCCGCCGCCTCGACACTCCCCCCGGGACCGTACGCCGGCGCCTGATGACCGCGCGCGATCGGCTGCGCGAACGCCTGCGTCGCGGCGACGGCATCGCGCTCGTCCTGCTGCTCGCCGTCGCGCGGTCGCGCACTGCGCGCGCCACCCCCCTCGTCCTCGGAGCCTTGACCATGAAGAAGACCTTGGCGGCCATCGCGCTGATCGCGCTGTTACTGCTCCTCGCGGCCGGGCTCGCGCACCGGCGGCACGATCGCAGTCCGGCGCGCCGCCTGACCGGCACGACGGTCCAGCGCGCGCTCGCGCCTCTCGCCACACCGATGGTCGAGGCGCCGAAGCCTCCCGTGTTTGCGCCGCGTCACGTCGCCGGGCGGGTCGTCCTCGCCGGCGGGGCACCGGTCGCTAACGCCGTCGTCCGGCTCGCCACGGTGCCGTTCCCGAGCTCGCTCGGCGATGTCGAACCGCTCGCGATCGCGAAGACGGATGCGCGCGGCAGCTTCGATTTCGGGATGCGCGCCATCGGAGATGCGGTCGTGGCGGCCGAGGCGCCGGAGCATGCGGTCGCGCGCGTGCGCGTGGACGCGGCGCCACGGCCAGATCGGATCCTGCTCGTGCTCGGCGGCTGTGCGAGCCGGGTCGTTGGAATCGTGCGTGACGCGACGGGCACCGCGATCCCGAACGCGAGGATCACGACCGCCGGCCTCGGCGGTTTCGGCGCGGCCGCGGACGGCTCGTACGTCGCGTGCATGGATCCAGGCTGGGTCACCGTCCGCGCCGAGGGTTATGGGGGCGTGATGTTCGAGGTCACGGTCACGGGTCGAGTCCACCACGACGTCATGCTCGTGCCCGAGGGTGTGCTCGTCGGCACTGTCACCGACGAAGCAGGCCGTGCGGTCGCGGGCGCGCAGGTCGGCGCGTTCGTCGATGCCGCCGAGCACGGCTGCAACGAGCGCGCGGGCACGAGCGACGCCGACGGCCGGTTCCGGATCGCGGGGTTCACGCCCGCGCTCTATCGCCTCGTCGCCATCGCGCCGGGCATGGGGACGCGAACCGAGGTCCACGTGATGATCAAATCGGGCGCCGCGACGCCCGAGATCCACCTGGTGCTCGCCGCACGCGCGCGGATCTCCGGCCGTGTCATCGAGCATGGCGCGGCCGTCGCCGGCGCGCGCGTGACGGTCGCGGAGCGCGATGACACCGCCGCCTATGCCGTCTCCGGGCCCGATGGCGCGTTCGTGCTCGACGGCGTCCCGCTCGGCGCGCTCGAGCTCGCCGCGGCGCCGTATCGCGTGGACCGCCCGGGCAGGATCGTCGTCGACCGGCTCGCGCTCGCGGGCGTCATGCTCGAGGTGTCACGTGCCGGCGTGCTGCATGGACATGTCGTACGCGCCGGCGCCGCCGTCGCGGGCGCCGACGTGAGCTGTGACGACACCCACGCGCTCAGCGACGCCAGCGGCGCCTACATGTTCAGCGACCTGGCCGACGACCACTGCAAGCTGTCCGCGACCTCCGGCGACCGATCGACGCCACCGCTCGACGTCACGATCACGAGCGCCGCGCAGGTCATCGACCTCGACCTCGCCGCGAGCAGTACGATCCGCGGCCAGATCCTCGACGTTCGCGGCGCGCCGGTCACCGACGCGTTCATCGTCGCGCGCGCGTCCGCCCATCCCTCGGACCAGTGCACGGGCGCCACCGACGACACGGGCGCGTTCGCGTGCAGCGGGCTGCACGGCGGCGACTACGACCTCGCCGCGTATCCCGCGCCCGGCACGCGTCCGTTCCACGCGACGAGCAATCCCCCGATCCACGTCGACCGTGGCGGCGACGCGAAGGTGACCGTCACGGTCGACGCGGGGCTGCTCGCGATCCGCGGCACGGTCGTCGATGACACGGGCGCACCGATCGCGGACGCGCTCGTCGAGGCGCTGTCGTCGTCGACCGCGCCGGTCTCGATCACGATCGAGCCGATGCCGAGCGTGCGCACCGACGGCGCCGGCGCCTTCACGATCGAGCGACTCGCGGCGGGCACGTACAACCTGCGCGCGCACGCCGGAGAGGGTGGCGAGACGGTGCGCGCGGGCATTGCGGCGGGCGACACCGGCGTCGAGATTCGCATCGCGCGCGCGGGCTCGATCGCGGGCGATCTGGTCGGCTTCACCACGCCACCCGAGGTCACGATCCATCGTGTCACGTTCAATGGCGGCGTCTCCGCCACGGCGACCGTCGACGGCGCGACGTTCATGGCGACCGGCCTCGAGCCCGGCACCTATCGTCTCGAGGCGTTCGACCATGCCGTGGGCCAGGAAGCCGATGCGACGACCGTCGCGGTCGAGTCCGGCCGCAGCGCTCACGCGACCCTGACTTCGCGCGCGCGTGGCAGCGTCGAGGCCACCGTCCTGGACGCGACCACCCGTGTCCCGGTGCCGGGTCTTGACTGTCACGTCGCCGCGGTCTCCGACGGCCAGATCGGGTGCTGCGGCTGGCTGTTCGGGCGAGCTGGCGTCGTGAGCGATGCCGGCGGTCACGTGCGGCTCGATTCGCCCGCCGGCGCGGTTCGGGTGTTCTGCCTGCAAAACGTGGAGGACGCGCCCTACAGCTGGGCGTCCGGTGACGCGACCGTGCCCGCCGGCGGCACCGGCACGACCGAGGTCCTGGCCGCGCCACGCGTCTACCCGCGCAGCGACGTCGGGTTCTACGCGCAGAACTTCGCGTCACCGCCGTCGATCACCTGGATCGATCCCGCGGGGCCCGCCGCGCACAGCGGCCTGGTCGTCGGCGATGTGATCATCGCGCTCGACGGCGTACGTGTCGCCACGATGGCTCCGAGCGCGATGATGACGCTCGCGACCAACCATCGTCCCGGCAGTCTCCTGTTGGTCGGAACGCCGCGCGGCGCCTTCACGATCGTCGTCGCCGCGAACGCGCTCTGAACCGGCTCTGAACCGGCTCTGGCCTAGCGGCGCACGATCACGTCGTCGACCGCGCGGCGCTGCAGATCGGGCACGGTCGCGCCGGCGGCGGGATAGCCGACCGGGATCACGACGAACGCACGTTCATTCGCGGGACGGCCGAGCACGTCGCGCAGAAAGCCCATCGGGCTCGGCGTGTGCGTGAGCGTCGCGAGCCCGGCGAGGTGGAGCGCGGAGAGCAACATCCCGACCGCGATGCCGACCGACTCGTCGACGTAGTAGTGCTTGATCCGCCGTTCGCCGTCGGTGCCCCAGGCCTGCGCGAACACCACGATCAGCGCGGGCGCGTCGGTCAGGTGGGGCTTGTGCCAGTCGAGCCCGAGCGGCTCGAGTGCGGCGATCCACTCCGCGGACATCCGGCCCTCCCAGCTCTTCTTCTCCTCTTGCTCGGCGGCGTCGCGGATCTGGCGCTTGAGATCCGGGTCGGTGACGATCACGAACGTCCACGGCTGCTGGTGCGCACCCGACGGCGCGGTCGCCGCGGCGCGGATCGCCTCGGTCAGGATCTGCTCGGGGAACGTCTCGGTCGAGAACTCGCGCACGGTGCGCCGTAGCTGCATCGCATCGGCGTAGGCCGAAACCCGTGCGAGCATGTCGGCGGGATCGCGGCGCACGAACGCGAGCGGAACGGGACGGTAGGCTGCCACGCGATCAGGGTAGGGGGTGACGGGACCGAGCGTCCAGCACCGGGTCACGGATGAACGGGGGTGTAGACCTGGTCACGGCCGCCGGGCGAAGGCGTGTGCATCGCATCCATGCCGGCGCCACCGTGGCAGCCGACGCAGACCGCCTTCGAGGCGCCCGCGTCGCCCTTGCCGTCCGCGACGACGCCGTTGCCATCGTGCGGCGCCTGGCTATCGAGCGGTACGCGCTCGTACCAGTACCAGTTCGCACCGCTCGCCGAGTCGGCGGCGGTCTTGAGGTAGACCGCGTAGCCGATCGGCGTGGTGTCGGTCGCGCTCGCGTAGAGCTCCTTCACGGCCGCCGCGCCCTCGGGCCACGCTCCACTGCCGGTGGCGGCCGCCGAGATCACGTCGTTCGAGCAGATCTTGTTGAAGCCGTGCGGTGACGGATCGCGCGATGCGTGGATCGAGGGCTCGCACGACCAGGCCTTGTAGGTGCCCTTGGCCAACCAGGTCTCGACGTCGGTGTGTCCCGTCGTCGGGGGCGTCTGATCGTCGGAGCCGGCCGGGGTGGAGTCCGTGGCGCAACCGGCAACGGCACAACATAGGAAAATCAAATAAGAGCGCATGACCGGCGTACGCCCTCGGCGTCCACCTGTTACGGCCGCACGCGACCGTTGCGCCCTTCGCGACACCTCGTTGCGTTTGCTCGCACGGTTGCTGTTCGCGCGCCGACGCTGCATCCTGCCGGCGTGCAACGCGCGGTCCGGGTCTCGATGCTGTGGAGCTGGTTGCCGGCGTTTCGCACGGTCGCCGAGACCGAGCACCTGCCGACCGCCGCCGCGATGCTCGAGCTCAGCCCTTCGGCGCTGTCGCGCAGCGTGAAACAGCTCGAGGATAGCCTCGGGCAGCCGTTGTTCACCCGCGACGGCCGGCGGATGCGGCTCAACCGCGCCGGCGAGCTGCTGCTGATCGCGGTCCGCGACGCGATGCGCCGGATCGACGACGGCATCGATCAGGCGAGCGCACCCTCGCGCGACCGGATCCGGATCGCGGGGTCCCCGGAGTGGTTGCAGCTGCTCGTGCTGCCGGCGATCCACGCGCGCGAGCCCGACGAGGCCCCGATCGTCGTCGAGGTCGAGGAGGTTGCGCCGGCAGAGCTCGCGCACGCCCTGCTGCGCGGCGAGATCGATCTCGCGGTGTGCGACGCGCTCGAAGCGCACGAGCAGCTCCGCGTGGAGCGGCTCGGCGAGGTCCGGCGCGCGGTGTGCTGGAGCGCGGAGATCGCGAGCGACGACGGGCTCGAGGTCGCGGCCTGGGTGACCGGCCACGGCGACGAGGTCGCCGATCGCGATCGTGGCCACACGGGCCTGCGCACGAGCTCGCTCGCGCTCGTGATCGAGGCGTGCCGCACCGGCCGCGTGCGCGCCGTGCTGCCCGTCGTGCTCGCGCGTGCCAACGGGCTACAAGTGCGGCTCGACGACGCGCTGCGGATCTCGCAGCTCGATCTGGTCCAGCGCCAGCCGCTGACCGATGCCCCGATCGCGCCGATCGTCGGCCGCATCAAGGCACGCGCGCGCGAGCTGTTCGGCGGCTAGGCTCGCGCGATCGCCGCGCACAGCGCGGCGGCGACGCCGACGACCGCGCCGTGGATGAGGCCGACGTGCGGCGCGTCGCCGATCGGACAGATGAACTGGAGCGCCGCGCCGGCGAGGCAGCCGGCGGCCGCGCCGATCGCCGCGAAGATCCAGCGCGTCCCGACCGGGACCGCGCGGCGCACCGCGATCGCGCACGCCGCCACCGGGACCACCGCGATGACGAGGCCGAGCACGAGGCAGCCGGCGCCATGTGACAACCCGGTCCAGCCAAGCTCGACGCTCGCCGCCGAGCTCGGGTGCACCGCGAAGCCCAGCGCGATGGCTGCGGTCGCGGCGCCGATCGCGCCGATCGCGGCGGCCTGGCGGCGGTGGAACATCGAGCCGGGCGGTGGCACCAACGCGATCGCGAGCGCGGCGACGAAGCCGAGCCCGCGCAGCACCGTCGACGCCAGCCACGGGAACAGCGGCAACGTCCCGAGATCACGACGATGCGGGAGCGCGAGCACGACCGCCGCGGCCCAGCCGATCGAGACGGCGAGCACGATCGCGAAGCGCCGCCATGGCCGGCGCAGCGGGACCGGCGCGAGCCGCGCGAGCTCGTGCTCGAGCGCGCGCGACATCGGCGGTGGCGTCGCGGTACCGGCGAGCACGTCGAGGGGATCGCGGGTCACGGTGCCACCGCCGCGGGCGCGTGATGGTGCGAAGGCTCGCGTACGAGGATGCGGCGCAGCGCCGCGTAGCCGCGATGCGCTCGCACGCGCATCGCCCCGATCGTCGTGCCGGCGATCTCGGCCGCCTGCGCGACGCTCTTGCCGTCGAGCTTCATGAGCACGACCGCCTCGCGCAGCGGGGCCGGCAGCTCGGCGAGCGCGTCCATCGCGGCCGCGACCAGGGCCGGCTCCGGTGTGCGGTCGCGCTGCGCGGCGCACGTACCGTCGAGCTCCGCCGCGACCTCCGGCGGTCCGTCGTCGTCCGCCAGCCGGACCGAGGCGCGGCGCAACCGGCGCGCGTCGTCGAGGAACGTGCGGTGCGCGATCGCGTAGAACCACGGCAACGGGTCCGCGCCCCGGATGTACACGGCACGGGCGCGATGCACCTTCAGGAACGTGAGCTGCAACAGGTCATCCGCGAGCGCCCGGTCGCGCGCCATCTTCGCGAGGTAGCCGAACAGCCGCGGCGCGACCCGTGCGTACAGCTCGCGGAACGCGTTCGCGTCGCCGTCGCAGTACCTCGCCATCAACGCTTCGAGCTCCATCACACCTCGGTCGATCTACGCGTCCGACCGCCGCGGGATACCGACCGGATGCACGCCGGATCGATCGTTCGAGCACCGCGAACAGGGCGTTGCGTTCTCCGCAACGAACGCGCGCCATCGGGCCCCAGATCGACCCAGGTGTGTGCGCAGCGCCACCAAACTCCGTCGAACCGCGCGGGCTGTCCCCGCGCGCCGACCGGGTGCTCGCTAGGTGAGCCCGAGCTCGCGTGCCCGCAACGCGGCTTGCGTGCGGTCGTCGACCTCGAGCTTGGTCAAGATGCTCGTGACGTGGTTCTTCACCGTGCCTTCCGCGAGGAACAGCGCGCCGGCGATCTCCTTGTTCGAGGCGCCGCGTGCGATCAGGCGCAGCACGTCCCGTTCGCGCTCGGAGAGCCGCGCGAGCTGGTTGGTCGCGGGCGTCGCGGTCGCGGTCACGCCGCCGAGCCGCGACAGCTCGGCGAGCACCTTCGTCGCGACCGACGGCTGCAGCACCGACTCGCCACGCGCCGCCGCGAGGATCGCCTCGACGAGCCGCGCGACCGGCGCGTCCTTGAGCAAGTAGCCGACGGCCCCGGCCCGCAGGCCTTCGAACACGAGCTCGTCGTCCTCGAACGTGGTCAGCGCGACCACGCGACACCCCGGCAGCTGCACGCGCAGGCGCCGGGTCGTCGCGACGCCGTCGAGCACCGGCATCTTGAGATCCATCAACACGACCTCGGGCCGAGTCTGCGCCGCGAGCACGAGCGCGACCTCGCCGTTCTCGGCGTCGCCGACGACCTCGACCTCCGGACGGGTCGAGAGCAGCGTGCGCAGCCCCGCCCGGAACAGGGTCTGATCATCGACGAGGAGCACGCGGACGGGCGTCACGTCGAGATCCGGACCTCGACGGTGAAGCCGCGCCCGGGCGCCGTCGTGATCTGCACGCTTCCGCCGACCAGGTGCGCGCGCTCGCGCAGCCCGACCAGGCCGAAGCCACCGTCGGTCGCGATCGCGCCGATGCCATCATCGGCGATGGTCAGCGTCACCTCGCCGGCCGCGTGCCGCAGCGTGCATCGTACCTGGGTCGCGTTCGCGTGGCGCGCGACGTTGGTCAGCGCCTCCTGAGCCGCGCGATACAGCGTGAACTCGACGGCGGGCGTCAGCGGCTGGGGCGGGCCCTCCACGACCAGCTCGATCTCGAGGCCGCGGCCGCGACAATCGTCGACGAGCGCGGCGAGCGCGAGGCCGAACGGCCGCTGCTCGAGATCGCCGCTGCGCAACATCGACACCGAGCGGCGCAGCTCCGCGAGGCCTTCGCGCGCGAAGTCCTGCGCGCGCCCGAGGCAGGCGCTCGACGCGGTGGGATCGCTCGTGACCGTCGCGCGTGCCGCTTCGATCTGGACGTGCACCACGGTCAGGTAGTGCCCGACGCTATCGTGGATGTCGCGCGCGATCCGGTTGCGCTCGCGGGTCGTCGCGAGCTCCTCGACCTGGGTCGCGTAGCGGCGAAGCTGCTGCTGGGCGTCTCGCTCGCGCACGATCACGAGCGCGAGCACGACGACGAACACCGCGCCGGGGAGAAACCCGGTGCTGCCCGCGTAGACGTCGATGGGCGAGGCCCCCCACGACACCTTGCACGCGACCGCGAACGCGAGGAAGAACGCGGTCACCAGGATGCCCCAGCGCAGGCCGCCGTAGACCACGGCGAATCCGATCAGCGGCATCGCGATCAAGAATGCGCCCAGGTGGGTGAGCCACAGCGCGGCGGCCGCGAGCGCGAGGAGTACGCCGAGCCACAGCGCGATCGCGGTCGCGCCGCGGCGCTCCGCCCACAGCCAGCCGAGCGTGCCAAGCCCGAGGAACACGATCCCGAGCACGCTCATCGCGAGCCGCGTGGGGGTGTCCACGATCACGCTCCAGCCGAACACGGAGACGATCACCACGGCCATCGCGAGCGCGGTGCTCGGGCGTGCGAAGCGCTCGATCGAGTCGTCCGTCATCATGGCGCCACCGGCTGGCCGGCCGCTGACATTGACACGACCGCGGTGACGGCGTCACGCACCGTCGTGGCGGACCGGGAGGACTCGGGGTGCAGCAGGAGCGCCCACACGACGAGCACGAGGCGAAGCAGGTTGCGAGGCAGGTGGTGTGGGGTCATCGAGGACGAGCGTGCCGCTCGGCGCCGCGAGGCGAAATCCGCCGGAAGTCACGATCTCGGGTCATGGTCGAGCCATGACCCGGCGCAGAAAGCGTTCGACCACGGCGATGAAGCGCTCCGGCTGATCGAGGTGGAGACCGTGGCCGGCTTCGACGATCTGCGCGACCTGGACGCGGTCGTTCAGCCGCTGCAGCTCGCCCGCGACCTCGCGGGAAACGACGGCCTGAGGACCGCCGATCACGAGCAGGGTGGGGACGCGGATGGCGCGGATCAACTCCCGGAACTCCGGGTTGGGCGGGGCGAGGATCTCGAACGCCTCCAATCGGGTCTGACGTCGCGCTCGCGCGATCAACTCGAGGGTCTCCGCCGAACGGTGCGGGTGGCGCGCGCCGAGGTCGACGAGCACCTCGGGCAAGGAGGTGGCGAGCAGCCGGCGGTGCCGTTCGACGGCCGCGCCGCCCGCTTACACGTCTCGCTGGCTCTCCAGGCCGAGGAACGTCGGATCGACCAGGACGAGGCCACGCAACAGCGTCGGGTGGTGCGCGGCCACGACCGCCGCGGTCAGGCCTCCCATCGAGTGCCCGAGGATGATCGGGGAGGCCAGCGCCAGGCCGTGGATCAGTCCGACCACGTCGGCGGCGAGCTGTTCGTAGGTGTACCCGGTCGCCGGCGTGCTGGAGCTGCCGTGCCCCCGACCATCGGGCATGACGACATCGAAGCCGGCTTCGAGCGCGCGCGCGTTCGGGCTCCAGCAGCTGCCATCGAGCCCGAGGCCGTGAAGCAGGACCAGCGCTGGCTTCGCTCCACCGGTCCTCGTGAAGTGCAGCGTGACGCCGTTGACCTGACACGTCCCTGTCGCCCAAGCGGTCATGCGATGCAGGCCACTCGAGCGCCTGGCTACCAGCGATGGTACGCCGGATGGTCGGGCTTCACGGCGACGAAGATCCCGGTGCCGGTCGCGGTGACCTTGCCGGCGGCGGTCATCGTCGCTTCGATCGTCGCGCGGTCATCGCTCGACGACACGACGTGCGCATCGACGTGTACCGGTCCGAGCGGCGTCGGGCGCCGCAGCACGATCTTGAACTCGGCGGTCACGCACGCCGGCGCGTGGTCGAGCCCGTGCTTCTCGATCAGGTGAAAGATCGTGGTCCAGTTCATGTGGCAGTCGAACACCGTCCCGATGATGCCGCCGGCGAGCACGTTGTCGAACGCCTCGTGATACTTCGCCGGCACGAAGTCGCAAACGACGTGCGCCTCCAGCGATCGTGCGACCGGGAGGCTGCGGATCCGGAGCCCCTGCGCGTTCTCGGGGCCGCAGCCGAAGCACCGGCCGTGTGGGGCGTAGATCTCCTGCAGCGACGCGGGCCCCGTGGTGGTCATGCGTTCACCCGCGCTGCGTGGGTTGCCTCGAGCATGCGTTCAACCTAGCACGCGCGTGCCCGCCGCCCATGCAGCCGTAGCGAACCCACAGGTGGCGACGCTCCAGTCTAGCCGACCCGGCAGGCGATCTCGGCGAGCGCCCGGGGCGCGAGGCTCACTTGCGCGTGAACGCGAGCGTCATCCGATCGCTCTCGCCGATCGCGGTGTACTTCGCCTTGTCCTTGTCGCCCTCGCGGTAGCCCGGCGGCAGCGTCCACACGCCTTTCGGGTAGTCCTTGGTGTCCTTCGGATTCGCGTTGATCTCGGACTTGTGGGCGAGCGTGAACCCGGCCGCGGTGACGCGATCGATCACCCATTGTTCGGCGAGGTAGCCGGACTTGGCGGTGTCTTCGCCCTTGGTGCCGGCGACCGCGCGATGCGCCACCACGCCGAACGTCCCGCCCGGCTTGAGCGCGGCGTGGATCGCGGCGAGGTAGTTGTCGAGCTCGCCGTCGCGTTGCCAGTCGTGGATCTCGCGGATCGCGAGCACGACGTCGGCGCTGCCGGCGGGCGCGAGCTCGAGCTTGTCGGGCGTGGTGACCCCGACGCGCACGACCTTGCCGAACAGCTCCGGCGACTTCGCGAGCATCAGGTCGAGCGCCTTGCCGTTGACCGTCGACATCTTGCCGGCCGGCGCGTTCGCGTCTGGCCCGACGACGATCAGCTTGCCGTGATCGGCGAGCAGCGGCGCGAGCAGCTCGGTGTACCAACCGCCGCCGGGACCGATCTCGACCACGGTCGACGTCGGTCGTACGCCGAACAACGTGAGCGTCTCGACCGGATGGCGTACGGCGTCGCGCGCCTGGTTGCCAGGCATGCGATACGGGCTCTTGAGGATCGCGGCGAGCATGGCCTTGGTGTCCTTCATCGGCTGATCACGAACGGCGACGGCGGCCTTCGTCAGCTCCGGCGTCCAGCGCGCGGCCTCCGTGGTGGCGGCCGCCTCGACGCGGGCCATGCCTTTGGCGAGCTTGTCGGCATCGGACTCCGCGCTGCCACTACCGGCACCCGCGCTGCCCGCGCTGCCCGCGCTGCCCGCGCTGCCCGCGCTGCCCGCGCTGGCGACGTTGCCGCTACCCGCGCTGCCGCTGCCCACCTCGTGTTCGGTGGAGGCCGGTTTAGGCTTCTTGCACCCCGCGACGGCGAGGACCATGGCGAGCACGACGCGTGATGTCTTCATGGCGGGACCATAGCCCGGCGACGACCTACTCGGCGTCGTACTTGAACGACAACGAGACCCGTGCGCGGTAGGCGACCACCTTGCCGTCCTCGATCTTCATATCGAGCTTGGAGACCTCGGCGATCCGTAGATCGCGCAGGGTCTTGGCCGCGGTCTCGACGGCGTTGCGTGCCGCGTCCTCCCAGGAAGTGGTGCTCGTTCCGATCAGCTCGGTCACGCGATAGACGCCGGTTTCTTTGTTCGACATGACGGAGACCATAGGTCACTCGCGGGTTGTGTGTGACTCCCGCGCCGTGATTCGCAACTCCCGCACGACGCTCGTGCTGCCCTCACCGTGATCGACGCCGCGCCCGGCGCGATGTCCTCCGCGTACCACACGTCGATCGCCGCGCCGTTGGCGACATCGTTGGCCCGTGTTCAAGCCCCATCGTCGGTTAGCCGTTCGCCGCCTTGCGAACCGCTGCGACGTGCTCGCGGCCCCAATCCGCGTAGCTCTGATCGGTCGGCTGCGCGGCCTCGTCATCGCTCCACGGGCTCAGCGTCACGGCCGCGCGAGTAGCCGCTCGGCCAGCTCACCGGCGCGGGTGAACGCACGCCGGCGCTCGCGGGTGATCGGATACACGTAACGATCGATCACGCTGTCGCGCAGCGCGTGCGGGGTCACGCGATCGATGAGCCGCGCGATCGGATGCCATTCGCGGCGCGGGAAGTCGTGCATGATCCGCGTGCCGGCCTGCGTGAACGCTTGCTTCATGCGCAGGTAGTCGGCACGGAACCGGGCGTGGTCGCAGACGGCCGCGTAGTGATCGACATAGACCTTGGCCAGCGTGCGCGGCAGGTCCTCCTCGATATGTGCGCGCATCCCGGCGAACACGGTGCGCACCATCAGCTCGAACCGGGTCGCCCGGCGCCGCTGGTGATGGCCGATATAGGCGAACGCGCGCTGCCAGTGTGGCTCCGGCGTGCCGACAATGTTGTCCGTGAAGAACTGGTCGAACACGGGGAGCAGCCGGAGCAACCACGCCGGGTGATCGAACGTGCCCGCGTCGGCCAGGTCGATCAGCCCCTCGGTGACGTACTGGTAGACCCGCGCGAACGACCCGCGCGGATCGCCCGCGCGGTCGAGCTCGTCGGCGAAGTCACCCTGGTGTGCGGCGACGGCGCGCGCCGCTCTGCGCAGCGCGAGCAGATCGACCCCCGGATCGATCGTCCGTGCTGGCGGCAGCGCCCCGGCGATCGAGGTCGGCGCGATCTCGATCAGGCGGTCGAGGCTGCGCTCGAGATCGCCGGTCAGGAGCGCTCGCATCACTGGCTCGAGTACGCGCGTGACCGCGGTGATCTCGACGTGCCAGCGCAGATCGGTCGCACTCGGCCCCGCGGCGGTCAGCTCGATCCGCCCGAGGTGACCGAGGATCGGCGCTCCCGCAATCACGCGGTACTCGAACCGGTGCGGCGGATCGATGCGTTCGACGACCTCGGTGAGCCGGCCGAGCCTGCGGGGCAACAGGATGTGCCGCACCGCTCCGACCCCGCCGGGGTGACCGCCATCGCCGGGTTGTAGGCTGACCACCCGCGCCGACGACCACCGGTTCATCGCGTCGGGGTCGGCGAGCATCGTCCAGACCGTCGCCGGATCGGCGGGCACCCGCCGCCGGAGCTCCATCACGAACATCGTGGCGATGATGTCACAGCGGGACTAGGACCGGCTGCGGCGCCGGCGAGCCTGGTCGGCGACGCCGATGTCGACGATGGTCTTGCCGACGGGCGCGAGCGCACAGCCGGCGAGCTTGAGGTGCTGGATCGCGAATGGAATCCCGATGATGGTGACGAAGTTCGCGATCGCAGCCACGACGTGACCGATCGCGAGCCACACGCCGGCGACCACGAGCCAGATCACGTTGCCGATAAAGCCGATCGCTCCGGTCCCGAGATCGCTCCGGCCGGTCAGCTCCCTGCGATCGATCGCGGTTTTGCCGAACGGGAAGAAACAGAAGCTCCCGATCACGAAGCACGAGCGTGCCCACGGCAGGCCGACGATCGAGATCGCCATCACGAGCCCGGCGAGCCACCACCCGAGGCCCATCCACACGCCACCGAGCACGAACCACAGCAAGTTCCCGATCGTGCGCATGAGCGATCGTAGAGCACGGATCGCCGCGATGCCACTGCAAGCATCACGGCCCCCCGCTCGCCGCGCGAGATCCAGGGTACGTGCGTGTTCGATCGAGAGACCCGGGCGCTGGCGCTGGCGCACCGCCGCATGCCTGGGCGGTTCCCGCGCGGGTCAGTCGTCCTCGCCGCCGGGGACTTCGTCGATCCCGATGAGGCCGTAGCGCCTCCACCCGGTCGACAGGAAGTAGGTCCGCGGCCACGCGACGAGCGGGCCGAAGTACCCCGACGGAGCCTCGAAGTACGGCCGGTGCTCGCGCTCCTTCCAGCCGTCGAACGAGAGGCCGCTCGCGTACGGATCGATCTTCCACGGCCGCTTCAGCCGATCGCGGTCGGCACCGTGGTGATGCCAGTTGTTGAGCACGTACGAGATGCAG
>JBDTEH010000072.1:0-21861 GCA_039922635.1 Kofleriaceae bacterium | reverse complement strand
GGTATCGCGAAACGCCGCGTAGCTGCACCTCGCCGCCGGCATCAGGAGCCACACGGTCATCACGATGACGCCGAGGAACGCCCATCGCGAGACCCGCCGCCAGTCCTGATCGAACAGCGCGGACAGGGCCGACATGTTCGTTAACCCGTCAGCTTTGCGACGAGCTGCTGCGCGAATTCAGCCGGCATGTCGGGCTCCGGCAAGCCGCCGTAGATCGCCGCGATGTCGCGCATCGGAACGTCGTCGTTGCCGAGGCCGGTGCCGTAGCGACCGTACGGCTCGGGCTTGCGCAGCGAGACCTCGCCGCCGACCGGTCCGACCTGGCGGATGAAGCCGTTGTGCAGCGCGGTGCCGACCCGCGCTGGGCAGCGGCACGGGTTCATCGGGTTGACGTGCTCGCAGCGCGGCGCGAGGTAGTCGCCGATCTTCTTGCGCGCGCGCGACAGCCGCACCTTGTACGCGCTCTCCGTGATGCCGAGCGCCTTGGCGGCAGAGTCGTCATCGAGCTTGATCACGTGGCAGGTCACGAACGCGGCGCGCTCGCCGGGTGGTAAGCAGTTGACGACCGCGGTCATGCAGCCTTGCTTGAGCTCCCACAGCAAGAAATCGCGCTGCGGATCGGAGAGCGAGCGCACGACATCGGTGCGGGTCGCTTCGTTGCGGAGCGTGTCGTCGAGGATGTCGAAGTTGACCTCGGGCTGGCGCGGCAGGCGTTCCTCGAGGAGCTCGTTCGCGAGCCCGAGCAGCCAGACGCCGGCGGCGGCCTCGTTCGCGGGCAGCGCGTCGATCTTGTCGGCGGCGAGCGCGAAGATGTCGGCGATGTAGCGCTCCGCGCGCGCCCGATCGAGCGTGAGGCGGAACACGTAGTTGTAGAGCTGGCGCCAGTGCGGCTCGACGAGAGCCGTTGCACGTGAGCGGTCCAGCGTGGCCATCCGCGCATCGTACCACCGCGGTCGTGATAGGGTCGCCGCAGATGGGCCGGATTGCTGGCGCGCTGCTGTGCTCGGGCGTCTTCGCACTGTGCGCGTTCGGCGGCTTCGAGGCCTCGTGCTACGCGCCGCCGACCCCGAGCTGCGGGTTCCAGTGCAACGCGGCGAATCGCTTCCAGTGTCCTGCCGACTACACGTGCTCCACGGCCGATGGCGTGTGCAAGCTGAACGGCGCGCCGGCCTCGACCCGGTGCCCGAACGACGCCCCGCCCGACGTGCCGGGCGCCGACGCCGACGCGACCGGTCCGAAGATCCTGACCACCGTCCCCGGCGACGGCACCCTCGGCTTCCCGCGCTCGGGTTCGGTCACCGTCGTGTTCACGCGCGATGTCGTCCCGCCCGACGCGAGCGACTTCATCGTCACCGACAACGCCGTGCAACAGCCCGGCACGTACCAGTACGACCCCATGACGTTCACCGCGACGTTCGTCCCGGTCCCCGCGCTCGAGGGTGGACACGTGATCACGGTGCGGCTGACCAGCACCATCGTCGCGTCCGGACCACTGCCCGCGCCGCTCGTGCCGTACACGTTCTCGTACCTGACGCTCGACGACGAGCCGCCGATGCTCGCCACCTCGACGCCGCTCGACACCGCGACGATGGTTGCGGTGGGCTCGACGATCGTCATCGTGTTCTCGGAGCCGGTGATGGGCGTCGATACCACCAGCTGGACGGTCGCCCACGGCGCCACCGGCCTCGCCGGGACGATCGTCGCGAGCGGCGATCAGGAGACTTACACGTTCACGCCGAGCGCCGCCCTGCCCGCCGCCTCGCTGATCACGGTGACGTTGTCCGCGGCGATCCACGACCTGGCGGCGAACCCGCTCGCTCCGACCACGTTCTCGTTCACGACGCAGTGAGCTTCGGCTTGGGCACCGGCGAGGCCGACTCGGCCGACTCGACCCGCCCGCTGGCCGTACCGACCCGACCGCCGGCCGCACCGACCGGATCGGCATAGGTCGCGAGCTCGCGGCTGACCTCGGCGACCAGGTCCGCCTTCTCGCGATACGGCATGAACGCGCTCTTGAACCCGCTGATGATGATCTCCTTGAGCGTCGCGAGCGACCAGCCGAAGTACTTGTGGCAGAGGTGGAGCTCCTTGGAGACGGTCGTGTCCGACATCAAGCGGTTGTCGGTGTTGATCGTCACGCGCAGGCCGTAGTCGACGAAGAAGTCGACCGGGTGCGCCTCCCACGACGCGGCGGCGCGGGTCTGCACGTTCGACGACGGGCACACCTCGAGCGGGATCCGGTGATCGTTGACGAAGTTGAGCAGGTCGCCGTTCTCGACGAGCCGGGTGCCGTGACCGATGCGATGCGCGCCGCACTTGTGGATCGCCTGGTGCACCGAATCGGGGCCGAATGACTCACCCGCGTGCGCGGTGCAGTTGATGTTGTTATCGATCACGAGCTGGAACGCGGCGCGATGGACCTTCGCGGGGAAGTTGATCTCCGAGCCGGCGAGATCGAAGCCGACCACGCCGCGGTTCTTGAACGCGACGCACAGCTCGGCGATCCGCAGCGATTGCTCGGGCGGCAGCGATCGGATCGCGCACAGGATCACGCCGTAGCGGATCCCGAGCTCGCGCTTGGCGGTGCGCAGGCCGCGCAGCACCGCCTCGACGACCTGGCTCGGCCGCAGGCCCTCGCGGACGTGCAGCAGCGGCGAGTAGCGGACCTCGAGGTAGCGCACGTTCTCGGCGTGCGCGTCGACGGCGAGCTCGTACGCGACCCGCTCGAGCGCCGCTTCTTGTTGCAGGACCGAGAGCGTGATGTCGAACGCGCGCAGGTAGTCGTCGAGCGATTCGACGTGCTCGCCGGCATAGAGCAGCCCGAACAGCTCGCCGCGGTCGAACGTGGGCAGCTTGACCTGCTGGCGCTTCGCGAGCTCGAGCACGGTGTCGAGGCGCAGCGAGCCGTCGAGGTGACAGTGCAGGTCGGTCTTCGGGAGCCGCTGCAACAGCTCCAGCGTGATCTCGCTCATGCGCCGAGTATACGAGCGCTACGGGTCCTCGGGAACCGGCACGTCGGCGACTCCCACGCCATCGAGCCGGATCAGCGCCAGCCCGAACGAGAACGCGACCGTGTTGCGGATCCGGGGGTCGCGCAGGTCCTCGTCGAGGACCCAGCGCGAGCGCTCGACCGTGTAGCTCGGCAGGTCGAGCACCGAGTTCGGAGGCGCGTGCTCGAGCAGCTCCAACCGTGCGGTGAACTCTCGGCCGACCTCGTGATACGCGGTCAGGCACTGGTAGCCCGCATACACCAACCACAGCGCCGACAGCCCGGCGACCGCGGCGGTCGCCCACCTCGTGGTGAGCCGGCGGACGACGAACCCGGCGATGCCCGCGCACGCGAACGCGAATGAACCGAGGTACAGGCGCGGCCCGACCTTCGGGGACACCAGCAGCGTGACGACGATCAGCAAGCCCGTCGCGAGCAACGCGAGCTCGGTCCACCGCCGGGTCCGCGGCGCGGGCGCGGGCCGCACGGCGCGCGACGCGACGACGGCGATCACGACCCAGGGCAAGGTCTCGGTGAGGTAGCCGAGCGTGCCGAACATCTTCAGATCGGCGACGAGGCCGCGCTCGACGATCCGGCCGAGCAGCGACGCGTGGCTCGCGAGCCCCTGGTAGCGGATCGCCTGGCCCGGCGCCTCGAACAGCGTGATGCCGCCGGCGATCATCGCGACGAGCCCGGCGATCGCCCACCACGCGATCGCGCGATCGCGGCGCCAGGTCACGATCGTCACGACCGCGGCGGCGGCGACGACGGCCGGACCGGTGTGCTCGTTCGCCATCCCCGACGCGAACCCGAGCACGACCAGGATCGGGATCCACCACCAGCCCCGCGTGCGGGGCGCCTCGAGGTAGAAGCGATACGGGATCAGGAACGCGAGGTTGAGGACGAGCCCGAACAGGTAGTTCCCGGTGTACGGCCGGTAGAACAGCATCAGCCCGAACTGCGGCGCGGTCAGCGAGACCAGCGCGACGATCACGAGGAACAGCAGCGCGTCGTCGGTCCGGCGCACGGACGGCCAGCGCCCGAGCACGAGCGCCGCGAGCAGGTAGAACATCGCGAGCTCGACGATCGGCGTCACGATCGCGTGCCACGGCCCCGGCGTGAACAACAGCAGCGTGAGCACCTGGCCGAGCCGCGGATTGTTATGGACGTACATGCCCTTCGCGTACGTCCACAGGTGGCCGAGCGAGAGCCCGACGTGCTCGTGCCACAGGAAGTGGCCCCAACCGTCGCGCTGGACCGGTTCCCAGTGCGTGCACGCGATCATCACGATCCAGATCGGCCCCACGATGGCGGCCCAGATCGCGGCCTGGATCGTGATCAGCCGCCTCATCCGCCTTGCCTGGCGGCCGCGATCACGAAGCACTCGGTCGGCCGGCACGCCAGGATCCAGTACGTGCCGGTCTGCCACGGGATGTAGTGGAGGTTGCCGCTCGCGGGGCCGAGCCGCTTGGCCTCACCGCCGACGACGTACGCGTAGATCTCGAGGTCGCGAGGCAGGGACTTCGGCACCACCACGGTGCGCGTCGTGCCGGCGCGCTCGAGCTTCGCGGCCCACCCTTCGAGGCCCCGCGGTGACCATCGGCCGACCACCACGGAGGGCCTCGGCAGGGCCGGTCGGTCGCCGACGAACTCGACCTCGACCGCGACGTCCGCGGTCTCGCGCCGCGTGGCGGCGGCTTGCTCGATCGCGTGGAGGATCGAGGTCACGTCGAGTCCGCGATAGGCGTCGAGCACGAAGCCGGGCGCGCTCGGCACCAGGCGGACGTCGCTGACGCCGAGCGGCGCGGTCGGATCGTACGCGCGCAGGATCACCGCCGAGAGCCCGAAATAGTCCGCGATCATCTCGCGCTTGTTCGGCGCGCGCGCATCGTCGCCGAGGAACCACCAGTCGTCCTCGACCTGATCGAATGCCTCGAGCGTGACCACCGTACCGCGCGGCGCGGCCTCGAGCCGGGCGAGCCGGGCCGCACTCTCGTGTGCCAGCCGGCGGTAACGCGGGATCGTGCGCGCCGCCGCGTAGGTCGACGCGGCGACCGCGAGCGCGACGAACAGCGCGAAGCCATCGGCCGAGACCAGCACCGCGTCGGCGAGCGCGATGAACGCCGCGAGCATGCCCATCATCGGCGCGAGGTAGAACCGCGGCCCGAGCTTGGGCGACACGAACATCGTGATCGCGACGAGCAGGCCGGCGGCCATCGCGATCCCGATCGTGCGCAGCGCCATCGTACGCCGCGCGCGCTGCTCCGCGTAGCCAGCCTCGCGCACCATGCCGATCGCCGCGATCAACACCATCAGCGCGAGCAACGGCGCGGCGGCGGCGATCAGGTCGCGCACGATGTCGAGGTTGCCGGCGAACCCGTGCGCCCACAACCGCTGGGGCAGCGTGAGCCGCCGGGCGAGCCCGTCGTAGCGCTGGCCCTGGCCCGGCGCGAAGAAGATCGCGCAGAACCCGATCACCGTGCCGAGCGCACCCGCCCACGCGAGCGTCGGGGTCCGAGGTTGTTCGCGCTGCGACCACCACGCGTAGACCACGAGCAGCAGGCACAGCGTCGGGCCGGTGTGCTCGTTGCACGCGCCGGCGAGCACGCCGAACAGCGTGTAGCCGATACACGCGACGAGCGAGGCCCGCGGCTTCGCGGCGAGCCGGAGCGGGACGAGGAACCACAGCTGGATCGCTGCGCCATAGACGTAGTTCGCGCAGTACGCGCGGCAGAACAGCGTCTTGCCGATCTGGGGCAGCACGAACCACATGAAGCCCAGCGCGATCGCGTAGAGCGCGAGATCGCGGTCGCGGCGCAGCGAGGGCCAGCGTCCGGTGCCGAGGATGAACGCCGCGGCGGCCAGGGCGAGATACGCGATCGGCGTCGCGATCACCGAGAAGTACTCGAGCTTGTACGCGAGGTAGGTCAGCGGCTGACCGAGCCGCGGGTTCGAGTGCGCCCACTCGTAGGCCCAGTAGTGCACCAACCGGTCCGCGCTGAACGGCTGCGCGTGGGTGTCGACGGCCATGTTCCACGCGTCGTACGCGAACGGCTCGTGGTGCATGACCCAGCCGATGTGCACGGCCGTCATCACCACGTACGCGACAAACAGCGCGCGCAGGATCCTGGACCACGCTGGCATCGCGGGCGCCGCGATAGCATGGTGCTCAACTGGGCCGCAAGTTGCCCTAACCGCCGAAGCGCGGCGGCGGGCGAGTCGGCCTGGGCAGGCGCGGCTTGGTATCTACCTCCGCACCGCCTTCGGCGGCGCTACGCGTCGGGCGTTCGCCCGACTTGTGTACTACCTCCGCACCGCCTTCGGCGGCGCCAGGCTCGGCGAGCGGCTCGACGCGGGTGGCCTCGAACCCGAACGTCTGCCCGACGACGTACAGCGGCCGGCCTTTGACCTCCTCGAAGATCCGCGCGATGTACTCGCCCTGGATGCCGTTGGAGATCAACAACAGGCCGTTGAAGAACAGCAGCACGATCAGCAGCGACGCGTAGCCCGGCGCCGCGATGCCCCAGAACAGCTTCTGGATCACGGTGATCATCAGGTACAGGAACGCCCCGCCGGCCGACAGCGCCCCGATGTACGTCCACAGCTTGAGCGGTGCCGTCGAGAACGAGAACAGGCCGTCGAGCGCGAACTGCCACAACTTGAAGAAGCTCCACGACGTGCGAGTCTCGTTCGCGCGCACGTTGGCCTGGAACTCGATCGACGCGACCTTGAAGCCGGGCCACGCGAAGATCCCCTTCATGAAGCGGTGGCGCTCCGGCATCTTGTTGATGACGTCGAGGATCTTGCGATCGATCAGCCGGAAGTCCCCGGCGTTCGGCGGGATCTCGACGCTGGTCATCATCCGCATGATCTTGTAGTAGGTCCGCGATAGCGTGCGGCGCAGCCAGCCCTCTTCGTCGCGCTTGCTGCGCACGCCGAGCACCATGTCGTAGCCCTCCCGCCACTTCGCGACGAACTGGGGGATCAGCTGCGGCGGATGCTGGAGATCGCAGTCGATCGGGATGATCGCGCGACCGGTCGCGTGCGCGAGCCCGGCCGACAGCGCGATGTCCTTGCCGAAGTTGCGCGCGAGCCCGACGACCTTGATCCGCGGATCCTGCGAGGCCGCCGCGGCGAGCATGCCCAGCGTGTTATCGCGGCTGCCGTCGTTGACGAAGATGATCTCGAAGGTCTCGCCCACCGCCTCGAGCACCGGGATCATCGCCGCGAGGAACGCGTGGATGTTGCGCTCCTCGTTATAAGCGGGCGCGACGATCGAGAGCGTGGGCGCGAGCATCGAGCACTTCTAGCATAGACCCTCGTCCGGCGCGGACGGCTCGAGGCGGCACCGTAGGGTGCCGCCGTGGATTCCGTGCATTGCGAGGAGCGCGCCTGACGCGCGCGTGCGCGTTGTGCCTATAGTCGGCGCGTGGCGATGCGGGTGCTGGTCATCATCCCGGCGTTCAACGAGCAGGTGGCACTGGGCGGACTGCTCGCCGAGATCCGTGCGCTCGCGCCGGGCGCCGCGGAGCTCACCACGCTCGTGGTCGACGACGGTTCCTCGGATCGCACCGCCGCGGTGGCGCGCGAGGGCGGTGCCCGCGTGCTCGAGCTGTGCGGCAACCTCGGCATCGGAGGCGCGGTCCAGTCCGGACTACGACTCGCCGCGCGCGAGGGCTTCGATTACGCGATCCAGGTCGACGGCGACGGCCAGCATCCGCCGAGCGAGCTCGCGCGCCTGCTCGCCGCCGCCGCGGTGTCACCCGCGCCGGACCTGGTCGTCGGCACTCGCTACCGCGACAAGGCCAACTTTCGCTCGACCGTGCTGCGCCGGCTCGGCAGCTGGTGGCTCAAGCTGGTGCTGCGCGTGGTCGCGCGCGTGCGGATCAGCGATCCGACCTCCGGGTTCCGGCTCTACGGCCCGCGCGCCCTCGCGTTGTTCGACGAGACCTACCCCTACGACTATCCGGAGCCGGAGTCGCTCGCGATCGCGCGCGCGAACGGGCTCGTGCTCGCCGAGGTCGCCGTCACGATGCGCGAGCGCCAAGGTGGCACGTCGAGCATCGCCGGCCTGTTCACGCTGTATTACATGCTCAAGGTGACGCTCGCGATCGTGCTCTCGTACATCCGCGCCCGGGGACCAGGAGGCGACCATGCAGCAAGTAGCTGAAGACTATTGGCCGTTCGGCGTCGCGTGCGTCGTGATCGCCCTGGTGCTGCTCCGCTTGCTGTTCCGCGAGCGGATCACGCTGCAGGGCAGCATGTCGTTCCTGGCGTTCCTCGTGTTGCTCGGAGCGATGGCCGTGTTCTCGAACACGACCAGCCGGATCGCCCATGCGCTCGGCTTCACGCTGATGTCGAACTTCTTCTTCTGCACCGCGATCGCCGCGCTCGCGGTCCTCCACCTGCGGGCCCTCGTCATGCTGTCGCGGGTACACCTCCGGTCGATCGCCTTGACCCAGGAGCTAGCGCTGCTCCAGGAGCGACTGGATCGGGTTGCACCCGACGAACCCGCTAGTAGATGATGCGGACCCGTGCGGACCTGGTCGATCGTCGTGGCCGCTGTCCTGGCGGTCGGGTGCGGCGATAACGAGCACGGCCCGGCCCTCGCCCACTCCGATCAGGTCGTGGTCGTCGCCCATCAAGACGACGAGCACCTGTTCATGCAGCCCGACCTGTCGGATGCGCTCCACGCGGGCACCACGACGACGATCGTGTACATCACCGCCGGCGACGCCAACACCGGGTTGCCGTTCGCGCTGTCGCGGATCGCCGCCTCGAAGGCCGCGTACACGGTGCTGCTCGGTGCCTCCGACTGGGACTGCGGCTGGATCGCGATCACCGGGCACGCCGCGCTGAGCTGCCGGCTCGCGGGCGCCCCGCTCACCCTGCTGTTCCTCGGCTATCCGGACGGCGGCGTCGGCGGCGAGTTCCCCAATAGCCTGCTCCGGCTGTGGGAGGGCCAGGTCACACAGGTCACGACGGTCGCCGAGCACCCGACGAGCTACAGCCGCGACGGCCTGATCGCCGCGGTCGGCGAGGTGCTGCGGCAGACCTCGCCGTCGACGATCCGGACGCTCGAGGTCTCGGCGACGCACGGCGACGATCACAGCGACCACATGTTCGTCGGCACGCTGACGATGCTCGCGGCATTGCGCAGCCACAGCCACGCGGCGTTGCTCGCGTACCGCGGGTACGACATCAACTACGAGCCCGCGACGACCCCCGACGAGCTCTACGGTTACGGATCGCGGTCGATGAGGGCGTACGAGGCCTGCCTGACCTCGTGCACCGGCGGCCTGTGCGGCGTCAGTCCGTGCGACACGCTCGACGATCCGCGCTACTTCAACTTCGTACACCGCCGCTACGCGGTCGCGATCCAGCAGCCCCCGCTCGAGGGCGTGCTCCACACCGACGCGGGATGTCTGACCGCGACCGCGGGCGCGCTCGCGCTCGGTCCGTGCAGCGCCGGTGCCGACATCGAGCTCCAGCCCGGCGGGCTCGTCGCGGTCGGCGGCGGCTGCCTCGAGATCGAGCCCGGTGGCACGCTCGCGATCGGTGCGTGCGATCCGACGCCGGCGCGCGAGTTCGCGCTCGACGACGAAGGTCACCTGTTCTCCGCCGAGCCGGTCGTTCCCCAGCCCGCGCTCGACACGATGCACGACCTGTGCGTCGTCGGCGATGGCGATGGCCTGCGCGCCGACGTGTGTGGCAGCGCGCGCGATGCCCGCTGGGATCTGCTGCGCCGGTCGGTCGTCACGCCGCGGCCCACCGTCGCGACCTCGAATCACGGCCGGTCGTTGCGGATCGGCGATCTCACGGGCGACGGGCTCGCCGACCTGTGCTGGATCGGCGCGCACTACGCGCTCGCCTGTGCGACCGGCGATGGCACCGGCGGCTTCGGTGCGGTCGTGACGATCGCACCCAGCTTCGAGGTCGAGCGATCGAGCCTCGTGCTCGGCGATATCGATCACGATGGCCGGCTCGACGCGTGCGGGCGGGACTCGCTCGGCGTCACGTGCGCGACGGCGGCGAGCGGCTTCACGCCGGTGCGATGGTCCGACGCGTTCGCGGACGAGGGGCTCAGCACCTCGACCGATGACTCGCTCGCGATCGTCGAGGGCGCGCTGTGCGCGACGACCAACGCGGGCGTCGAGTGCACCCGCGATCGCACCACGTGGACGGTCTCGACGTGGCCGGCCGAGCACGCGATCGACGCCCCCGCGTGGCCGGCCGATCTCGACGGCGACGATCGCCCTGACTGGTGCGTCGCGACCCCCGGGGGCGTGAACTGCGGCCTCGCGGCCGAGCACAACATCACCGACGACGGCGTCGCGTGGGGCTACTCCGATCACGCGCAGATCGAGAGCTCGGTCGCGGTCGACGGCGCGCTCGATAGCGTCGAACGCAGCGCGGTCGCGGACATCACCGGCGACGGCCGCGCCGACATGTGCGTCGCCTTGCACGGCACCGTGCAGTGCGCGGTCAGCCAGGGCCACGGGTTCGGCCCGCGCCGCACGATGATCGCGATGCCGACCCAGGCGCCGATCGTCGGCCTGTGGCTGGGCGACCTCGACGGCGACGGCAAGGCCGATCCGTGCGCCGACGATGGGACTTCGATCACGTGCGCGCTGAGCCCGTGAGCCGAATCTGGCGGACTAGCCGAACCGGCGGGCGACCGCGAGCGCGCGGTAGATGTTGATGATGGCGAGTTGCTTCGCCCAACCGCGCACGCGCGTCCATCCGGTCGCCTCGCGATGCGCCGCACCGATCCGCGCCGTCTCCGCCATCTGCATGACGAACCCGCCGCCGCTCTTGCTCGACTCGTACCAGCGGAAGCACGCGATCGGCTCGGGCAGGTAGACCGGCTCGCCGCGCGCGGCGAACCGTACGAACAGATCGTAGTCGAACGCGAAGCGAATCTCGGGATCGAGGTAGCCGACCTCGTCGTGGATCGCGCGCCGCCAGAACGCGGTCATCTGGCTGACGTAGTTCTCGGTCAGGAAGTTCTCGAACGTGTGGTGGCGCGCGCGAAAATCTTTGTACGCGCTGATCCAGCGGCGGACCTCGCGATCGTCGGCGTCGATGATCGTGCAACGGCCGTGGATCCACTCGCGATCCGGATGATCGGTGAACGCGGCGACGACCTTGCCGATCGCACCGGGGATCAAGACGTCATCGCTGTTGAGCCAGCCGACGATGTCGCCGGTCGCCGCGCGCAGGCCCTGGTTGATCGCGTCGACCTGGCCGCGGTCGGGGGCGCTCGACCAGCGCAGTCGATCGCCGTAGCTCGCGAGGATGTCGAGCGTGCCGTCCGTCGAGCCACCATCGATGACGCGATAGTCGAGCTCGAACTCGCCGCGCTGCTCGAGCACGCTGTCGATCGTCCGGCGGATGAACTGCGCCTGGTTGAACGACGGCGTGACGATCGAGACCTTCATTGCACGGGCGCGCGGCCGGCCAGCGAACCGCGCACGTCTGCTTCGTCGGCGCGGACCATCATCTCGATCAAGCCCTGGAACGTGATCTTCGGCTTCCAGCCGAGCTGGGCACGCGCCTTCGAGGCATCGCCGTGCAGGTGGTCGACCTCGGTCGGGCGGAAGTAGCGCGGGTCGATCTCGACATACGGCTTCCAGTCGAGCCCGAGCGTGCCGAACGCGACGTCGAGCAACTCGCGCACCGAGTGCGACTCGCCGGTCGCGATCACGTAGTCCTCGGGCGTGTCGTGCTGGAGCATCATCCACATCGCCTCGACGTAGTCGCCCGCGTAGCCCCAGTCGCGCTTCGCCTCGAGGTTGCCGAGGAACAGCTTCTTGTCGAGCCCGTGCTTGATCCGCGCGGCCGCGCGCGTGATCTTGCGCGTGACGAACGGGATGCCGCGGCGCGGGCTCTCGTGATTGAACAGGATGCCGCACGCGATGAACATCCCGTAGGCATCGCGATAGTTCTGGCACAGCTGGTGCGCGAACACCTTCGCGCAGGCGTACGGGCTGCGCGGCTCGAACCGGGTGTCCTCGTTCTGCGGTGGCGGCGCGCTACCGAACATCTCCGACGACGACGCCTGATAGAACCTGCACGGTGTGGCCGAGGCGCGCATCGCCTCGAGCAGCCGCAGCGTGCCCATCCCGACGGTCGAGACGGTGTACTCGGGGACGTCGAAGCTGACGCGCACGTGGCTCTGTGCCGCGAGGTTATAGATCTCGTCGGGCTTGATCGTCATGACCAGCGAGGACAACGAGGCGCCGTCCTCGAGGTCGCCGTAGTGCAGGCGCAGCCGGTAGTCGGCGACGTGTGGGTCCTGATAGATCGGCTCGAGCCGCTCGGTGTTGAACGAGCTCGAGCGCCGCACGACGCCGTGGACCTCGTAGCCCTTGGCGAGCAACAGCTCCGCGAGGAACGACCCGTCTTGACCGGTGATCCCGGTGATCAGCGCTTTCTTCGTCACGTGCGATGCTCCCTGTACCAGCCCACGGTCGTCGCGAGGCCCTCGGCGAGCGTCGTCGTCGCGGCGAAGCCGAACCGCTCCTTCGCGCGCGAGACGTCGAGCCGGCGCCGCGGCTGGCCGTTCGGCTGCGCCGTGTCCCACACGATCTCGCCGGTATAGCCGACCGCTGCGCGGATCGTGGTCGCGAGCTCCGCGATCGAGATCTCGGCGCCGCTGCCGAGGTTGACCGGCTCGCTCGCGTCGTAGCGCTCGCCCGCGAGGATCATGCCCTCGGCGGCATCGGCGACGTAGATGAACTCGCGGGTCGGCGTGCCGTCGCCCCACAATGTCACCGCCGGGGCGTGCTGCTCCTTCGCCGTAAGGAACTTGCGGATCATCGCCGGGATCACGTGCGAGGTCTCGAGATCGAAGTTGTCGCGCGGGCCGTACATGTTGACCGGAAACAGCATCACGGTGTCGAGCCCGTACTGCTCGCGATACGCCTGGGCCTGGACGAGCAGCAGCTTCTTCGCGATGCCGTACGGCGCGTTGGTCTCCTCGGGGTAGCCGTTCCACAGGTCGGCCTCGCGAAACGGGATCGGTGCGAACTTCGGATACGCGCAGATCGTGCCCGCGACGATCACCTTCGCGACCTTCGCGAGCCGCGCTTCCTCGATCACGTGCAGCCCCATCATCGCGTTGTCGAACAGGAACAGGCCGGGGTTCGCGCGATTCGCGCCGATGCCGCCGACGCGGGCTGCGAGGTGGAAGACGATCTCCGGTCGGGTCTCCGCGAACAAGCGCTGCACCGCGGCGCGATCGACCAGGTCGTAGTCGCGCTGGCGCGGCACGATCACGTCGGTCGCGCCCCTGGCACGCAGGCCCTCGACCACGAAGCTGCCGAAGAACCCGGCGCCCCCGGTGACGAGGACGCGCTTGCTCGCCCAGAAACTCACGAGCCCCGCTCTTACATCGATTTCGCGGGTTTCGCCAGCGCGCGGAAGTGTGATACCGCCTGGCCGCGCGGGCGATGCGGGTCCTCTTCGACCACCAGATCTTCAGCTATCAACGGTTCGGCGGCGCGTCGCGCTACTACCACGAGCTGATCCACGTGTTCCACGCCACGCCCGGGGTCGAGGTCGCGCTCGGCGTCGCGGTGACCCCGAACGAGTATCTCGCGCACGCATCCTATTACCGAGGCCGCGTCACCCGCGCCGGCGGCGCCGGCCGGTTCCTCGCGACCTACGCGCGCAACGAGCTCGCGACCTGGCGTGCCGCGCGCGTGCCACACGACGTGCTTCACACCACGTTCTACGACCCACGCGCGGCGCGGCATCGCGGCACGCTCGTGGTCACGGTGCTCGACATGATCCCGGAGCACTTCCCCGGCGACTTCGCCGTCACGGGGCTCTACGGCCGGCTGGTCACGAAGCGCTGGATCGAGGGCAAGCGCACGCTGTGCGAACGCGCCGACAAGATCCTCGCGATTTCGGAGACGACGAAGCAGGATGTCGTTCGCTTGTTCGGCATCGATCCCGCGCGCATCACGGTCACGCACCTCGGCAATCGGCTCCGCTTCACCGGCGGCGCGCGGCCGCTCGAGGAGCGCTACGTGCTGTTCGTCGGTACCCGCAACACGTACAAGAACTTCGGCGTGTTCGTCGCCGGGCTCGCCGGGCTCGACGTCACCGCGCTGTGCATCGGCGGTGGCCCGTTCGACGCGCGCGAACAGGCGCTGCTCGCCGAGCACGGGGTCCACGCGATCCAGCGCAGCGTGCGCGATGACGAGCTCGCCGCGTGCTACGCGCACGCCGCCGCGTTCGTGTTCCCGTCGCGCTACGAGGGCTTCGGCATCCCGATCCTCGAGGCGTTCGCGTGCGGCGCGCCGGCGATCCTCGCGCGTGCGAGCTGCTTCCCCGAGATCGCCGGCGACGCGGCGCTCTACTTCGCGCCCGACAGCGTGGACGAGCTGCGCGCCGCGTTGCGCGCCGTGCTCGACGAACCGGCCGCCGCGGAGGCGCTGCGTGCGAAGGGCCGGGCACGCGCCGCCGGGTTCACGTGGGAGGCGACCGCGGCCGCGACGCTCGCGGCGTACGCGGAGGCGCGCGCGTGAGGGTGTTGATCACCGGCTGCTTCGGGTTCGTCGGTCGCTACCTGGTCGAGGCGCTCGCCCGCGCGGAGGTGCCCGCGGAGGTCATCGCCGTCGATCGCCAGGCGCGGCCGGCCGGCTTTCCCGAGGTCGCGCACGCGTACGAGCTCGATCTGCTCGACCTCGGCGCGTTCGAGCAGGTGATCGCGCGGCACCGCCCGGACCGGCTCGTCCACCTCGCGTCGTTCAGCTCGGTCGGGTTGTCGTGGCGCGAGCCGATCGCGAGCTTCACGAACAACACGAACATCTTCCTGAATGTGCTCGAGTGTGTGCGGCGGCTCTCGCCGGCGACGCGCGTGCTGTCGATCGGCTCATCGGAAGAGTACGGCCTCGTGACCGAGGCCGACCTGCCGCTGCGCGAGACCTCGCCGCTGCGTCCGCTCAGCCCGTACGCGGTCGCGCGCGTCGCGCAGGAGCACCTCGGCGAGGTCTACGTCCGTGGCTATGGGCTCGACGTCGTCGCGACCCGCTCGTTCAACCACGTCGGCCCCGGGCAGAGCGCCCAGTTCGTGATCAGCGCGCTCGCGCAGCAGGTCGCGGAGCTCGCGCGCGGCGCGCGCGACCGGATCCAGGTCGGCACGACCAGCGTCGTCCGCGACTTCCTCGACGTTCGCGACGTCGTCGCGGCGTACCTCGCGCTGCTCGATCGCGGCGCGCGCCGCGAGGTCTACAACATCTGCAGCGGCCGCGGCACCAGCATCGCCGAGGTGGTCGCGATGCTCGGGCGGATCGCGAATGTCGAGCCGGTACTCGAGGTCGATCCCGCGCTCGTGCGGCCAGTCGAGAACACGATCGTCGTCGGCGATCACGGCAAGCTGACCGCGGCCGTCGGCTGGCGGCCGACGATCGCGCTGGAGCAGTCGCTCCGCGACGTCTACCGCTACTGGGAGACCCGGCGATGATCCAGCGCCTCGTCGATGGCTGGCGCCGCGTGCGGCCGATCTGGTTCCTGGTCGCCTCGGGACTCGTGACCGTGATGTACGCCTTCCCCGGCCATCTCAACTACGACGGTTCGCTGCAGCTCCAGCAAGCGCGCGTCAACCGCTACCAGGATTGGCATCCACCGGTCATGGCGCGCTACTGGCGCGTGCTCGATCAACTGGTCGCAGGCCCGCTGCTGATGCTCCTCCTGCAGACCGCGTTGTTTCTGTGGGGTGTGTACGGTCTCGCGCGCCGGAGATTCTCGCCGCGCACGTCTGCGCAGATCGCGGCGGTGCTGCTGCTGTTTCCGCCGGTGCTCACGCCGATGGCGGCCGTGTGGAAAGACACCCAGATGGCGGGATTTATCCTCGCCGGCATTTACCTCATGCTCGGAGATGGCTGGCGCCGCCGGAGCGCGGGGATCGCGATGCTCGTGCTCGCCGCCGCGGTGCGAGACAACGGCCTCGCGGCGCTGCCCGGGCTGTTGCTCGTCGTGGTCGCTGTGTGGACGCCGATCGCGTGGTGGAAGCGTGTCGCGCTCGCGGCCGGTCTCACGATCGCGATCGGTGGCGTGGCGGTGCTCGCGAACGTGGCGACCACCGACACCCGGTCGTACGCCTGGTTTCATACGGCCGCGATCTACGATATCGCCGGCACGATGTGCCACTCGGCGCCGATGACCGACGACGAAGTGCGCACCGAGCTCGCCGGCATCGTGATGCGCCAGCCCAAAGATCTATGGGCGAACCTGTGCGCTTCGCACAACCCGCTCAACTGGATCCCACTCGTTTACGGGGCGACCCCACCGTTCACGGAGGAGGCCGGGCCCGCCGAGCGCGACGCTCGCCGCGCAGCGTGGCTCCGGGTCATCCGCGAACATCCCGGCGCGTACTTCCGTCACCGCATGCAGGTCATGCAACTGATCCTCGGACTCGCGGGCGAGACCCCCGAACAGCCGGTCATCCAGACGGTCGCGGGAACCAACGACCAGATCCGCGCGCTCAAGCTCGGCACCGAGACCTCGAAGTTCCAGCGCGTGATCGGACGCAAGCTCGAGAAGCTCGCGAACACGAACAAGATGCTGTTCCGGCCCTGGGTCTACGTGCTGCTCGGCCTCGCGATGTTCGGGTACGCCGCGGTCCGGCGCGACGGCCTGATCGCGGGCATCCTCACCAGCGGCTTTCTCTACGAGGCAAGCTACATCGTCGGCGCACCTGGTGCAGGCTACCGCTACTCGCACTGGCTGATCATCTGCGTCGTGCTCGCGATGCTGATGATCTTCGTCGAGCGATGGCGCGAAGGTCGTCGAGCTAGAGCTTGAAGCCGGCCTTCGTCGCGTCGTCGTGGAACATCTTCACGGTCTCGAGCGAGAACTGCGCGAGCGGCTTGCCGACGTTCGCCAGCTTCGCGAGCACGTCGTTCGTCACCGTGATGATGTCGCAGCCGACCGAGTCGGCGTGGAACACGTTGAGCAGCTCGCGCGGCGACGCCCAGATCAGCTCGGCGTGCGGCAGCGTGTGAACCATCGCGCGCGCGGCGGCCATCAGCGGCAGCGGATCGACGCCGGTGTCGGCGATCCGGCCCGCGAACACCGAGACGAACGCCGGGGCCCTGGGATCGAGGTGGGCGACGATGTCGCGGACCTGCTCGAGCGTGAACACCGCGGTGACGTTGAGCTGGATGCCGGCCTTCGCGAGCGTCTGGATCAGCTTGTACGCGGGCTCGCCATGCGTGTTGGTGACCGGGATCTTGACGTTGACGTTGTTGCCCCAGCTCGCGATCTCACGCGCCTGCTTCTCCATCTCGGAGAAGTCATCGCTGAACACCTCGAACGAGATCGGGCGATCCGGGATCGCCGCGAGGACTTCCTTCGCGAACCCGCGGTAGTCCGAGATCCCAGCCTTGCGCATCAGGGTCGGGTTGGTCGTGAAGCCCTTCACGAACGGCTTGCCGTACATCTCGACCATGCCCTTCACGTCGGCACCGTCGGCGAAGATCTTCACCTTGAGATCGTTAACAGCGGTCATTTTTGCTCCAAGATCCAGGCGGCTGCCTCGGGCAGTCCGGCCACGTTTACCGCAAATCGCTCGGGTTTGCGCTCCGAATAGCCACGGTCGATGAAGATGGCACGGCAACCGGCGGCAAGCCCGGCGTCCGTATCGCGCCAACGATCTCCCACCATGAAGCTGGTCGCGAGATCGATGCCGCGGTCGTGTGCGGCGTTCAGGAGCAGGCCCGGTTTGGGCTTGCGGCATGCGCACGCATCAGCATCGTCGTGAAAACACGCATAGATGGCATCGAGCGGCAGCTCGCGCTGCAGATGATCATGCATCGCGTCGATCGCCGCGCGCGATTGGGTGCCCCGCGCCACATCGGGCTGGTTGGTGACGACAACCAGCTCGAACCCGGCGGTCCGCAACTTGGCGAGCGCCTCGGGCACGCCCGGCAGGATCTCCATCGCCTCGGCCGAGGCCGGCGGGTACGGCTTGCCATCGCGCACGACCGAGGCGTTGATCACGCCATCACGGTCGAGGAACACGGCTCGCCGTGGCTTGCCGCCTCCGGCGGTGGTCAAGGCGCGGTCGATTCCCACTTGGTCTGCACCTTCTTGAGCTTGGGGTGCGAGACCAGCAAGTGCCACACGACCGCCTGGAACGCCTCCGAGTGCGGCGTGATGTTCGACTCGTTGACGATCGGGATCACGCAGCACGCATCGGCGACCTGCTTGGTGTAACCACCGTCACGGCCGACGATGCCGACGATGCTCGCGCCGACCTCGCGCGCGAGCTTGAGGGCGTAGACCAGGTTCGGCGAGATGTTCTTCTCGACGTTACCGCCGCCGACCGAAAGGATGAACACGGTGTCGTTCTTGGACAGCCGCGACGTGCGCAGCCACTCGACGAACACCGTCGCCCAGCCCTCGTCGTTCGTGCGCGCGGTGAGCTCCGAGACGTTGTCGGTCGGCGCGTAGGCCTCGAAGCCCGCGATCTTGCGGAAGTCGTTGACCGCGTGACCACAGTTGCCGGCGCTGCCGCCGACCCCGAGGAAGAACAACCGGCCGCCGCGCTCGCGTGTGGCGACGAGGACATCGACCATGTGTTCGATCACGTCAGCGTCGATCGCGTCGATCACGCGCTTGGATTCATCGAGGTGCTGGCGGCTGTAGCTCATGCAGGGTCCTTCAGTAGGTGACGGAGCTCTTCGAGCCCGGTATGCGAGCCGATCTCGTAGAACCGCTCGGTAACCTCGTAGCCGAACAATTGATCGTTGGCGAGCAGATCTTGATAGACGCGCTGGAGGTCGAGCTTGCCTTCGGGGTAGCCCGCGAACGCGGCGGCGCGAAACGCCCCCAGGCCCCAGTCGATGTGGGTCATCCCCGGCACGTCCTTTTCGTAGCGCAGGACGCGCCCGCCGCGAAACTCCACGTTGCTCGCATCGTACTGACCGTGGTTCTCGAACACCGTCATCAGGCCGAGCTTGCCACTTGCCTGCCACGCACCCGCGATGCCGGCGTAGTCGCAGTCGAGGTAGGAGTCGCCGTACATGACGAGGAACTCGTCGCCGAGCAGCGGCAAGGCGTTGCGCAGCGCGCCCGCGGTGCCGAGCAGTGAGTCGTGCGAGTACTGGACGTGGATGCCGTATGCGGCACCGTCGCCGATCGCGTCCTCGATCTGATCCGCGAGGTGCGCGACGCACATCACGACCTCGGCGATGCCGGCCGCGCGCAACAGCTCGAGCTGATGGACGAGGAACGGCTTGCCCGCGATCGGCAACAGCGCCTTCGGGATCGCCTTGGTGACGTCGCCGAGGCGCGTCGCCAGCCCACCTGCGAGGATCGCGATCGGCAGCATCACGACCAGCTCATGAGAACACGACGCGCGTGCCGTCGAAGTCGAACCGGAACCGGACCTCTTCGAGCCCGGCGCCGAGCATCGCCTGGCGCACCTTCATCGGCTCCGGAGCGTAGAACATCAGGAAGCCGCCGCCGCCGGCGCCGACCAGCTTGCCGCCGATCGCGCCCGCCTTGCGGCCGAGCTCGTACCACTCGTCGATCTTCGGGTTGCTCATCCCCGTGGAGCGCTTGCGCTTGTGTTCCCAGTGCTCGTGCATGATCTCGCCGAACAGCGCCGGCTGACCGGCCTCGAGTGCCTGCTTGCTGCGAAAGCCGAGCTCCTTGACGTAGTGCAGGCCCTCGACCATCGAGGTGTCGGCCTGCTTGGTGCGCTGATCTTGATCCTTCAGGATCGCGCTCGCGCTGCGCGAGAACCCCGTGAAGAACAGCAGCAGGTGATCCTCGAGCTCGTGCAGCGTCGCCTGCGGCAACGCGATCGGCGCCGCATGGACCTCGCCGTTCTTCGCGAACTCGAACGCGGTGATGCCGCCGTACGCCGCGATGTACTGGTCCTGCTTGCCGACCGGCTGGTTCAGGCGCTCGATCTCGAGCTCGCACGCGAGCCGCGCGAGATCACCGGGCAGCAGCAGCCGGCGCTCGAACGAGTACAGCGCCTTCAACAGCGCCGTCGTGAAGCTGCCCGACGAACCGAGTCCGGTACCGGCCGGGATATCGGCGAGCGTCGTGATCTCGTGCTGGAGCTGGGTGATGCCCATCATGCGGAACGCCTCGCGCACGATCGGGTGCTCGATCTCGTCGACGTGATCGACCTTCTCCATCTTCGAGTACTTGAGGAAGATGCCCGGCACGAACGGGCGGCTCATCGTCACGTACACGTACTTGTCGATCGCCGCGGAGATCAGCGAGCCGCCGTGATCCTGGTAGTACGACGGCAGATCGGTGCCACCGCCGCCGAGCGAGATCCGCAGGGGGCTACGGGTGATGAGCATGGCCCGACTCCTCGTAGATCTGCTTGACGACCTCGAGCGCGGCGAGCGCATCGCGCAGGCCACGCGAGGCCTTGCGACGCGCATGGATCTCGTCGAGAAACTCCGCGAACTCGGCCGCCCACGAATCGTCGGCCATCGGGTACTCCCACGCGGTCGTCTCGGGCGGTCCCATCTCCGGCGTCATCCGGTACCAGGTCAGCTTTTCTGTCCCGTAGCTCCCGCCGAGACCCTCGATGTGGAGCTTGCCGAGCTTGCCGTAGATCTCCATCGAGAACGTGTTCTTCCATTCGGTCGCGCTCGCGTGCAAGAACGCGGTCTGGTTGTTCGCGGTGCGCAGCAACAGGAACGCGTTGTCGTCGACACGCTGGTTCCAGAAGTAGGTCGCGGCCGTGCCCTGCACGCTCGTGAAGTCACCGAGGAACCAGCGTGACAGATCGATCAGGTGCACACCCTGATCGATCAGCTCGCCGCCTCCGGAGACCTCGACGTTCGAGCGCCACTCGCGGTCGTATCCAACCCGGCCGCCGTGGCCATAGCGCGCACGCAGGAACATCAACTCGCCGAGCTCGCCCTGGTCGACGAGCTCGCGCGCCTTGCGAAACGCGCGATGGTAGCGATGGTTGAAGCCGACGCGGACGAGTGCGTTGCGGCGCTCGCTCTCCTCGACCACCGGCCGCAACTCGGCGGCGCTACGCGCGGCCGGCTTCTCGACCAGCACGTGCTTGCCGGCGCGCACCGCGGCCAGCGTGATCTCGGCGAGCGAATCGTGGGGCGTCGCGACTACGACGATGTCGATGTCCTTACCCTCGGCGACCTCACGCCAGTGGGTCGTCGCGCGCGCGGCGAACCGCCCCGCGAGGGCCTGCGCGCGCTCCAGGTTGGTGTCCGCACACGCGACCAGCTTCGTGTCGAGCAACGAGTCCGCTCGCTTCTTGCCGATCAGGCCGCAGCCGATGATGCCGACGTTCATTGCGCTTCCCAGTCCTTCCCACGTTCGCGCGCCGTGATCCGGCGCAACGTATAGATGTCGCTCTGCGCGAGCTCCGCGCGATGCGCGGGGAGCGCCGCCCACGGATCCCACTGCGCGCTGATCAGCCGTCCAGTGATCCCATCGCTCGCGCGGGTCGCGAGGAACACGGCGAGCGCGGCGCCCTTCGCGAGTCCGGCGCCGCCCGAGTCCTTTTGCTCGAGCGAGCGCTCGTAGAACGCCTGCCCGACCCGCTCCGGGCCCGCCTCGAGGATCTCGTCCAGCATGCGCGTGTTGAGCGCGCCCGGCGCGATGCAGTTGACGTCGATGCCGTGGGCCGCGACCTCGAGTGCGAGCGATTCGCAGAACCGCACGACCGCCGCCTTCGCGGTCGCATACGCGGACAGCCGCGGCATCGGTGCCGTCGCGCCACCGCCGGAGAGCTGCACGATCTTGCCAAAGCCAAGGCGCTTGAAGTGCGGGACGACCGCGCGGCACAGCAGCACCGCACCGAACAGATCGATCTCGATCGCCTGCACCCACGCGGCCCAATCGGTGTCCTCGATCGG
>JBDTEH010000071.1:0-23758 GCA_039922635.1 Kofleriaceae bacterium | reverse complement strand
AAGGGCGGCACGTACCAGGTGGTCGCGACGATCGTCGATCCTCAGGGCCGTCCGAACCAGACCAAGCTCACGTTCTGGGTCACCGGCGGCGACACCATCCCGGCGCGCGAGGTCCAGCAGGAGGTCGTGCAGATCATCCCCGACAAGAAGGAGTACGCCGCCGGCAACACCGCCGAGTTGCTCGTGCAGGCCCCGTTCTATCCGGCGCACGGCCTCGTGACGTGGCGGCGCAGCGGCATCGTCAAGCTCGAGCGCGTCGACTTCGATGGGCCGACGAAGGTGATCACCGTGCCGATCGCGGACGCGATGACGCCGAACATGTACGTCCAGGTCGATCTCGTGGGCGCCGCGGCGCGCCTCGACGATCACGGCGATCCGGATCCGAAGTTGCCCAAGCGCCCGGCGTACGCGGTCGGCTCGATCGATCTCCCGATCCCACCGCGCTCGCGGACGTTGAAGGTCGAGGTCACGCCGCGCGCCGCGAAGGTCGCGCCCGGCGAGGCCGATGCGCTGAACATCACGGTCACCGACGCGGCCGGCAAGCCGGTGCCGAACGCCGAGGTCGCGGTGCTCGCGGTCGACGAGGCGGTGCTCGCGCTGTCCGGCTACCAGTTCCCGAACCCGATCGATACGTTCTACGCGGGGCGACCGGCGGGCGTGTCGGACGCGTACCTGCGCGCGTACGTGAAGCTCGCGAAGCCCGATCTCGCGAAGTTGACGGGCAATCAAGGGATCCGCCGCCGGAATCAGGGCTATCGCGGCCACGGCGGTGGGGATGAAAACGCGGAGCAGGAGGACGGCCTGGTGGCGACCGGCTCGACGATGGCGCTCGACGAAGCCAAGGCCGACATGCCGATGAAGAGCGAAGCGGCGGCGGCCCCCACCGCGCCGATGGCGACGCTGGCGATGAACCGCCTGGCCGCGGGCGAAGACGCGAAGTTCGCGGGGGTGCTCGGCGGCAAGATCGCGAAGGACAAGGACCTCGAGCAGCAACAAGCACGGCCGAACACGCCGATCGCGATCCGCACGAACTTCAACCCGCTCGCGGCGTTCGCGCCGGCGGTCAAGACCGGCGCCGACGGCAAGGCGACGGTCGAGATCAAGCTGCCCGACAACCTGACCCGCTATCGCGTCGTCGCGATCGCGGTCGCGGGGGACAAGCAGTTCGGCAAGGGCGAGAGCGCGCTGACCGCGCGGCTGCCGTTGATGATCCGGCCGAGCCCGCCACGGTTCCTCAACTTCGGCGATACGTTCGAGCTGCCGGTCGTGGTCCAGAACCAGACCGACGCGCCGATGACGGTGCGGGTCGCAGCGCGCACCGCCAACATCACGCTCACCGATGGTGCGGGCCGCGAGCTCTCGGTGCCGGCGAACGATCGCGTCGAGGTCCGGTTCCCGGCGTCGGCGATGATGGCCGGGACCACGCGCTTGCAGATCGTCGGCGCGGCGGGCGCGGCGAGCGATGCGGCGGAGCTATCGCTGCCGGTGTGGACGCCGGCGACGACCGAGGCGTTCGCGACCTACGGCGTGATCGACAACGGTGCGATCAGCCAGCCCGTCGCGCTGCCGGGCAAGGTGTGGCCGCAGTTCGGCGGCCTCGAGGTCACGACCGCGTCGACGAACCTCCAGGCGCTCACCGACGCGATGCTGTACCTCGTGCACTATCCATTCGAGTGCGCCGAGCAGCGCAGCTCGCGGATCATGGCGATCGCGGCGCTGCGCGACGTGCTGTCGGCGTTCAAGACCAAGGACATGCCGACCGCGGCACAGCTGGAAGGTTCGGTGGTCGCGGATCTCGAGCACCTCCAGAACATGCAGAACTACGACGGTGGCTTCGCGTTCTGGGATCGCGGTCATCCGAGCGAGCCGTACCTGAGCGTGTTCGTCGCGAACGCGCTCGCGCACGCCAAGGCGAAGGGCTTCGCCGGGACCGACGCCATGCTCGCGCGCGCCCAGAACTACCTGCGCAACATCGAGAGCTACTACCCCTGGTACTACAGCCCGCAGCTGCGCTGGGCGATCAGCGCGTACGCGCTGCAGACCCGCAAGCTGATGGGCGACCTCGATATCGAGAAGGGCCAGCGCCTGCTCAAGGAGGCCGGCGGCCCCGGCAAGGTGACGATGGAGACCAACGGCTGGCTGCTGTCGCTGTTCGCGAAGAACGCCAAGGCGAGCGAGGAACGCCAGGCGATCGTGCGCTACGCGCTCGACCACGTCAGCGAGACGGCGGGCGCGGCGAACTTCACGACCAGCTACGGCGACGGTGCGTATCTGATCCTCGCCAGTGATCGCCGCGTCGATGGCGTGATGCTCGAGGCGCTGATCGAGGACCAACCCGATAGCGACCTGATCCCGAAGCTGGTCACCGGGCTGCTCGCGCATCGCACGCGGGGGCGCTGGGGCAACACCCAGGAGAATGCGTTCGCGCTGCTCGCGCTCGACCTCTACTTCCACACCTACGAGAAGGTCACACCCGACTTCGTCGCGCGCGTGTGGCTCGGCAACGACTACGCCGGCGACCACAAGTTCAAGGGCCGCACGACCGAGTACGCGCAGATCGACGTACCGATGAAGGACGTCGCTAGCCACGACAAGTCCGCGCTGACGATCCAGAAGGACGGCGCGGGCCGGCTGTACTACCGGATCGGCATGAAGTACGCGCCCGAGGATCTCAAGCTCGAGCCCGCGGACTACGGCTTCGTCGTCGAGCGCACCTACGAGGGCGCCGACGATCCGAAGGACGTCACGCGCGCGGTCGACGGCAGCTGGCACGTCAAGGCCGGCGCGCGGGTGCGCGTCAAGCTGACGATGGTCAACGAGAACCGGCGCTATCACGTCGCGCTGGTCGATCCGATGCCGGCCGGCTTCGAGGCGATGAACTCGGCCCTCGCGGTCACCGGCCCGGTGCCCACCGACCCGAACGAGCAGAAGGCTCGCGGGCCGTACTGGTGGTGGTATGGCACCTGGTACGAGCACCAGAACCTGCGGGACGAGCGCGTCGAGGCGTTCGCGTCGCTGCTGTGGGAAGGCGTGCACCACTACACGTACGTCGCGCGCGCGACGACGCCCGGCAACTTCGTCGTGCCCCCGCCGAAGGCCGAGGAGATGTACATGCCCGAGACGTTCGGGCGCGGCGGTAGCGACCGGGTGATCATCCAGTAGTGACGGCCGCACCGTGCCCGGCTATAACCGGGCCCATGTGGCCCATGTGGACGTCGCTCGCCTCGTTTCACCCCGGCCATGGCACGACCGCGCCGGGGACCGTCCTGCACTACGTCGTCGAGCCGGTCCACGCGATCCCGCTCGCGCTGGCGGTCGCCGCGTTGCTCGGCGCGGCCGGCGGGCTGTGGTGGTGGTTGACGCGCACGACCTCCTCCGCCTCCTCCGGCGCCCGCGCGAAGCGTCCGTAGCGATCGTTTACGTAGTAGGGTCGCGCCGTGCAGGTGGTCTTCATCGACGGCAACGAGTTGCTCGCGGCCGTGTATCGCACGGTCGCACCCGAGGTCGAGCTCGTGCTCGAGCAACTCCAGACCGGGTTCGCGACCAGCGCGCCCGAGCCCGAGCAGAAGGCGCGCGACAAGGTGCTCGCGCATCACAGCCCCTCGGCATGCTTCGCCGAGGCCGTCGATCTCACCACGATGGACGGCAAGAGCCTGCGCCTCGAGCTCGACAGCGAGAACGCGAACCGGTTCTGCAAGTGGTGGCGCGAGAAGCCGACCAAGATGGAGCTGCGGGTCGCGGTCCGCCGCGCCGGCGGCGAGATCTCGATCATCACCGCGACGTGCCCCGGCCGGATCGCCGACCAACCCGCGGGTCCGCTCTTGCTCGGCTGGGATCGCCTGTTCGTCCCCGACGACTACGACGGCACGCTCGCGCAGCTCACCGCCGCCGGCGAGCTCGTCGAGTTTCGCCGGATCGCGTACGAAGCCGTCGTGCGAGCGCTCGCGTAATGGCGCAGTTCGACGACCGCGCGACGCAACCGCGCCGCGGTCCCGGCGACATGTTCAGGTGGAAGGTGCTCCGCAAGAGCGATCCGCGCGGCGCCGACTACGCCGAGCTCGACCACGTCCGTCCCGGCACGCGCGACGGCGGCGCTGAAGCGCTCGCCTCGGGCGAGCCGTGCGCGGTGTGGATCGGCCATGCCTCGTGGGCGCTGCGCCTCGGCGGCAAGCTGCTCGTGATCGATCCCGTGTGGTCGACCGCGATTTCGGGCGTCGTCAAGCGCCTGGTCCCACCCGGCGTCGCGCTCGGCCAGCTCCCCGCGCCCGATGTCGTGATGGTCACGCACGATCACCGCGATCACCTCGACCTGCCGACGATCGCGAAGCTACCCGAGTCCGCGCTCTACCTCGCACCGCTCGGCAATGGCCCGCGGCTCGGCAAGCCCAACGTCGTCGAGCTCGATTGGTGGCAGACCCACGTGGTCGGCGATCTCGCGATCACCCTCGTGCCCGCGCGCCACTGGTCGATGCGGATGCCGTGGAACCGCAACGCGACGCTGTGGGGCGGCTACGTGATCGAGGGCCCCGAGGGCGTCGCCTATCACTCCGGCGACACCGCGGCCGGCGATCACTTCGCCGACATCGGCGCGAAGTACGCGATCGACTGGGCGATGCTACCGATCGGTGCCTACTCGCCGCGCTGGTTCATGGCCTCGCAGCACGTCAACCCCGACGAGGCCGCCGACGGCTTCGCCGCGCTTCGCGCCAAGAACTTCGTCGCGATGCACTGGGGCACGTTCAAGCTCACCGACGAGCCGACCGGCGAGCCGCGCCAGCGCATCCTCGAGGTCTGGCGCGCGCGGGGCTGGGATCCGAGCCGGCTGTGGGTGATGGACGTCGGCGAAGCGCGCGCGCTCCGCTAGAGCCTCGCGACCTCGTGGTCCCCAGCTCGGGGCCTCGACTACGCCAGCCGTGCGAGCGCGGCGCGGAGCGATGCCGGGATCGGGGTCGGCCGGCGGTTTGCGCGATCGACGAACACGTGGGTGAGCGCCGCGGTCGCCGCCGGTTGCTCGGCGCCGGTCTTCGCGATCGTGACCTCGTAGGTCACCGACGACGTGCCGAGCTGGGTGACGCGCAGGCCGCCGACGAGCTCGTCGGGATACGCGAGCGGCGCGTGGAACTGGCAGCTCGACGCGACGATCAGGCCGATCACCGGGCCGTGGATATCGAGGCCGCCTTCGCGGATCAGGTAGAGGTTGATGATCGAGTCGAAGTACGCGTAGTAGGTGACGTTGTTGACGTGACCGTAGACGTCGTTGTCGGCCCAGCGCGTGGTCAGCGTCGTGGTGAATGGATCGCTCACCAGTACTCCAGCGCGCGCTCGAACAGGGTCGCGAGCACGCCGGCGTCGATCGCGAGCGGTGAGTTGTGGAGCAGGCGTTGTTGCGGCAGCGCGCCCTCGACGAGGTTCGTGATGTCGCCACGCTCGTAGCCGACGCCGGCCAGGCCGTTCGGGATCGCGGCCGCGCGCATCAGCGCGATCAAGCGTTGCGCGAGCAGCTCGCCGCCGGCGTCGTGGGACGCGCCGAGCATGTCGGCGCCGAGCAGCTGCGCGGCCTCGAAGTGGCGCGCCGGCGCCGTGGGGGCGGTGGCGCGGAACACGGCGGGCGCGTTGACCACGACGGCGAGGCCGTGCGGGACCAGCGGCGCGTCGGGATAGCCGGCCGCGCGGAACGTCTTGACCTGGCCGGCGACCGCGTACGCCATCGCGTGCGGGACGTGGACCCCGGCGTTGCCGAACGCGATGCCGGCGAGCGTCGCGGCCCACATCATCTGATCGCGCGCGAACCGATCGCCGGTGACGGCATCGGCGAGGTGGGCGCCGCACAGCCGCAGCGCTTCGCGGCAGCCGATGTCGCTCCACGGGTTGCGGCCCTGGCTGGACGGCCGGGCCAGCGGCGTCGCGGGCGCACCGCGCGTCGAGAACGGCCGCGCGGTGAACGACTCGAGCGCGTGGCACAGCACGTCCATGCCGCTCGCGGCGACGACGCCGGCGGGCAGCGTGTGCGTGCACCGCGGATCGACGACCGCCTCGCTCGGGCGCAGCCGCGGCGAGCTGATGCCGGTCTTCGTGCGGTGCGCGTGCCAGTCGAAGATCGCGATGCCGGTGACCTCGCTGCCGGTGCCGGCGGTGGTCGGGCATGCGACGTGCGGCGCGAGCGGGCCGGGCACGGCGAGGCCGTCGCCGAGTGGGGCGTTGATATAGGCGGCGAACGCGGCGGGGTACGCGGTGTACAGATTCGCGACCTTCGCGGTGTCGATCACGGAGCCCCCGCCGAGCGAGACGTAGCCATCGGGCTTGGCCTCGCGCGCGAAGTGGATCGCGTCGTCCCACGACGCTTCGGTCGGTTCGATCGCGACCTCGTCGAACACGATCGGGTTGACCGACGCGGCGCGCAGCGAGCGCTCGAGCTCGTCGAACCAGGGCAGGGCGTGGACGGTGCGATCGGTGATCAACGCGGCGCGCGTGATGCCGAGCGCGCGAGCGCGGAGCCCGACCTCGCGGAGCGTGCCGGGACCAAACGTGACGCGCGAGGCGTCGATCGTGAAGGCGGTCTCGAAGCCTGGCGCGGTGCCGAGGCCGGCGTCGATCGCGGCGAGGTGGCGGCAGGTCACCGGGCGACGTTAACACTCGCGATTCACCGGATACAGCGCGCCAGATCGTTCGCCGCTGGATGCGCCTTCGCGATCGCCTTGACCTGCACGGCGCCGGCCTGCCCGAGCGCGGCCTTCACCGCCGCCGGATCATCCCCGGCATCCGCGCACAGCGCCTCCGCGGCCGCGACCGCGACCCTGCCGTTGCGATCGCCGAGCGCCGGCACGATCACCGCGTACAACGCGCGCGCCGTCGGGCGCGGGATCAGCTCGAGCGCCGCGACCCGCAGCGCGGGGTCCGGATCCGCCATCACCTTCGCGAGATCGAAGCCGAGCGCGGTCGGATCGCCGGCGTGCCCGAGCGCGGCCGCGGTCTCGAGCGCGGCGACGCGGACCTCGATCCACCGGCCGTTGGCCAGCGCGAGTTGCTCGTACGCATCGCGCCACGCCTCGAAGTCCGCGGCGGCGAGATCGTCGGGCCGCTCCTGGGTCGCGAGCCGCTCCGCGATCACCCGGGCGGCGCGCGCGGCCGGAATCGCGGTTCGCCGGTCGGGTCCGGCCGCGACCTTCGCGAGCGGGACCAGCAGCTCGGCGCGATCCTCGGTCGCAAACGCCGCCGGCGCCGCGACGATGCCGGCGAGCACGGTGTCGCGAACCTTCGACCCCAGGGCCTGCTCGATGACGGCCGGCCCGGCCAGTGCCCCCTGGCGGGCCGCTTCGTCGAGGTCGTTGCGCTCGATCGCCGCCGTCATCGAGGCGATCCCGGCGGCAGCTCCGAGAAATTTCAGCAGAAAAATTGACATGGTGATGATGCGTTCAGTACCGTGTGTCTGTTCAGTATGGCGGATGCACTAACCCACCGGCAGCGCGAAATCCTTGATTTTATTTCAGCTTCGATCGTCGAGCGAGGCTTCCCGCCCACGCTCCGCGAGATTGGAGAACATTTCAACATCCGGTCGACCAATGGCGTGAACGATCACCTCAAAGCGCTCGAGAAAAAGGGCCACCTCCGGCGCGAGGACCTCAAGTCCCGGGCGATGCGGCCCGTGCTTCCGGATGGCATGGGCGAGGTAGTCCCGCTCGGGGGCCGCCGGCTCGCCTCGGGCACGCAGAACGTCGCGGTGGTGTCCGAGCGCGACGACATGCTGGAGATCCCGATCCTCGGCAAGGTCGCCGCCGGCGTGCCGATCCTCGCCGTCGAGAACGCGACCGATACGGTCCGGATCGATAAGATCTTGATCGGGGGGCATCGCGAGGTGTTCGGCCTGCGGATCGTGGGTGAATCGATGATCGAAGACGGGATCTTCGACGGCGATTACGTCTTCGTGAAGAAGACCGCGGTGGCCCGGAGCGGCGAGATCGTCGTGGCGATGATCGAGGGCGAGGCCACGGTGAAGCGCTACTTCCCGGAAGGTGACCGGATTCGGTTCCAGCCGGCGAACCAGAACATGGCGCCGATCATCGTCCGGCGAGCCGACTTCAAGAGCGTCGACATCATCGGGATCGTGGTCGGCGTCTATCGCAAGCTCTGACTGGCCCGACCGGGAGCGTAACTGCCCCAGTCGTCGATCGGAGTTTCGGGGGGGGATGGTGTTTTTCCCAAAGAATTTCAGGCAACGGCATCCGAGTTTGGCTATGTCAAACTGACCGCCGGTGGCCCGTTCGCGCGCATATCGCAGCCCATGGCTGTGGGTCCCCGCGATCGTCATCTCGTCGATCGCGCAGAGCGCCGCCGTCGTGACGTTTCAGTACACGCGTCCGACTCCGAAGCCGTTCCTCACGATCCGCTTGGACGACGCGGCGGCGAGCTGGGACGCCTCCGTGCTCACCCACGAGCGCGAAGGCAAGACCACGCTGAAGATCGTGTCGGGCGCGGCGGCGGGCTTCAAGATCGCGGTCGGCGTCCCGGGCGGCGAGTACTTCGGCAACGTCCCGCAGGTGTTCGACCTCGCCGATCGCGACGCCGATCTGCCGGTCACGATCACCGCACCGGACGGCACGACGTTTCAGAAGACCTACGCGGTCAAGCAGGGCCAGGAGACGCTGATCGCGATCGACTATCAACCGCCACGCGGCCAGGTCCTGGTCACGCGCGAAGGCGACTCGGCGCCAATCCTGCGTTGCTCGCAACCGACGTGCACGGTCGCGCTACCGCCGGAGACCAAGGTCACGCTGACCGCGGTGCTCGGGGAAGATTCGGTGTTCGGCGGCTTCAAGCAGTTTCCGATGCGCACGCCGAGCGCGCTCGTGCCGTACCTCGGCGACCCGGTCGGGCAATGTCTCGCGGGCAGCGCGGTCGATGCCGCCGCGAACGGGCATGTCTACGACTGTGCGTTCACGATCAAGGCCGACACCGATGTCCGCGCGGACTTCGCGAAGCGGCCCGATGCGGTCGAGGTCGCGTTCACCGACGCGAACATCGACAAGCTGATCACGCCGCCCACGCCGAAGGCACCGGCACCGCCGATCGACGCGGAGAAGCTCGAAGACAAGGCCGTCCAGGTCGCGCTCGCGCCGCCGCCCAAGCAGCTGCCGCCGCCGCAGTTGCCGCCACCGCCGCCGCCGCAGCCGCAGCAGAAGCCGCCACCGCCGCTGCAACCTCCGCCGAACATGACGGCGGTCGAGGTCAAGGACGACAAGCACATCAAGGACAAGGCGCCCGATGACGCGAAGTTCCTCAGCGACAAGAACCGCGACGTGGCCGAGGAGACCCGCGCTCAGAAGACCAACCTCGACAAAGAGTCCGAAGGTAAAGCCGTCGCGAGCAAGGAGAGCGACGACAAGACCAGCGCGGAGATCGGTGGTCCCGATGACAAGATCCGCCAGCTCGAAGACACCAAGGCGACGACCGACAAGCACCTGCGCGAGACCGATCACTCCGGCGACAAGCAGGAGGCCAAGGGCGAGATCAAGGGTGAGGCCGGCGACAACGGCGATAACGGCACCGGCGACAACACGCCGGGGGTGTTGTCGATGCGTGGCATCGGTGGGCGTGGCTCGGTCACGGATCAGAACCACGACGGCAAGAAGGTCGGCCGCAAGGGCCTGCCGGGTGTGAACTCGCAGATGGCATTCAACGACTACGAGCGGATCGTCGGCAAGGAGAGGGTCGATAACGAGCGCGAGGTCGCGGCGCGCAAGATGTCGTCGAAGAAGGGGCGCTGGGAACGCAAGCTCGATGCGATCAAGAGCTCGCTCGAGAACTTCGTCCCGGATGTCCGTCCCGGCAACCAGACCGCGCTCAAGACGCGCGCGTCGCCGTACGCGCTCTACATCGCGCGCATGCACCGCCGGATCCACGAGTTGTGGGGGTTCGGCTTTCTCGAGGACCTCGACTCCAAGGGCGCGGACTATCCGCTCAACAATCCCGACCTGTGGGTCAACCTCGAGATCTCGGTCAACCCCGATGGGACGTTGCACAAGGTGACGATCGCGAAGACCTCGGGCAAGACCGAGTTCGACGTCGCCGCGGTCGATACGGTGATCTCGGCCGGGCCGTACGAGACGACGCCCGAAGCGATTCGCTCGGTCGATGGTCGCATCTACTTGCGGTGGGGCTTCTATCGCAACTGGCGCCAGTGCGGCACGTTCAACGTCGAGCCCTACATCCTGACCTCGGTGCCCGACGACAACGGGGCCGGCGTGCTCGACGACGGCGCGATGGTCGCGAACGTGGCGCACATCCCCGGCAAGAAGCGGCGGTACGACGCGCGCGAGGTCACCCCGCCGACCGGTGACAAGACCGTCACGCCCGATGACGGCCTCGCGAAGCAGCAGGTCAACCCGGTCTCTTCGATCACGGACAAGCAGGCGCTGTTCAGCGCGAACCAGTGGATCAGCGCGTTCGCGACCGCGGAGGTCGACAAGCTGGTCAAGCTGTCGATGGTGCCGTTCTATGCCGGCGGCAAGGTCGCGGCGCAGACCACGGGCGACCTCAAGGACATGTACAGTGGCCTGGTCGTCGAGTCCGGTCCGATGAAGGACTGGAAGCTGATGACGCCGAGCGAGTACACGAACGGCGGCGGCGGGCTGCCCGCAGGCAACCTGGTGTTACGCGTGCGTACCGAGAAGGAGACCTTCGCGGTCGTGCTGACGCGGACCAACTCGGGCGAGTATCGAGCTACGCAGCTCGCTCGCTAACGATCAGATCTGCAACACCTTGAGGACTCTCGCGGCGAACAGTCCCTTGGGGCCATTGGACTCTTCATACTCGACTGTTTGCCCCTGATTGAGGGTGCGAAAGCCATCCCCGGTGATGGACGAGTAATGGACGAAGACGTCCTTGTTGTCGTCCTGCCGGCTGATGAAGCCATAACCCTTGGCATCGTTGAACCACTTGACGGTACCGAGCGCCATTTACTACCTCCCTAACATCTCGTGGCCAACCCTCAGGCCACCCACTCACGGTTTGACCATTTCCCCCTCGGGTCCAACAACCAAAATTTGTGTGAAAGCGATCTGGTTCTGTAAACGTTCACCGTCAACGAAACGCCGGAAAGCACTGGGTAATCCAGATCACGAAGGAAGTGACGGGCGATCGCAGAACAACCTCGCCAGGTGACGCGTTTCTAGATCTCGATGCGATGGTCGATCCTGCACGTCTCGCTCGCGCTCGTGGGGGTGGCATGCAGTTCGAGGGAAGACGCCCCGGCGTCCGAGCCGGTCGCGACGGTCGTCGCCACGGTCGTCGCCACGGTCGTCGCGCCCGCCGTGATCGCCGAGCGCGTTCCGACCGGCGTGCCGCACGGAAGCCTGATCGCGCACGTCGCCGTCACCGAGCAAGGCGACGCCGCCGTGTCGGTCGACACGCTCGGTGGACTGCGCCTGTGGCCGACGCTCGATGGTTCGCGCGAGCCGGTACCGTTCACGGTCAACGGTGCGGACGCGGTCGCGATCAGCCATGCCGGCGACGAGCTGCTGGTCGGCGTGCTCGATCAGGCCGGCGCCGTCCAGCTGTTGCGGTTCTCACGGACCGGCGCGCTGCGGGCGAGGACTCAAGTTCCCGGCGAAGTCGAGATCGACCAGCTCGTCGCGATCGATCGAGGGGTGCTCGTCGCGCGCATCGACCAATCGATCGAGCGCTACGACGCGGCCGGGAGGTTGCGCGGGCGGCTCGCGGCCGCGCCCGGCGAGAGCTTTGGCGCGCTCGCCACCCGGCACGGTGCCGCCGCCGTGATCAGCGCGGAGCGCCACGTCGAAGCCCAACCGGTCGAGCGCGTGCTCGAGGACTCCGAGTCTGTCCGCGGGCGGCTCCGGCGCGCGCGCGCGGTGATGGTGACCCGTGGCCGCGCCGCCGCGCTGCGCTGGATCGTGCTCGGCGATGGCTTGCGCTGGGGAGCGACGATCACGCTGCCCGCCAAGCTCGACGAGCGCGTCCTCGCGATCTCGCCGAGCCACGCGCGGATCGCGGTGCTCTCGCAGGCCACCGAGCTCGTCGTGCTCGACGTCACCAAGACTCCCGAGCGGGTCGACGGTCCGAGCACGAGCGGCGGCGTGGTCCAGGCCATCGGCTTTGTCGATGACGATCACGTCGTGCGGCTCTCGGGGACGACGCACTGGTGGATGCCCACCCACGCGGTCCAGAGCGCGAAGGTGGTGGATCCGTGGCAGGTCGACACCGGCACCGGGGACGAGAACATCAACGGCGATGGTCAGGCCGCCGATGGCCTCGTCGTCGCGAGCCTCGGCCCCGATCTCGTGCTCCAGGACCTTCACGACACCAGGTATCTCGGCTGGCGCGACCTCGCGACGGGCGACCTGATCACGTCGGGCGCGCATGTCGGCGTGCAGACCACGCGATCCCACATCGTGTGGCTCGATCACGAGCTGCAACGCGAGAGCGACGTCGAGCTCGGCGACTTCGGCTACTCGACGCGCGACCGGGTGTGGTGGCTCGATCCGGACCACGCGGTCGTGATGGCGCTCGGCGACAAGCCAACGCTCGCGCTCGTCGACGTTCGCCACCGCGATCGCACGGTCGCGCTGGGCACCTACACGTCCATCCAGCGCGTCGACTTCGATCAGGCCTCCAACCGGCTCGCGGTCGTCGACCAGGGCGTCGTCCGCCGCTTCACGCTCGACCTCGCACGCGATCAGGCGACCGAACAGGCCGCGCTCGCCGTGCCGTTTCAGGCGTCGATCGTGCTCCAGCTCGATCCTGCACGCGCCGCCGGTGTGGTCGCGATCGTGTGGGGGAACGCGGACGATGGCGCGCGCATGGCGATATTTCGCGAGGGCGACGGCAAGCCAGGGAAGCGGCTGAGCGCCACGATCCGCAAGGTGCCGCCCTCGAGCAGCTACATCGGCTTCGCTCGCGACGGCACGATCTTCATGCAAGACGTCGACGGCGTGTTCGCGACGCGCGACGGCAAGACCACGCGGAGGTTCCCGAAGGGCGAGCGCGCCGAGGTGCTCCTGGCGGATGCGACCGGCCAGCGGCTCGCCGGGATCCATGGCTCGGCGGTCACGATGTACGACCCGGCCGGAGCGGTGCTGTGGACGCAGGACGTGTGGGGTGCGGAGACCCTCGCGTTCACGACCGGAGCGGCGGTGGTGGTGCGGACCAGCGGTGGGCTGATCGAGCTCGACCCCACGACCGGTGTGCTCGTCACCGCGGCTTGTGGCTTCGCGTTCGGCGTGATGACGAAGACCCCGGAGTTCAGCACGTTCAACACGCAGCCGGTGTGCGAAGCTCTCGGGACGTGAACCGCGCCGGGCTCGTCGTCGCTGTCGTCGTCACCGCGTGCGGAGCGACCACCGCGCCCACGATCGCGCCACCTCCGTCTCGGAACAAGCCACCGGGGGCCACGCCAGCGGGGGGCACGCCACCCCGGGCTGCCGGGCCGCGCGGGGCCTCGCCGATGATCGCGACGCCGGTGACGCGCGCGGCGATCGAGGCTCCGCACGGCGCTCCGATCTCCGCGCTCGCGATCACCGCGGACGCCACGGCCGCGATCACCGCCGACGAGACCGGTGGCGTGAGGCTGTGGCCGAAGCTCGACGGCACGCGCGAGCCGTGCGTCGTCGAGCTGCCGAGCCCTCGCACGCTCGCGCTCGCCCGGCAGCGCGACGGCTTCGTCGTCGCGTGGATCGATCGCGCGAACAGCCTCGCGCTCGCGGAGCTCGACGACCACGGCCGGACGCTCCGCCGCGGCACGTTCGCGCAGGACGCCGACTTCCTCGGCCTCGCGATCTCCGACCGCGGGCTGCTCGCCTGGCGCAGCGATCAGACGATCGTGCTGTACGACCTCGATGGCGTGCAGCTCGGACGGATCGGCACCGAGCCCGGCGAGCGGCTGGTCGAGGTCGCCGCGAACGGGACGAGCGCGGTCGCCGTGGTGGCGGTGCGGGCCGGCGCCGTGGAGCGCCGGATCGTGCGGCCGCTCCAGCTCGGCCCCGCGCTCGCGTGGGGCAAGCCGTTCCAAGCCGGTGGCGGCGATCCGAGCGGTCCGATCGCGATCTCGAGGTCCGGTCGACGCATCGCGCTGATCGCCACCGCGGAGGGCAAGGCGCCGGAGCTCCGCATCGTGGAGCGCGCGACCGGTCGCTTGCTCGCGTCGGCGCCGGTAGATGCCACGGCGGAGATCGGGTTCACCGACGAAGATCACGTCGCGGTCGGCCTCGCGAACGGAGCCGGGTGGCTCGCGACGACCACCGGCGACACGCTCGCGTTGACCGCCGGCGCGGCGCCCACCGGACGGTTCGCGACCGCCGGCGATCTCGCGGTCACCGCCGTGGCGTTCGAGCTCCAGCTCGCACGTCGTGATGGAGCGCAGTACCTCGGCTACGGCCTCCCCTCGCCGCAGCTCGCGACGCTCGGTCCGGACCACGGGCTGGTCGTTGGCATGGGGAAGGAGCTCGTCCAGCTCGATGCCGCGCTCGTGGCCGTGCCCGCGAAGCCGCCGGCGCTCCCGAGCGACGCGACCCCGTTGGAGCTGCACTGGCTGGGCGGCACGGACTTCGCGGCGACCCTGATGGATGCCAGCGGCGAGTTTCTTACGTCGATCCTGTCGAGCGATGGTCACGACCCGATCCCACTGCGTCGGGCCGCGTCCGGGCGCCACACGCGGCAGCCGGTGCGTTACGAGCCCTCGACCGGGGTCCTCACCGTGTCGTTCGCCGACGCGAGCATCGCGCGCTGGACCGCGGCCAAGCGCAAGCTCGACTACCTCGTATCGTTGCCGCGGCCGCCCGCGGGGAGCGCGCGGCAATTCGTACCGCTGTCGCCCGCGCTGGCCGGCGGCAAGGCGCTCGTCGACGTCAGCCTCGCGAGCGCCACGACCGTGACCTGGACCGACGCCGCGACGAAGCAACGCAGCGGCGCCATGCCGATCGCCGGGTTCATCACCGCGGATCTCGCCGGCCACGTGTACGCGTGGACCGTCGATCCAGCCACCCGCCAGCTCGTGATCTCCGTGCTCGCACCGGGGAAGGTGCTCGCGACGCTGCCGCACGACGGCACGGTCACGCTGTGGCCCGATCCGCTCGGGACCCGCGTCGCCGAGGCCGGCGGGGATCACGTGGCTCTCTACAAGCTCGACGGTACGCTGGTGTGGCAGCAGGCGGTCCCGGCCGCGACGCAGGTGCTGTGGCCGACCGCCGACTCGCTCGCGGTCATCACCGCCGCCGGGATCGCCAGGCTCGACGCGGCGACCGGAGCCGTGACCGCAGCGCGGTGTGGCTGGAGCTTCGGGTTACGGCCGCAGGCCCACCCGGCGGGAGTGCAGCTCGAGCCACTCTGCGCGCAGCTAGGCCGGTGAGTCAACTCGTGCTACGCACAGGGATGCGTTCGATCTGTGCCGTCATCGTCGCGTGCCTCGTGGCCGTGGCGGGTGTGCGCCCGATCGACGCCGCCCAGCTCGAGCGCGCCCAACGGGATCGCAGCGCGACCTTCGCGCCGGCGGACGCGGCCCTGGCCGTGCTGGCGCGTCGCGATCGCGGGCACGGGCAGGGAGCGGACGTCCAGCTCCCGATCGCGACCCTCCCGGTCGTTGCGGGCCTGGCGCCGCTGCGGCTCACGATCGAGCTCGAGCTCGAGGCTCCGCGCAGCTTCGCGGTCACTGCTCCTCCGACGCCACGCTCCTCGCGTGGGCCGCCGAACGCCTGAAACGTCGTCGTTTCAGTCGTTCGAGTCGCTCACCTCAAAGGAGTTGTCATGGCTAACGAGAATCCCGCGCCCACGTGGCGCGAGCGTCACGCATTGAAGATCTTGGGCGTCATCATGGGCACGATGTTCGCGGCAGTGATCGTCGCGCAGGTCGGGTGCTGAGATGGCGGGCGCGGTCATGCTCGCGGCCCTGCTGTCGCAGTACGTCACCATCGAGTGCCCGCTGTGTGGCTACCGCAAGCGGGTCCACCGCAAGCCCGCGGCGCGCCGGGTCTGTCCGCGCTGCCGCAAGTACTTCGACGATCCACTGAGCTCGAAATAGCTCGGCGCAGCCGCGCGCGCCGGTCAGCCGACATCGATCCGGCCCGCGGTCGTCACCGCGGTGCCGGGGGCGAGCTCGTGCGCGGCGAGGATCGCGATCGCGGGCAGCTCGGGCTCGAGCACACCGCGCAGATAACGGCGGACGTCACCGGAGACCAGCAGCACCGCGGGCCCGGTGCCGAGCTTGCCGCGCACGGCCGCCACGATGTCCTGCGCGATCGCGGGCTCGAGGGCGAGGACCGCGCCATCCGAGCGTCGATCGACGGCGCTGCGCAGCGCGTCCTCGATCATCGCGTCAACGGTATAGACCGCGATCTGGCCTCGCGGCGCCCACCTCGCCGTGATCTGGCGGCGAAGCTGGCCGCGCAGGTGCTCGACCAGCGCCGGCACGGTCCCGGCGGTGAAGCCGGTCGGTGGTTGCGGTGCGAGCGCGATCGCCTCGAGCACGCCGGCGAGGTCGTCGATCGGCACGCCCTCGCGTGCGAGCTGGCGCAGCACCTCGGCGAGCACCGGTAGCGCGACGACCCGCGGGAGGACCTCTTTGACCAGCACCGGCGCGTGCACCGCCAAACGCTCGACGAGCGCGGCGACTCGATCGACGCCGAGCAGCTCGGGCACCAGCGGCGCGAGCGCAGCCGGCAACTGCTGTGCGAGCGCGTCGAGCGGTGCGCCGGCGAGCGCGAGCCACGCGACCGGGGTGCCGTCGATCGCGAGCGCGACCTCGCTCGCGCCGAGCGTCGCATCGCGGGCGATCGCGAGCGGCGGGAGGTAGAGCCCTTCGCGCGCGGCCGCGAGCACCGCGTGCAACGCCGCGGGCTTCGCCGCGAGCCGATCGTGCAGGGCAGGGGAGAGCCACAGCGCGAGGCGTGCGCCCCGTGCGGTCGCGGCCTCGGGCTCCGAGAGCTCCACCGTCGCGGTGCGCCGTCGCAGCGCGACCAGCGCGCCGGCGGTGGCGAGCACGCCGAGCACGAGGAACGGCCCGATCGGGAGCCCCGGCACGAGGGCGAGCCCGACGAGGAGGATCGCGACGCCGGCGAGCGCGCGCGGCGTGAGCTGGGCACCGAGATCCGCGCCGAGCGCGCGATCCCCGGAGCTCGCGACCCGGGTGACGAGCAGGCCCGAGGCGACCGCGACGAGCAGCGACGGGATCTGGGCGACCAGGCCGGCGCCGATCGACAACAGCGAGTAGGTGTGCGCGGCCTCGCCGGCCGACATCCCGCGGCTCGCGATCCCGATCACCAGGCCGCCGATCAGGTTGATGACGACGATCACGATCGCCGCGATCGCATCGCCCTTGACGAACCGCATCGCGCCGTCCATCGCGCCGTAGAGCTGCGATTCGCGCTCGAGCGCGCCGCGCCGCGCCCGCGCGGTCTCGGGATCGATCGAGCCGGTGCGCAGCTCGGCGTCGATCGCCAGCTGCTTGCCGGGCATCGCATCGAGGGCGAACCGCGCCGCGACCTCGGCGACGCGCTCCGCGCCGCGCGCGACGACGATCAACTGCACGATCGTGATCACCGCGAACACGACGAGGCCGACGACGAGGTTCTCGGCGACCACCGAGCTGCCGAACGCGCGCACGACGGCGCCCGCATCCGCGTCGGCGAGCACGAGCCGCGTCGTCGAGACCTCCAGGCCGACCCGGAACAGGGTCGTGACCACCAGCAGCGTCGGGAAGCTCGTGAAGCTCAGCGGGTGCGGCGAGAACACCGCGGCCATGAGCAGCGCGACCGAGATCGCGATGTTGAGCGCGAGCAAGACGTCGAGCAGCGGCCGCGGCACCGGCACGATCAGCATCACCACGACCGCGATCACCAGCGCGGCGATCGCCAACTCTGCCACCCGGATGTGCTTGATCATCGTTCGCCTCGTCGCTCCCTGCGCTCGAACGGCTCAGACTTCTTCGATCTCGGAGGGATCTAGCTCGATCGCGTCGTCGGCGACGCTGTCCTTGGGGCCACCGAGGTGGCGCACGATCGAGAGGTGGATCTGGCTGCGGATCAGGCGCAGCACGCTATCGAGCTCGTCGGCGGGGAGCTTCAGGCGCGTGCGCAGCGTATCGAGCGTGGTCTTGACGAGCAGCTCCTTGGCCTTCTCGATCCAGCGGAACGCGGTGACACGGTGGACGCGGTAGATCGCGCCGATCTCGTCGATGTTGAGGCCGTCGACGTGGTGGTAGCGCAGCAAGGTCTGTTCGCGAGGACCGAGCTGGGTGAGCGCCTCGCTGAACGCCACCTTGAACTCGTTCGAGTACGTGCGCTTCATGTACTCGACTTCGGGATCGTCCTGGCTGATCGCGTGCTGTGCGATCAGGTGATCGTCGTCGACGAGGATCTCGCGCTTGCCCTTGCGCAGGTCGTTGAGGCACGTGCGCACCGCGACCGAGCGGACCCAGCGCCGCAGATCGCCGCGGCCGCCGTACTCCGCGATCTTGCCGGCCGAGGTCGGTGCGCCCGTCGTACCGCCGCCGACGAACAGGCGCTGGCGCACGAGCTGCTTGACGTCGGCGACGCGAGGCGCCGCGATCCGCATGCGGGCGAGCGCGATCTCGACCTCGCGCATGTAGTCGCGGTCGAATGTGTTGATCGCCGCGATCGAGCCGGACGCGCACGCGCACGCGAGGTAGAGATCCGCCGGCCGCAGCCCGTCGAGCGCGGCGTCGGCGAGCTCGGCCGTGAGGTGGCGTGCGGTGAACTCGACGAGCAGCTTTGCGTCGAGCGGTAGGTCCGGCCACGCGGCGCGGCCCTCGGCGACCAGCGACCACAGCCTGCGATCGAGATCCGCGATCGCTTCGAGGGTCGGTCGTACGGCCACGGGCGCCGCATCGACAAAGGGCCGCACGAGGCTCTCGCTGGTCACCGTCGTCGATTAGGCCACCCCTGGTCGGAATGGTCAAACCTTAGGCGCCGAGCTACAATTCCTCGACGGATGGAGCCCAACCGCAAGGTCCGCAAGCAGGGGCTCGAGCACTTCATCAAGTTCGTGCGCGAGCTGCCCTGTCCCTCGCCGCAGGCGATGTTCGTGGCGCTCCACGAGCTCGGCTATCGCGGTCAGGACCACGCGCGGCGCGCGCTCTGCCTGATGGCGTATCGCCACGTCCGGCGGATCAAGCGGATCTATGTCGACGGCGTCGACCGGGCGGAGCTACCGCGCAAGGCGAACTTCTTGTTCGTCGGACCGACCGGGTCCGGCAAGACGTTCCTGGTCGAATCCCTGTTCGGCAAGGTCTTGAAGCTGCCGACCGCGCTCGTCGACATCACGACCTACTCGGAGACCGGCTACGTCGGCCAGGATCCCTCGACGATCCTCACCCGCCTGCTCCACACCGCCGACGAGAACCCGATGCTCGCGTCGATCGGCATCGTCTGCCTCGACGAGTTCGACAAGATCGCCTCGGGCCAGAACAACGCGATCTTCGCCGGCGCGGGCACGACCAAGGACGTCACCGGCATGGGCGTCCAGCGCGAGCTGTTGAAGATGCTCGAGGCCAGCGAGGTCGTCGTGCCGCTCGACCTGACCCACAGCTCGTACGCGGATCACGTCGTGATGTCGACGGCCGACATCGCGTTCATCGCCGCGGGCGCGTTCTCGGGCTTCCAGCAGATCGCGCACCGCCGCGCGATGCGCGACTCGATCGGCTTCGGCCGCGATCAGGCCGAGTCGGCGAACGACGCGGATGCGATCGCGGTCGACCTCACCGCGGACCAGGTCGAGAACGTCGCCAACTTCCAGGCCTACGGTTTTCTCCCCGAGCTGGTCGCGCGGTTCACGCGGGTCGTGCCCTTCAAGGCGCTCGACGCGCAGACCTTGAAGGACATCCTCGACTCCGACGTGATCACCCGGATGGCCCGCGAGTTCAAGCTCGAAGGGTTCACCCTCGAGATCCACGAGGAGGTGCTCGATCACATCGTGACGGACGCGCTCAAGCGTGAGACCGGCGCACGCGGCCTCGCGTCGACCTTGACCCGCGAGCTCGAGGAGGTCGCGTTCGGCGCGTTCGGCGTCGAGTCCGGTGGTGTCGTCGAGGTCGTGCTGCGCGATGGCGACATCGCCGTCGCGGTGCGCTAGCTGCTCGCCCCTATCGGGGCGAGCGCGACAGCTCCCCGAGCCGCAGCGTGGTGAACGGCACGCTCACGAACTCGAGCACGCCGTGGCCGACCCGGCGGCCGGTCGAGTCGGGGAACACCGCAGCGAGCACCGCCTGCATGTCGATCGCGAACCCGCCGTACAGCACCTGCCGGCGGATCGCGTTCGGGTCATCGGGCATCGGTGCGTAGTTGCGGGTCTCGAAGCCGACGACCGCGTCGACGTACCTGGTCCAGCCGAGCCACGGCGAGTCGAGCCCCGGCACCGCGCGCAGGTGCACCGCGAACAGGTACGACTGGCCGCTGTAGTCCTGCGCACCGTCGATGTTGCCGTGGCGGAGCAACCTCAGGTATTCGGTCGTCGGCCAGTAGTCGAGGCGCAGATCGATCAGCCGATCGAGGGCCGGCCAGTTCTCGAGCAGCACGTTGAACAGCGCCCCCGAGCAGTTCGCGATGATGTCGCCGAACTCGAACTGGTAGTGCAGCGAGTCCTTGTATTCGGAGATCGTGCCGAACAGCTGCGACAAGCCGAGGCCGACGAGGCTCGCCGGCCACGTGCGATAGCCGCCGTGGACGAGCGCCTCGGTCGTGAGGTACGAGAACATGTGGCCGGCCCAGAAGTGACCGAGCTTGTCGGCGCCGCCCGCGTAGGTGTTCACGCCGAAGCCCTCGAGCGTGTAGATCGGATGCGTCGTGCGCGATTCGTTGCGAAACCACGCGAAGTACGCGTACAGGGAAGCCGCGCCCCAGGTGCCGCCGACCAGCGCGAGCGCGGTGCCCTGCGAGTACAGCGCCTCCGGCTCGGCGGGGCCGGCGGGGCCGGCGGGGCCGGCGGGTCTGGACGACGGCACGACGGCGGGCGCGGCGGGGAGCGCGGCGGCGGGCGCCGGCGGGGACGGGGCCGACGGCAGCGCCCCGGAGCTGGGCGCGGGATCCGCGTACCCGGGCCTCGCGACGCTGATCGAGGTCGCGAGCACGATCACGGATGCGAGCGGTCGGGTCACGGCTGCCACACGATCGCGACATCCGCGCCGAGGCTGTTGCGGCGGTCGCCGCGGACGAACGCGAAGTCTTCGATGTGCTCCGCGCGTGCGTCGAGCTCGGCGTGGACGTGCGAGCTCACGCGGTGGGTGGCGAGCAATCCGGCGCGATAGCGAACCTCGGCGAGCCCGTCGCTCGTGCGTGTGATCGGCTGCCCCGCGCCATAGGAGTAGGTATCGCTCGCGAGCCGGGCGAGCTCGATCCACGGCGTGTAGGCGCCGAGCCGTTGCGCGACGTACAACGCCTCCGCATCGGGCCCGAGCGGGCTGCCGACCACGCGGCCCGCATTCGTGAACCCGGTCGTGCGCACCGCGTGCTCCATCGAGCGAAACCCGGTGTTCTGCCATTCGATCACGAGCCCGCTCGCGAACGCACCACCGACCACGTGATCGGCGTCGTAGCGGAGCGCATCCGCGAACTGGCGCCGCCAGTCCTCGAACATCACCTGGTAGTACAGGCGCGCGCCACCGAACCCCGCGATCCGCCAGCTGACGTCGAGGCCGACCCGGCGATTCGAGGTGTCGTCGGGACCCGCCGAGGCGTTGCCGCGTGTGACGTGCTCGACGAGGAAGTCCCACGGACCGAGGTGCGGAGCGCCCTCGCCCTCGAGCTGCAACAGTTGCATCGCGCCGAGGGTCACCGGTCCGGCGACCAGCTCGCCGCGCGCGATCGTGACCAGATTGCCATGCAGTGTCTGCGGATCGCGCAGCCGCCCGACCAGATACATCAGACCGCCACGCCCGGTGGCATAGCTCGCGCGCGCGAAGTCGAGCGGCGACGCCTGATCGCCCCAACCGACCTGGGTGTGTGCGCCCGGCCCGAGCACGAACGCGTCGCGACCGACCTCGAAGCCGAAGTCGCGCCAGCGCGCATCGACGTGCGCGCGATCGAGATCGAGGCCGGTGCCGTAGTCGGCCGTGCCCGTCCGGGCGCGCAGGCGCAGGCCGGCGGTCAGCCAGTCGCCAAAGCCGCCGCGGGTATCGAGCTCCGCGTACGCCCCGGCGCCGTCGCCGCACGGCCGGCCTTCGGTGTGCTCGCACGCGAGCGCGATCTCGCCGGCGACGTCGCGCGGGCGCGCCGGCGTCGAATACGGGCGCTCCGCCTCGTCGGAGGCGGCGAGGTGCAGCGCGGCGCGATCGATCGGCACGAACCACAGGTCGTCGGCGCGAGCCGGTACGGCGGCCGCGAGCGCGACGAGGATCCCGAGCTTCACCGCCGCCCACGATGGCACGACTCGTTCGCCCACGGTGGCGTAGTGCTCGCATCCACGATCCAGCGCGGACGGAAATCACTATACTCGCGCCGTGGTCCAGCGCCCGCGCATCGTGTGCGCGCTCCAGTTGCCGCCGCCGCTCCATGGCGTCACCGCGATGAACGCGCAGGTGGTCGCGAGCGAGGCGTTGCGCCAAGAGCTCGAGCTCGACATCGTGCCGCTACGGTTCTCCGACACCGTCGCCGAGCTCGGCACCGTCAAAGCGCGCAAGCTGGTGCGCGCGGGCGTCGTCGCCGCGCAGCTCGTACGCCGGTTCGCCCGCGGGCCGGCCGCGTTCTATATCACGCTCGCGCCGCAGCGCCCCGCGATCGCACGCGACGCCGCATACCTCGCGCTCGCCCGAGCTGCGCGGATCCCGCGCGTCGTCCACCTCCACGCCCGCCCGGAGCCCGCGGTCCTGCCGATCCTGCGGCGCGCGCTACACGGTGCGAGCGTGATCCTGCTGGCTCCGGCGTTGCGTCCGGATCTCGACGACGTGGTCGATGACGCGCACGTGCATTACATCCCGAATGGCATCCCCGACACGCCCGCGCCGGTGCGGGCGGCGAGGTCCGTGCCCCGGATCCTGTTCTTGTCGCACCTGCTTCTCGATAAGGGACCGCTCGTCCTGATCGAAGCCCTGAGCGAGCTCGCGCGCCGTGGCCTCGTGTTCGAAGCGACGTTCGCTGGTGCGCCTACGCGCGCGCTGCCTGCCGAGGCGTTACGCGTGGCGCTGGCACCGCTCGCTGGACGCGCACGGTACATCGGGTCGATCGACTCGGCCGCGATGCCAGCGCTGTTCAGCGATCACGACGTACTCGCGTATCCGAGCCGCGCCGATGCGTTCCCGCGGGTCCTGGTCGAGGCGCTCCGCGCCGGGATACCGATCGTCGCGAGCGACGTTGGCGCGGTCGCCGAGCTCGTTGGCGATGCCGGGCTGATCGTGCCTCCCGGGGATCCGCGGCGGCTCGCGGATGAGCTCGCACGTGTGCTCGTCGCGCCCGCGTTGCGAGCGGAGCTCGGGGCAGCGGCGCGGGCGCGATACTGCGCGAACTACACCGTCGCGCGTTGGGAGTCCGCGCTCGGCGCGGTGATCAAAGCAGCGTTGTCGACCCGGTGAGCCGGCGGGATGCGATCGCGCGCGTACGCGAGGAAGGCCTCGAGCTCGCCCCACAGGCCGTGCTCCTCGAGCTCCCACGCATGCCCCCAGACGTGAAAGACCCCGCCAGCGGCCACCGCGCGATCGAGCAACGTGCGCAGTACCTCGCCGAGCGAGCGCCCGCGAAGCACGACGGCCGCGCTCTGCGCTCGTGCAACAACGTGCCGCCCGCGCACGAGGTTCTTCGCGTAGGTCAGG
>JBDTEH010000070.1:0-5649 GCA_039922635.1 Kofleriaceae bacterium | reverse complement strand
GAGACGGTCTACCAGAACGTCGCGGGCTCGAACTTTCTCGAGCAGATGCTGTGGATCGAGGCGGACCGGCTCGCCGGCCTCACCGACACGCTCGATCAGAAGAAGCTGGAGAATCAGCGCGACGTCGTCTTGAACGAGCGCCGCCAGAGCTACGAGAACAAGCCGTACGGCCTCGCGAGCCTCATGCTCGCGGACGCGCTGTGGCCCAAGAATTTCGGCTACCACTGGAGCACGATCGGCTACGTCGCGGATCTCCAGGCCGCGACCGTGCCCGACGTCAAGGCGTTCTTCGCGAAGTACTACGTGCCGAACAACGCGACGATGGTGATCGCCGGCGACGTCAAGCCCGCGGAGGTCAAGCGCCTCGTCGAGAAGTATTTCGCGTGGATCCCGAGAGCGCCGGTCCCCACGCGCCCGCGCTACGTGCTGCCCGCGCCGCTGACCCGGGACATCTCGATCGAGTCGACCGACGCCGTTCAGGTCCCGCGGGTCTACATCACGTGGCGGGGGCCGGCCGGGTTCTCGCCCGACGAGGCGCCGCTCGACATGGCCGCCGCGATCCTCGGCGACGGCAAGTCGAGCCGGCTCTACAAGCGGCTCGTGTTCGACGAGAAGATCGCGCAGAGCGTGCGCGCCGGGTTCGGCGGCGAGGAGCTCGCGGGCAGCTTCGAGATCGTGGTGACCGCGAAGCCGGGGACCGATCCGAAGCGGCTCGTCACCGAGATCGACGAGGAGGTCGCGAAGCTGGCGGCGACGCCGCCGCAGGCCGCCGAGGTCGAGCGCGCGATCAACTCGCACGAGTCGGGCTTCCTCGACGGGCTCGAGCCGACGCTGCAGCGCGCGATCCAGCTCGCGAACTACGCCGTGATGGCGCACGACCCGAGCTACTTCCCCAAGGACCTCGCGCGCTATCGCGCGGTCAAGCCCGAGCAGGTCAAGGGCGTGGTCGCGAAGTACCTCCAGCCGTACGCGCGCGTCACGCTGACGATTCGCCCGGGCAAGAAGCCGACCCAGGACCAGCTCCAGGGCAAGGATCACCGATGAAGACCCTCGTCACGCTCCTCGCAGTCGCCGCCGGCGCGGTCTCCAGCGCTGCGGCCCCGTACGACAAGTCCGGGATCGCCGACTGGACCCAGCCGCCGCCACCGACCGCCGAGCCGACGTTCGCGCCGCCGACGCCACACCGGATGCGGCTCGCGAACGGCATGGCGCTGCTCGTGATCGAGAACCACAAGCTCCCGATCGTGTCGATGGAGCTCGTCGTGCCGAACGCGGGCTCGGCGACCGATCCGAAGGACAAGGCCGGGCTCGCCGCGTTCACCGCGGACCTGCTCGACGAGGGCGCGGGCGGGCTCACCGCGATCCAGATCGCCGAGGAAGAAGATCGGCTCGGCGCGAGCATCGCCGTCTACGCAAGTATCGATAGCGCGGGGATCTCGGTCGGCACGTTGACCAAGACCCTCGATCCGACGATCGACCTGGTCGCGAAGCTGCTGACCGCGCCCGCGTTCGATCAGCAGGACTTCGATCGCGTTCAGGGCGATCGCGTGACCGGGCTCGAGCTTCGCCGCGATCGGCCGCGCGAGGTCGCATCGATCCTGCTCGACGGCGCGCTCTACGGGCTCCAGTCGCCGTACGGGCACCCGGGCTCGGGGTTCCGCACCTCGTTCAAGTCGATCACGCTCGGCGACGTGACCACGTTCTTCAAGGAGCGCTGGGCTCCGAAGGCCATGACGCTGGTCGTCGCCGGCGACGTCGACCCGATCGCACTGTACGCGAAGCTCGATGCGACGCTCGGCGCGTGGAAGCACCTGGGCAAGCACGCCCGCGCGGTGTCGACGACGCCGCTCGCGAAGATCGCGCATCGCCTGCTCGTGGTCGATCGGCCCGGCTCGCAGCAGTCCGATGTGCGGGTCGGTCTGGTCGGCCTCGATCGTAAGGATCCGCGCTACTACGCGTTCGAGGTCATGACCACGACGCTCGGCGGCGGCTTCACGAGCCGGCTCAACCAGCGGCTGCGCGAACAGCTCGGTATCACCTACGGGATCCGTGCCGGGCAAGATTGGCGGCTCGCGCGCGGGCCGTTCACGATCTCGAGCGCGCTCGTCACCGCGGAGACCGCGCACGGGCTCACCGAGACGATCAAGATCGTCGACGATCTCGCGGCGACCGACCTCCCGGCGGCCGAGCTCGACAAGTCGAAGCAGAACCTGATCCGCGCGCTGCCCGCGCAGTTCGGCACCAACGCGTCGACCGCGGACGCGTTCGCGGACCTCGTGCTGCACGGCCTGCCGGACTCGTGGTACGCGCGCTACGCCGCGCAGATCCGCAAGGTCACGGCGAACGACGTGCGCGCGGTCGCGAAGTCGGCGATCCCGTCCAAGCGGATGGTGTTCGCGGTGGTCGGCGATCTGGCCAAGGTCCACGCCGACCTCGACAAGCTGAACCTCGGCGAAGCCGAGACCCGCGACGCCTACGGCATGCCGGTCGACCAGTAGCGCCACCTAAAACCGCGTGATCCCCGGCGCGGCGGTGCTACGGTTTCGGCTGTGAGCAAGCTCCGCCAGCGCAGCCTTTTCGGTGGCCTGTTTATCGTGCTCGGCGCGCTGATGTTCCTGGTGGCGTCGGCATTCATCGTCGATCGTGGCTACCCCAAGGTCCTCGCCGGCATCGTCGGCGCGCTCGCGTTCCCGGTGTTACCGGTCGCGTGGCAGATCTGGGGCGAGCGGGCGCGCCGCCGCAAGCAGGCCGAGGCGAAGAAGCCCAGCAAGTCGACGCTCTCCGGCTACGATCGGTTCTGGATCCGATTCGTCGCGGTCGCGGTCGTGATCCTCGGGCCGATGTTCTACATGCAGCGGCTCGGCGTGCTCGGCGCGGTCAAGCGCCACGCGACCTGGTTCGTGCCCGCGTTCCAGCCCGGGCTCGGCATGCTCGGCACCGGTCCGCACCGCGACCTCGGTCGGATCGAGCCGCTGTTGAAGCGCGTGCCCGGCGATGCGGAGGCCGTGATCGTGTGGGCCCCGCGCGATGTTCGAGGCGAGGGCCTGATCGCGTTCGACAACCACGATGTCGTCGCGGCGGGCGAGGGCGACATGCTGCGCGACGACGACATGATCCGCCACATCAACGAGTTCTTCAAGGCGCAGCACGTCGTGCTGCTCGATCCGCTCGCGATGGTGCTCGATCGCGACATCACGATCGCCGCGAGCGACACGTGGAAGGCCAAGGTCGAGCCCGCGCCCGCCGCGTTGCCCACCGTGCTGCGCGACAACCTCGCGCGCGTGCCCGGCGACGCCGAGCTGTTCGGTGCGATCGCCCCGCGCACGATCCGCGAGGCGAAGGCGATCAAGAGCGGCGCGTTCTGGGCGGTGCGCGGCGCCAAGGGCTTCGTGTTCGAGTCACGGCTCGAGGCCGCCGATGTCGGCAAGGCGTATCAGCTGATCCACGATCTGCGTGCGTTGCGGCCCGAGCAGCTCCCGCTGCCCGCGGCCTGTCGCGACAAGGCCGCGAAGGTGCTCGCGCGGCTCGAGCTCGCGCAGGTCGGCACCGTCGTCACCTCGCGCGTCATGATCGACGAAGCCGACCTCAGCTGCGCAGACTGACGCCGCGTGGCCTCGGGCCAGTCCTCGACGAAGCGGATCCTAGCGGTGCCCGACGCCGATCTCGTCGATGCCGTAGACCGCGCGGCCGACGTTCGGCCCCCGGGTCCAGGTCCAGCCCGCGTCGTTGCTCTCCCACACCTGGCCGTCTTCACCGGCGGCGTAGCTCACCGCATCGCCCCAGCCCGCGCCCGCGATGCGCACCGTGTGGAGCTCCGCGCTGCCGACGTGCTGCGCGAGCACGTGGCCTTGCGGGTCGATCATCGCGATCGCGCCCGCGGCGCCGACCGCGATCGCGCTGTCGTCGCCGGCGATCCGGATGTCGTCGAACACCAGGCCGGGCTCGGTCGCGAGCGGCTGCCAGGTCGCGCCTCGATCGAGCGAGCGCCACAGCCCCGCGCCGGCGGCGATCGCGATCTGACCGTCGGTCGACACCGCGACCGCGCGGGCACCCGCGAGCTGCGCGTGGGGCTGGAGCGCGGCACCGTCAAACGTCCAGATCGTGCCCTCGTCGGAGACCGCGACCACCGTGTCCGAGTCGGTCGCCGCGGCGACCGCGCGATACGTGCTGTGGCCGTCCCCGAGCTCGCGCCAGGTCGCGCCCGTGTCGTCGGACTCGAGGAACGTGCCGGCGCCGGCGAGGAACACCGGACCATCGTCCTGGGTCGCGAGCGCGAGCAACGGCGCCGTGGTCGGGACGCGCTGAGCGGTCCACGTCGCGCCGGCATCGGCGGTGTAGAGCACGGTGCCGGCATCGCCGACCACCCACGCTTCACCCTCGTTGCGGCACGCGATGCCGGTGAGCCGCGCGGTCGAGCCGGTGTCGTAGCCCGAGGTCGTGTTGTCGTCGTGGAGGTTGACCATCAGTCCGGAGCTGCCGACGAGCCAGCCCCCCCCTTTGCCGCCGCCACTGCCACTGCCGCCGCCCCCGCCGCTGCCACCGCCCCCACCGCCACCCGTCGTCGTGGTGGTGCCCTTCTTACAACCAGCGATCGCCGCGGCACTACACAGCACGACCATTCCGATGCGCATACCTGCTCCTGTTCTTGGTTTCAGCGTACGCCGCTTAGAGGACGGATCGGTCGCGATGTCGCATCGCGGCGCTAACAGGCCGTGATCACACCGGGTAGCGCGCCGATCATGACGTCGGCGCGGTCGACGGCGCGCTGGGCTCGCTCGAGGATGGCGCGCGGCGCGCGGCGATTGAGCCGATGCCCTCGGATCACGCGATCGATCTCGCGCACCGTGACCCAGGCGCGGTGATGGGCTCCGGCCCGTTGCGGGGTGCCCAGGGGCGCCCGAAATCCAGACACCAGCTCGCCGGCGGCGAGCGCGAGGTGTCCGAACAACGCGTCGTCCGCGGCGGCGCGCGCGAGCTCGAAGACAAACGGAGCCGCGGCGATCACGGCGCGAAAGGCAGGGTGATGATCGAGAGTGGTTCGTCGCATGCGCGGCGCTTCTTCACGTCGCGCGCCAGCCGAACATGGATGCGATCACGCTCGGTTACCCGCCGTGGGTGTCCGAGCCGACCGCTCGGCGGACGGCGCGGTCCGAATTCCGGCTATGCTCGCCGGACGTGACCACCCGCGCGTTCGTGATGGGCGATCCCCAGGCGCCGTTCGCGAAGGTGCTCGCGGTGCTGGATCGCCACCAGCTGTTGTCCGGTGATCGGCTCGCGCCGGACGTCGAGCTGGTCTCGATCGGCGATCACTTCGACTACGACGTGCTCGATCCCGAGACCGCGGGCAAGGAGGGCGTCAAGCTCCTCCGCTGGCTCGCGAGCCACGATCCGGCGCAGGTCCGGATCGTGCTCGGCAATCACGATGCCTCGCGCGTGATGGAGCTGATCGGGTTCGAGGACGCGGCGTTCGCCGCCGCCCGCGCGTTCGCCCGCGACACCGAAGCCGCGACCCGCACGGTCGCCGAGTTTCACGCGACCTACCCGCGGCTGCCCCCGCCCGGCGTGATCGGGCGCGACTACGCCTCGTTCCACGCGGCGCAACGCGCGCTCGTGATCGAGTTGTTGCTCGCGGGCCGGTTCGCGCTCGCG
>JBDTEH010000069.1:0-4055 GCA_039922635.1 Kofleriaceae bacterium | reverse complement strand
GGCTCGCCGCCCGTGGGGTCACCGTCGACTATCCGGGGCTGGCGAGCCATCCGCAGCACGCGCTCGCTGCGCGCCAGATGACCGGCGGGTTCGGTGGGATGTTGTCGATCCGCGTCCCACGTCCGCTCGAGCTGGTCGGCAAGCTGCGGCTGTGGACCCCCGCGACCTCGCTCGGTGGTGTGGAGAGCTTGATCGAGCACCGCGCCACCGTCGAGGGTGCGAATTCGCCGACGCCGCCGGAGCTCCTGCGGCTCTCGGTCGGGCTCGAGCACGAGGACGACCTGTTCGACGATCTCGCGCAGGCGCTGTGAACCTGCGGATCGCCACCTGCGTCACCCTGCCCGAGCCGGATGCCGATGCCGCCCCGCTCGCGGCCGCGCTCGAGCGCGCCGGGATTGGCCACGCGCTCGTCGCCTGGGACGACCCGCACGCGAACTGGGACGCGCCCGGGGCCACGATCATCCGCTCGACCTGGAATTACGTCCACGACGTCGACGCGTACCTCGCCTGGGTCACGCGCGCCGCGACGGCCGGGCCGCTCTGGAACCCGCCCGCGATCGTGCGCGGCAACGTGTTCAAGCGCTACCTCCTCGACCTCGCGCGCCGCGGCGTGCCGGTGGTCTCGACGACGCTCGTCGAGCGCGGCGGCACGATCGAACCACCGCGCGAGCGCGTCGTGATCAAGCCAGAGGTCGGCGCCGGCTCGGTCCGGACGCGGGTGTTCGCCGCCGGCGATCCCGACGCCGTCGCCCACTGCGCCGCGATCACCGCGCACGGCGCCGCGCTCGTGCAACCGTACCTGGCCTCGGTCGAGGCCTACGGCGAGCGCTCGCTGGTGTGGATCGACGGCGAGCTCTCGCACGCCGTTCGCAAGTCGCCGCGCTTCACCGGCGACGCCGAGAGCGTGACCGGACCGTTCCCGATCGCACCCGAGGAGCGGGAGGTCGCGCTCGCCGCGCTCGCGCCCATCGCCGATCAGATCCTCTACGGCCGCGTCGATCTGGCACGCGATCCGAGCGGTCAACCCGTGGTCATGGAGCTCGAGCTCGTCGAGCCGTCACTGTTCTTCGCGAAGCACGCTCCCTCGGCCGATCGCTTCGTGGCCGCGCTGCGCCGGCGACTCACGCGAGCAGCCTGCTAGCGCGGCAGCGCCGCCATCACCTTGCAGGTGACGCGATCGCAACGCTCGCCATCGAACGCGTAGACGTGATCGAGGGTGAGCTCGGTCAGCGCCGCCGCGACGGCGGCGCGGGCGCGGTGCAACCGGACGCGCACGGCCTCCTCACTCAACCCGAGGCACGCGGCGGTCTCCGCCGTGTCGAGCTCGAGCACGTCGCGCAGCACCATGACCTCGCGATTGCCCTGCGGTAGCTGGGCGAGGCAGCTCTCGAGCACGCGCCCGATCTCGGCGCGTTCGAGCTCGACATCGGGCCCCGCACCGACCTCGACCGCCTCTGCCTCGGTGAGCACCGGCCGCTTGCGCGCCTGAAGTAAGGCCGCGTTCACCGTGATCCGGGTCGCCCACGTGCTGAACGCGGCATCGCCCCGAAACGATCCGAGGTTCCGATAGATGTCGAGCCACGCCTGCTGCACCGCGTCCTCGGCATCGCTATCCGAGCGCAGCACGGCGCGCGCGGCCCGGAACAGCCGCTGGTTGTGACGGCGGACGATCGCCTCGAAGTCCTGCCGTGAACCGGCGAGGACACGTGCGATCAACGCCGCCTCATCGGCAGGCTTGGGTGCGAGCTGGGTGGTCATACGCAATCGAGTCGACTCGGCCCTGTGGCGTTACACCTTTTCGACGACCGGCGACTACCGGCGACTACCGGCGACTACCGGCGACTACCGGACGATGATCGCCCCGACCATCGTCAAGTGGAACGTGCAGTTGTAGGCGAAGTCGCCCGGTGTGGTCGCGATGTAGCTCCAGGTGCTGTGGGGCGCGATCGACTTGGAGTCGAACGCCGAGCTCGTGACCGTGTGGGGGACGAAGTCGTCGTTCGTCCACTCGACCGTATCGCCGACCCTCACCGCGAGCGAATCCGGGACGTACTTCATGCCGCGGATATCGACGTGCAAGATCTGATGGGCAGGCTTCTTCGTGCCGCAAGCTGCGATCGTGATCAGCGCGAGGACCGGGAGGATGCGCATGGTCACATCTTATGACCTGCGGCCGAGCCGCCGCTCGCGCCGGCGCCGCCCTCGAGGGTCGCCTGCAGCGTCTTCGCGTGCTCGAGGTGGGCATCGAAGGCCGGCTTGACGCCGATCAGCATGCTCTTGAGCTCCGCGTTCTGCGCCGCGGGGATGAGCTGCGTCGTGAGGACGCCGATCACGGCCTCGTGATAGGCGACCTCGTTGTCGATGTACGCCTTGTCGAAGGCGGCGCCGTCGAGCTTGTCGAGCTTGTCGCGAGCTTCGACGCCACCGGCGGTGAGACCCTTGCTGGCGTCGGTCTCTTCCGGCGTGACCTTGAGCTTGGTGACGAGCTCGACCGCGCCCTTGTTGACGGCCGTGTGGTCGGTGACCATGAGCTCGGCGAACTTCTTGACCTCGGGGTTCTTGGTCTTCTTGATCGCGAGGTTGCCGGCGTCGATATCGACCTGGTTCGCGGCGACCACGATCGCGGCGATCTGCGGGTCGCTCGGACCTGCCGCCGGTGGTGGAGTCGGCGCGGCGGCCGAACCGGCGCTCCCGGTGACCGGCGCGGTCTCGACCACCGGGGCGCTACCGCCGCTTCCGGTCGCCGAGTCGGCGGCCTTCTTCTTGTTACAGGAGGGAGCCAGCGCGAGCAGCGCGGCCGAGGAGAGCACGAGCAAGATCGAGGTTCGCATCACGGAACTATAGAGCAACGTCGGGGCCAATCCGTGACACGAAACCGCTATTGATCTCGATCCCACTCCTTGGCCATCGACCACGCACCACGCAGCATCGCGAGCGCGAGCATGCCGAACACCAGGATCGCAGCAATCGTGGTGGCCGAGACTTGATGTTCCAGGTTACCGGCCATGAAGCCGGTCGCCACGATGATCGGAAGAAGCACGAGGAGAAGTACTGCCGCCATGATCGGTCAGATATCACGCACGGTCGTGACCGTTCTGTGGTGCGTTGTCGCGCGCGTTCGCGCACGGCTAGCGACCGGCTCGCGCGGCTCCTGCGATCGCCGAGCTGCGGCTCGATGACGCATGCACGGCCCTGCTCGATGGCGCATGCACGGCCCTGCTCTCTGCACACCGCGCGCGGAGAGGTCAGCGTGCGCCGGCGCTCGCTGCGATCATGCGGTCGGCTTGCAATAAAACTCGATGAAGAATCGCGCGTCGAACGAGGGCACCATTCGATGCCGCACCTCCGGAACGATGATCGCCGGATGTCCGGGATCGACGACGAGCTCGCACGCGAGCGGCGGCTCGACGAGATACTGCAGGCTGCCGGCGACCACCTGAAGCTTCCCCCACACGCCGGACTTCGTCGTGTGATCGCGCAGCAAGGCCGCCGGCGTGGTCGTTGCCGTGAGCTCGGCCGTCCGCTCGAACACGATGGCGTCCGCGGGAAGCTCGAAGCGATCGCAGAGCGGGCACTCGAGCTCGAGCCCGAGCCGGCTCGCGCGCCCCGCTTCGGAGAGCACCCACGGGCGCGACCAGAACGGCGGATGATGGCGCACGTGCTGGCCGTGGCCGCAGCGCAACTCCGCGACCCAGTCGCCGACCGAGTCGAGATGGAAGCCTTCGATCGCGCGGAGCACGCGGGCACGGTACCGCCGCGCGGCGGCCGTGCAAAGCGGCGGGACCGCGCCGTCAATTCCCGGTCGCGAGTTGCCGCGCGAGCCGATCGAGCGCGTCGATCGTCCATGCGCCGTACCAGAACAGATCTTTGCCGGTGACTCGCACGACCCGCGCCCGCGGCACCGCGGCGTGGAGCACCGCCTCGTCCTGGGCCGAGAACGCGTGCGGCTCGTCTGGAAGCACGAGCAGATCTGGATCGCGCGTCGCGAGCTCGGCGAGGGTCAGCCGCGGGTAGCGGATATCGCGGCCGTTCGCCTCGACCTCCGGCATCTTGCC
>JBDTEH010000068.1:0-2817 GCA_039922635.1 Kofleriaceae bacterium | reverse complement strand
GGCGTATCGAGGATCTGATAGCTCGCCAGCGCGGCTAACCGCTCACGTTCGTTCGCAGGCAGGCACGCCGCGGGCATCGCTACCTTGAGTAGCATCTCGGCCTCGCGATCACCAGACGCGCGCGATCCTGGCGTCGCAGGCGTCCTCCACGCGACCGGCGCGCAGGGCTCAGGGACCGCTCTGGCGGCGCCACATATGGAGGATGTTGAGCGCGAACACGAGGTTCGAGGCCGAGACCGCATACGGGCGGGTCGCCGGCCAGCGCGCGGCGATGAACAACGCCAACAGGTAGCCGACCGCACTCACCGCGAGCCGGTGGTCGAAGTGGATCGCCAACATCCCGGTCACGGTCACCCAGATCCCCACCGCGAGGATCTGCGTGGCGTCGAGTGTGAGACCGAGCAGCCAGCAGGCGAGTCCGAGCGCGAGCTGCGCGACGAACAGCCAGGCCGCCGATCCGAGCGCGCGGCGGTTCACCGCGGTCGAACCGAACGTGGATCGCGTGAGCCAGCCGAAGCCGCACAGCGCGAGCGCGAACGCGCCCGAGAAGATGAGGTAGGTCCAGCGTCGCACCGCAATGTTGATCGGACCGGCGTGGTCGACCACGAGCGGTAGGGCCGTGAAGAGCAGTCCGAGGACCGCGCCCACGAGCGTGCGCGTGCGTGCGTGGATCGTCGGATCGAGGTTGCGATGAAACTGTTCCAGCTCGGCCTGGCGCTTGCCGTGGGCCGCCGCGGCCGTGTGCGCGCGCTCGAGCAGCTCCGGCGCATCGATCTCGCCGAGCAGGGAGAGCGCACCCGTGGGGTTGTCGTGCGCGAGCTCGTACTCGGCGATCGCGATCGTGGCCTCGACCAGGCCCTCGCGGGCGTCCGCGTTGTCACGCCACACCGCGAGCGCCTCGTGGAACCCGAACCGGCACGCACCGAACAGCCGGTAGATCTCCTCGCGCGATCCGGCGAGCACGGCGGGATCGCGCAGGCGCGCGAGATCGGCGTGCGCACGCGCCGCGAGCGCGGTCGAGCCACGATGCTCGAGATAGCTCTGCACCGCGTGACGCATGGCCTCGGCCGAGGGGAACCGGCGCTCCGGGTCCGCGTCGAGCGCGCGATGGCAGATCCGCGCGAGCTCGGCCGGTACGCTCGGTGGCACGACGGGCTGGACGGTCAAGATCTGGGTGACCACGGCCAGCGCGTCGCGCCCGATGTGCGGAGGGCGGCCCATCAGGATCTCGAACAGCACGGCGCCGGCGAGATAGACATCGGTGCGCTCCGACAACACGTCGCCCTCGCGCGCGAGCATCTCGGGCGCCATGTACCCGGGCGTGCCGGCGATCTGCTTCTGGCGCGACGCGAGTGGAAACCGGCCGCTGCGATCGTCACCGAGGCTGACCGCGATCCCCCAGTCGAGCAGATAGACCTCGCCGAACTCGCCGATCATCACGTTCGAAGGTTTGAGGTCGCGATGCAGGATCCCGCGGTGGTGCGCGAACCGCAGCGCGTTGAGCACCTGCACCAGGATGCCGAGGTTCCACGCCAGGTCGTGCGCCGCCATCAGCGCGCTCCACGCGACGCCCTCGATCTTCTTCATCACGATCAGCGGAACGCCGTCGCGGTCGAGCTCGAGGTGGTGCACCGGCACGACGTTCGGGTGTTCGAGCGAGCCGGTGATCCAGGCCTCGTGCAGGAGATCGCGGATCGCGGTCTGCGCGATGCGATCCGGTTTCAGGGTCTTCACCGCGACCGTGCGCCCGAGCGCGAGCTGCTCCGCCGCGTGGATCACGCCCATACCACCTTCGCCGATCACGGTGCCGAGCTCGAGCTTGATCGAGGAGCCGGGGGACAGGTCGCGCAACATCGCGATCGCCCGCAGCTCCGCGGTCTCGAGGCCGCCCGGGCGGATCGTGGCATCGCGCCCGAGCGCGACGATCGTATCGGCGTCGAGCGTCGCGAGGAGTTCGTGGGTCGGAGCGATGACCGAGCGTAACGCAAGTGCGCGTGCGCGGCTGCGGACACGGGCGTGAACGAGCTCGCCGCCCCCGGCACCACGACGCGCGGCGCGTGCTATGCGGGGACGTGGCGACCATCGATTCGTTGATCGCGAAGCTCCAGGATCGGATCGCGGCGCGGCTCGGCCTGCTGCCTCGGGACCGACCGGAGGCGGCGCGCGATGATGCGGCCGCGGGGTCGGAGAAGGCATCGGCTACTGGCTGCAGCTGATGATGGCCACGGCGCTCGCGACGCTGGGCCTCGCGCTCGACGGCACCGCGGTCGTGATCGGCGCGATGTTGATCGCCCCGTTGATGAAGCCGATCGCGCCCGAGAAGTCGGTCGTGGTCGTCGAGGACGTGCTCGACACGATCGACGCCGCGCGCGACGACGCGATCGACTGGGCGAGCCGCGCGCTGCCGATGGCCGAGCGCGCGCGGACCCTCCCGGGCGTGGTCGTATGTGTCGTCGTCCCTGCGGCGCCGCCCGTCGTGACGCGCGCCCGGCCGCCGGCCGAGCTGCCGGCGGTGATCGCGATCCGGGCGCTCGTGATGCGCGTGGTCTCGACGTGGCCCGCGGCGACGATCACACAAGGGGACCGCTGGACGCTCGCGCCACAGCGCGGGCCGTGTGCGCCGGTGGAGCCGGCCGACGAGCCGGCCGCTGGGCCGGCCGCTGGGCCGGCCGCTGGCCCGTAACCCGGGTGCGAGCTCACGGACGCGCTTGGCCCACGCCCAGAGCGCGCAGCAACGCGCCGAACGAGAGCCCTTGGACCAGGATCGAGAACGCGACGACCGCGTAGGTCATCACGAGGATCGTGTCGTGGGCCTTG
>JBDTEH010000067.1:0-5951 GCA_039922635.1 Kofleriaceae bacterium | reverse complement strand
AGCCGCGGTGACCACCCTGTTTCTCGACATCGGTGGAGTCATCCTGAGCAACGCGTGGGACCACCACGCCCGGCGCCGCGCCGCGAAGGCGTTCGCGCTCGAGCGCGCCGAGTTCGAGCAGCGCCATCGCGCGGCGTTCGAGGTGTTCGAGACCGGCAAGCTCACGCTCGACGACTACCTCGAGCTCGTGGTGTTTCATCGCAAGCGATCGTTCACCCGCGCTCGGTTTCGCCGCTTCATGCTCTCGCAGTCGCAGCCGCACCCCGAGATGCTCGCGCTCGTCACGCGGCTCAAGGCCGCTCACGACCTGAAGATCGTGGTCGTCAGCAACGAGGCCCGCGAGCTGAACGCTCTCCGGATCCGTGCATTCGGGCTCGGCCAGCTCGTCGATGGGTTCGTCTCGTCGTGCTTCGTCGGGATCCGCAAGCCGGATCCGCAGATCTTTCGCCTCGCGCTCGACCTCGCCCAGGCGGTGCCGTCCCAGGTGGTCTACGTCGAAGACACCGCGATGTTCGTCGAGGTCGCGGCGCGCCTGGGCATCCACGGCGTGCTTCACGTCGACGCTCGCTCCACCGCCGCGGCGCTCGCGTCGTTTGGCCTGCACGGAGTCGAACGTGACTGACCGACACCTCCTGACGGTCCACGGCTGCTCGGCTGTCAAGCTCTCGCACCGTGCTCGGTTTGCCCTGACAAAACATGAGGATCACATGATGAAGACCGAAACGCTGACGCCCCAGCTCCTGCACGACATCGACGCGTACTGGCGCGCTGCAAACTATCTCTCGGTCGGTCAGATCTATCTCTACGACAATCCGCTGCTCGAACAGCCGCTCGAGCTGGCGCACGTCAAGCCGCTGGTGGTCGGTCACTGGGGAACGACGCCCGGCCAGAACTTCATCTACGTGCACCTCAATCGGGCGATCAAGAAGTACGACCTGGACATGTTCTACATCGCGGGCCCGGGGCACGGCGGCCCGGCGCTGGTCGCCAACACGTACCTCGAAGGCAGCTACACCGAGATCTATCCGAACATCACCCAGGACAAGCCAGGCCTGAAGAAGCTGTTCACCCAGTTCTCGTTCCCCGGCGGCATCTCCAGCCACGTCGCGCCGACCACGCCGGGCTCGATCCACGAGGGTGGCGAGCTCGGCTACTCGCTGAGTCACGCGTTCGGGGCCGCGTTCGACAATCCCGATCTGGTGGTCGCGTGCATCATCGGGGACGGCGAGGCCGAGACCGGACCGCTCGCGACGGCGTGGCAGTCCAACAAGTTCCTCGATCCGATCAGCGACGGCGCGGTGCTGCCGATCCTGCACCTCAATGGCTACAAGATCTCCAACCCGACGATCCTCGCGCGCATCGACCGCGAGGATCTCGAGCAGTTCCTGCGCGGCTGTGGCTGGGCGCCGTACTTCGTCGAGGGCGATGACCCGGCCACGATGCACCAGCTGATGGCGCGCACGCTCGACACGGCGATCGAGGCGATCCGGACCATCCAGCGCACCGCACGAACCAAGGGCGACGCGACCCCGCGGCCGCGGTGGCCGATGATCGTGCTGCGGTCGCCCAAGGGTTGGACGGGTCCCAAGATCGTCGACGGCCTCCAGATCGAGGGCACGTTTCGCGCCCATCAGGTCCCGCTGCTGGTCGATGCCGCGCATCCCGAGCACGTCGCGCAGCTCGAGAGCTGGATGAAGAGCTACAAGCCCGGGGAGCTGTTCGACGACCACGGCAAGCTCGTGCCCGAGCTCGCCGAGCTCGCGCCGGTCGGCATGCGGCGGATGGGCGCCAATCCCCACGCCAACGGCGGCGCACTGCTGCGCGAGCTCCGCATGCCCGACTTCCACATCCACGCCGTGACCGTGCCGGCGCCCGGTGCGGTCGATGCACAGGACACCCTCGTCCTCGGAGGGTTCCTGCGCGATGTCGTCACGCTCAACCAGGAGCAGCGCAACTTTCGCGTGTTCGGCCCCGACGAGACGCTGTCCAACCTGCTCGGCGCGGTGTTCGAGACCACCAACCGCCAGTGGGATGCTCGGGTCGAGCCCCACGACGAGTTCCTCGCGCCGGCGGGCCGGGTCCTCGACTCGATGCTCAGCGAGCACCAGTGCGAGGGCTGGCTCGAGGGCTATCTGCTCACCGGGCGACACGGGCTGTTCAACTGCTACGAGGCGTTCATCCACATCGTCGATTCGATGTTCAACCAGCACGCGAAGTGGTTGAAGGTCTGCGCCGAGCTACCGTGGCGGCGCGAGATCGCGTCGCTCAACTACCTCCTGGCGTCCCATGTCTGGCAGCAGGATCACAACGGCTTTACCCACCAGGATCCTGGCTTCATCGATCACGTGATCAACAAGAAGGCCGATATCGTGCGGGTCTATCTGCCGCCGGATGCGAACTGCCTGCTGTCGGTCACCGACCACTGCCTGCGTAGCCGCGACTACGTCAATGTCGTGATCGCGGGCAAGCATGCCTTGCCGCAGTGGTTGACGATGGATGCCGCCGTCATTCACTGCACCGAGGGCATCGGGATCTGGCAGTGGGCGAGCAACGACCAGGGCTCCGAACCCGACGTCGTGATGGCCTGCTGTGGTGACACGCCCACGCTCGAGATCCTCGCGGCGGTGTCGATCCTCCGCGAGCACCTTCCGGAGCTCAAGGTCCGCGTGATCAACGTCGTCGATCTGATGAAGCTGCAGTCCCACAGCGAGCACCCGCACGGCCTGACCGATACGGACTACGACTCGTTGTTCACGAAGGACAAGCACATCATCTTTGGCTTCCACGGCTACCCCTGGCTCATCCACCGGCTGACGTATCGGCGGACCAACCGCGAGCTCCACGTTCGCGGCTACAAGGAGGAGGGCACGATCACGACCGCGTTCGACATGCGCGTGCAGAACGACCTCGATCGGTTTCACCTCGTGCAGGACGTGATCGATCGGGTACCTCACCTCGGCGCGAAGGGTGCGTATCTGAAGCAGCACCTGCAGGACAAGCTGATCGAGCACAAGCACTACATCGCGAAGCACGGCGAGGACCTGCCGGAGATCCGGAACTGGAAATGGCAGTCGTCCAAATGATGATGACAGGCCTCGTCGAGACCGCGCAGCTGCTGGTCGCCGGCGCCAAGGGGTTGCTCGCGATCGACGAGAGCACGCCAACCTGTGATGAGCGGTTCGCGAAGCTCGGAATTCCGCAGACCGAGGCCGCGCGGCGCGCCTATCGCGAGCTGATCGTGCGCACGCCGGGGCTCGCGGAGTGCATCAGCGGCGTGATCCTCTACGACGAAACCATCCGCGAGCACACCGCGGATGGCACGCCGTTCGTCGACGCGATCCGCGCCGCCGGGATGGTCGCCGGGATCAAGGTCGACCTGGGCGCGAAGGCCATGGCGGGCTGCCCCGGCGAGCGGCTCACCGAGGGCCTCGATGGCCTGCGCGATCGCCTCGGCGCTTACGCGCGCGCCGGCGCGCGGTTCGCCAAGTGGCGCGCGGTGATCGCGATCGGGGACGGCCTACCGACGCGGGCCTGCATCGAGGCCAACGCGCATGCGCTCGCGCGCTATGCCGTGACCTGTCAGCAGGCCGGCCTCGTCCCCGCGGTCGAGCCGGAGGTGCTGATGGAGGGCGCGCACTCGCTCGACCGCTGTCGCGAGGTCACCGAGGCCGTGCTGCGGGCGGTGTTCGACGAGCTGAGCACGCAGCGCGTCGAGCTCGAGGCCATGATCCTCAAGCCCAACATGGTGCTGGCCGGCTCGAGCTGCCCCGATCAGCCCGCCCTTGCCGTGGTCGCCGAGGCCACCGTGGCCTGCCTGCGCCGCGTGGTCCCGGCCGCCGTCCCGGGCATCGCGTTCCTGTCCGGCGGCCAGTCCGGCGAGCTCGCGTCGGCGCGGTTGAACGCGATGAACGCGCGGTTCGGCGCGCAGCCGTGGGCGCTGACGTTCTCGTTTGCCCGGGCGATCCAGTACCCCGCGCTCGAGATCTGGCGCGGCGACGTCAACAAGGTCGGCGCGGCGCAGCAGGCCCTGCTGCATCGTGCCCGCTGCGATCGCGCCGCGCGGCGCGGCACGTACGAGGCTGCGACCGATCTGCCGCGCGCCTGAGTAGGGATGGCTCGGCGCGGGCGTGCGTTGGCGCCATCCATGCACTCGACGACGCGCATGCGATATCCACATCCGAACACGCCGGGCGCGAAGCTCAACTACGAGTCGCGCTACGACAACTTCATTGGTGGCGAGTTCGTGCGCCCCGTGAAGGGACAGTATTTCGCGAATATCTCCCCGGTGACGGGCAAGCCGTTCACCGAGATCGCCCGCGGCACCGCCGAGGACATCGAGAAGGCGCTCGATGCGGCGCACGGCGCAAAGGTTGCGTGGGGGCGCACGGCCCATGCAGAACGTGCGCGGATCCTCAACAAGATCGCCGACGTCATGGAGCAGAACCTCGAGCTCCTCGCGATGTCGGAGAGCTGGGACAACGGCAAGCCGATTCGCGAATCACTCGCCGCCGATCTGCCGCTGGCGATCGATCACTTCCGCTACTTCGCGGGCTGCTTGCGCGCCGAGGAAGGGTCGATGTCCGAGATCGACCACGACACGGTCGCGTATCACGTCAAGGAGCCGCTCGGCGTCGTGGGCCTCATCATCCCGTGGAACTTCCCGCTGCTGATGGCCGCGTGGAAGCTCGCCCCCGCGCTCGCGGCGGGTAACTGCGTCGTGCTCAAGCCCGCCGAGCAGACGCCGGCGACGATCCTCCTGTGGGCCAAGCTCATCGGACATCTCTTGCCCCCGGGCGTGCTCAACATCGTCAACGGCTTCGGCATCGAGGCCGGCAAGCCGCTCGCATCGAACCCGCGCATCGCGAAGATCGCGTTCACCGGCGAGACCACGACCGGCCGCCTGATCATGCAGTACGCGTCGGAGAACCTGATCCCGGTGACGCTCGAGCTCGGCGGCAAGTCGCCGAACGTGTTCTTCGCCGACGTACTCGACAAGGACGACGCGTTCCGCCAGAAGTCCCTCGAGGGCTTCACGATGTTCGCGTTGAACCAGGGCGAGGTCTGTACGTGTCCCTCGCGCGCACTGATCGACAAGAAGATCTATGGCGCATTCCTCGAGCTCGCCGTCGAACGCACCAAGAAGATCAAGCAAGGCGATCCGTTCGACACCGACACCATGATCGGCGCGCAAGCGTCGAACGATCAGCTCGAGAAGATCATGTCGTACATGGACATCGGCAAGAAGGAGGGCGCCAAGATCCGCACCGGCGGTGAACGCGTTCGCCTCGGCGGTGCGCTCGAGGACGGGTACTACGTCGCGCCGACGATCTTCGAGGGCAACAACAAGATGCGCATCTTCCAGGAGGAGATCTTCGGCCCGGTGGTCTCGGTGACGAGCTTCGACGGCTTCGACGACGCGATGGCGCTCGCGAACGACTCGCTCTACGGCCTCGGGGCCGGCGTGTGGACACGCGATGGCGCGACCGCATATCGTGCCGGTCGTGCGATCGAAGCGGGCCGGGTGTGGACGAACTGCTATCACCTGTACCCCGCGGGCGCGTCCTTCGGTGGCTACAAGCAGTCCGGCATCGGTCGCGAAAACCACAAGATGATGCTCGAGCACTACCAGCAGACCAAGAACCTTTTGGTCAGCTACGACCCGAACCCGATGGGCTTTTTCTGAGCTCGATCTCCGCCACCCCCAGCGCACTCGAATGGATCGCGCGACTGACCGCGCAGCATGGCCCGCTGATGTTTCATCAATCGGGCGGCTGCTGCGATGGCAGCTCGCCGATGTGTTACGTCGTGGGCGAGTTCAAGCTCGGCCAGCGCGACGTGCATCTCGGCGACGTGGGTGGCGCCGGCTTCTACATGGGCGGCCAGCAGTACGAGCTGTGGAAGCATACCGATCTGACCCTCGATGTCGTCCCGGGTCGAGGCGGAGGGTTCTC
>JBDTEH010000066.1:0-9841 GCA_039922635.1 Kofleriaceae bacterium | reverse complement strand
GGTCGAGCTCGCGCCGGTGATCCACTACGCGGCGCGCATGGCCGCCGCCGAGCTCAAGCACCGCGCCAAGCTCGTCCTGGACCTCGCGGACCTCGCGCCGGTCACCGGCAACGAGACCCGGCTCGGGCAGGTGTTCCTCAATCTGTTGATCAACGCGGCCCAGGCGCTGTCGCCGGGCATGGCCGACCGGCACACGATCACCGTCTCGGCGCGCGTCGAGGGCGATCGCGTCATCGTCTCGGTCTCCGACACCGGCGCCGGGATGGATCCGAGCCTCGTCGCCCGGATCTTCGAACCGTTCGTGACGACCAAGTCGCACGGCACCGGGCTCGGGCTCGCGATCAGCCACGGCATCGTGAGCCGGCTCGGGGGAACGATCGAGGTCGACAGCGCGCCCGGCATCGGCACGACGTTTCGCGTCGCGCTCCCGGTCGCCCGGAGAGCGACGGCCGAGGCTCCGTCACAGCCCGAAGCGGAGGCCGTGTCGCACCTCGAACGCCGGCCGCGCGTGCTGGTGATCGACGACGAGCCGTTGCTGATCAAGGCGACCGCCCGGATCCTCGAAGCGGAGGCGGACGTCGTGGTGGCCGACATGGCCAAGCGGGCCCTCGCGCTGTTCGAGCAGGGCGAGCACTTCGACGTGATCCTGTGCGATCTGCTCATGCCGGAGATGACCGGCATCGAGCTGTTCACCCGGGTCTCGACTACGTGGCCGGAGCTCGCGCAGCGCTTCGTGTTCCTCACGGGTGGCGTGTTCTCGCGCCAGGCCGCGACATTTCTCGAGACCTGCGGGCGACCCTGGCTCGACAAGCCGTTCCGGACCGATGCGTTGCTCGCGCTCGTCCACCAGATCACAGCCCAAAACAGTCGCGAATCCCGACCGTGAACCGGTACGGCCGCTGGCCTCCGCCGCCGCGCGGACCATCGTTGCAGGTCGCGCCCCCTACGCGTAGCGCGTCGCTCTCCACACCGCGAGGCGGAGCTGCTCGGCCCGGCCGTCCGTGCGCCAGGGTGCATCGTCGCGCGCCGATGCGCTCGCCGCGCGGCCCATCTGATCGATCTCGTAGTCGACCGCCTCGACGGCCTGCTCGAGCGTCGTGAAGCGATCCATGACGCGCCCGTCGAGCTCGACGTACCAGATCTTTCCACGCGCGCCGCGTCGCAGCACGGTGACCGCGATCGGTCGGCCGTGGCGCTCGAAGTGCAGCCCCACCCCATGGCGGCCGAGCGAGAACCACGCGTTGCCCGAGATCGCGCGAACCTCGAGATCCGGTTCGAGCGTCAACGGATCGAAGCTCGCGGCGCGATCCTGGATCTCGCGCAGGGTCAGCGCGCCTGCCTCGAGCTCGAAGTCCGGCTGATCGAGCAGGAGCTGCATCCACGCCGCGCGGGCCTCGCCGGCATCACCGCCGCACAGATCGAGATCGCGCGGACAGCCGAACAAGGAAGGCAGCGAGCACAGGCTGAGCGTGGAGACATCGACGAAATCGAGGATCAGGCAATCGTGCTTGCCCTCGAACAGCCGGGTGCCGCGCCCGATGCACTGCGCGTACAGGCCTTCCGATCGGGTCGGCCTCGCCATCGCGATGCACGACACGCCCGGATCGTCGAAGCCTTCGGTGAGCACGGCGACGTTCGCGATCACCTGCGTGCGACCCGCGCGAAACTCGGCGAGGGCCCGCGCGCGATCCGCGCTCGCCATCGCGCCATGCACGATGCCGGCCGGCACCCCGATCGCGTTCAACGCACGCGATAGGTTGCGCGCGTGATTCACGCTGGCGCAGAACGCGATCGTGCGACGGTCACGGGCGAGCTCCTGGATCGAACGAGCCACCAGCGCATTGCGATCCTGGATATCGACCGCCTCGGCCAGCTCCTCCTCGGGAAGATCCGCGCCGCTCGGAGCGATCCGCGTGAGGTCGGCCGCGGTGTCGATCCGGAACCCCTTCAACCGTGCGAGATAGCCGGCGTCGATCAGGTCGGGGAGCGTCTTCGAGTACACGATGCGCTCGAACACCGCATCGAGCCCCTTGCCATCACCACGCGCGGTCGTCGCGGTGAACCCGAGCAGCGTGCCCTCCCATGCCGGATCGAAGGCGCGCAGCTGGCGCAAGATCCGCAGGTTGTCATCGGCAGCGGCGTGGTGGCACTCGTCGTAGATCACGAGCCCGAAATCGCGGCCCTCCAGCAACTTCGCGAGGCGCTCCTCGTGCAACGACCGCAACGACGCGACGAGCACCTTCGCCTCCACCGCGGCGCGGTCGCTGCCGCGCTCGATCGAGACCACGCTCGTCCCCGCGAGCGCCCGCTCGAGCTTGTCCTTCGCTTGACCGAGCAGCTCCTCGCGATGCGCGAGCACGAGCACCTGCTTGCGGGCCCTGCGCGCGAGCTCGGAGAAGATCACCGTCTTGCCGGCACCCGTCGGCAGACACACGACCATCCGCTTGATCCCGGCTCGACGCGCCGCGATGACGGCTTCGATCGCGGCTTCCTGATATGGCCGGAGCACGGGCACGCCGGAAGTGTGACGCATCCCTACGACAGCGAGGGCCGCGAGCGGCTCCGCACCGCGCGGGCCGGACGGCCATGCCCGGGCTACTTCGAGTCAGGGCGGCTGCGCTGCGCGCGGCGACTGCCGGCGGGTGCGCGCGTGTGGCGCGGCTTCGCGAACGACTTCTGCGGCGTCGACACCGGCGCACGCCAGCTCGCGAGATACGCCGCGTGCACTGGCTGGAGTGCCGTGCGTTCGTCGAGCTTGGCCAGGGTCGGCGATTTGCGCATCAACGTTCGGGCTTGCTCCTCGAACCGCGAGCGCCAGTAGTCGCCGGGCAGCTTCGTCGGATCGAGATCCTTTTCGCGCCGGTAATACGCGAGGTCGCCGTTGTCGTCGGCCGCCTTCTTCGCCGCGATGCCGAGTTGCGTGCCGAGCTCGACGAGCGCCGGCAGGTCCTCGTCGATCGCGACCGGCCGTTTCGGAGCCGGTTTCGCGAGCGACGCGATGTACGTCATCGCGGCGGCGTTGCGCTTGCCGTTGAACTTGTCGTCGAGCACCGGCGAGAGATCGGCACCGTGCGCGGCGAGCCACTTGAGGACCGCGAGCTTGCCGTCGCGACTGTTGAGCGCACTGTTCGCGATGTCGCGCACGACCGCCGGCGTGAGCACCGCACCCGCCTTCGTCAGCGCGTCGAGGAGCGCAGGCGTCGCGTGCGTTCCGATCCGCGAGTGGTCGAGCGTCGCTCCCGCGGCGAGCAGCCTCCGCGCCGGTTCGATGCCGGCCGCGAGCGCGTAATCGAACGGCGTATAACCCGGACCGGCGCTGTCCTTTTGGGTTGGCGAGGCGCCCGCGGCGAGCAACACGTCGATCACCGGCAGATTCCCGGTCGCCGCCGCGTAGTGCAGCGCCGTGCGATTCAGATCGCGGGGCGATGCAGCCGTCGCCGAGCTGCCGTTGGCGATCAGCGCCGACACGAGCTTCGCCCGCTTGGTCGCTACTTTCGGATCCAGCGTGCGCACCGCGTCGAGCGCCGCACCGGAAACACTACATTCGCTGCGCCCGGATGCGCTCCAGAGCGCATCGAGATCGCTGGTCGTTGGCATACGTGGCCGAGACTACCGCGTCGGAGTTGGAGTGCTCGTGCCGGCCACACCCCGATTTTGCCTGCGGTCAGCCCGCGGCCCAGGAGATCGCGGCGGCTCGCTCGGCCATCGAGAAGTGCTTGACCTCGCCCGGTGTCATCCATCCGAACCAATCGACCCCATGAATCATCCACTCGATATCGGTGACCAGCGCGATGCGCTTCCAGGTATGCCAGTTTTCCACGCCCAGCTTCAGATCCTGCCAGAGGGCTCCGCTGGTGAAGCCTTCGTACTTCGGCATCACGATCACGACCCGCACGGCGCCCTGCGTGGCTGCCTCGCGTAATGCAGGCGCGAGGACGTCCTGGTAGTCCTCGCGGCGAAGCCGGCCAGACACCTCGAACCCGAGGACACCAGGCGGAAGATCGGAGATCTTGGTCATCATGAGCTTGCCTCCGGACGGAGCTCGTCCGCGTGCAATGTAGGCACGATGCGTTGCAGCGCAAGGAGGTGCTCCCCGGGCATGCCACCGGCGGCTCGTCCGGTGCCACGCCGCGGCCGCGAGTGGAGCTCCTAGCTCAAGCCGACGAACGCGTTGCGCTTCGCCTTCGGTAGGTTGCCGGCCGCGATCATGTTGAACTGCAGCGCGATCGTGTTCGAGCCACCTTTCGGCTTCGCGATCCGTTCGAACATCGGCAAGAGCTGCATCGTGTGCGAGCCGGTCGGCGACGCGATGCCCACCGCCCGAGGAGTCTTGGTCCACAGCCAACCGAACGCGCGATGCAGTTGCTCCGCAAACGCGCACGCGAGCTCGAGGCGCGCGACCGCGGGCTTCTTGCCGAGCTTCGCGGTGCCGGCGCGAACCTGGTCGACGTAGCGATGGAGCTTGTCGATCACGTCGGGACGCGTCACAGCTACCAGCGCGGCTTCGGACGCTTACCGACCGGCTTCCTGTGCTTGGGTGGCAACGTCGCCGAGTAGGCGAGGCCGCGCGCGAGCCAGTCGCGGAGCTCGTCGCGCTCGTGGTTATCCGCGGGGCTTCTTACCACGCGTCGAGGGTGCGCTAACTCCTACCGAGGTTCGTGCGCCGCGGTCACACCACGCCGTGCGCCTCATGAACAACACTGCTGTCACCGGGTGTTGGAACGTCAACTCGCCGGCGCCACGAGCGCGCGCCTAGCCTGTCATCGATGTATGCGCGCTGTTCACTCTTGCTGGTGTGGTTGGGATGCGGCAACGCCCCGCTGCTGGCAGGAGACGGTCCCGCGGTCCCCGACGGGCACGGCGCGACGCTGCTCGACGCCACGCGAGCCGATGCCCACACCAACGCCGACACCGACGCGGCGTCGAGCCTCGATGGCACGCCGACCCGCCAGCCGTGCACGAGTCAGTTCGGTACGGCGTTGCCGTCGTCCGGAACGTTCGGCCGACTCGACGGCTACCTGGTCGCGATCGTGGCGCCGGGTCAAACCAGTGGTTGCAACGATGACGACTCGCACGTCCACCTCCAGATCAAGATGAACGGCGCGATCTACGACATCGCGATCGATGCGACCGACGGCCAGACTCACATCGACGACGTCCATACCGGCACGATCGACATCGCGATGCCTTCGGGTCCGGCCTGGACCGAGGGCTTCCACACCGGCGTGACGGTCGACTACCCCGCGCTCGGGGTTCACGCCACCGCGCTACCGCTCTTCACCAAGGCCCAGATCGTCACGACGCTCACCGGCGATCTCGCGACCGCGAACCACGTGTCGATCTACACCACGACCTACGGCGGCGATGGTGCCCACCTCGTCCACCGCGATGGCGGCGGCCACGATGGGTTGCTCGTGACGCAGCCGCTGGCGAGCCCGTCCCACGTGCGCATGCTCAGCTTCAGCGACCAGGCCTTCTGACTCGTCCAGTGAAACCCCACGCCCGCGGTCGGGGATCCGTCATGGTCGGCGCGTGGTCGGCGCGTGGCCGGCGCGAAATTGCGTCTTGGCCGAGGTCTTGCTAAGGGTCCCTCGAGCGATACACGGCGAGGAGGATCTATGACGGACAAGAAGAAGCTGACCACGAGCGGTGGCGCACCGGTGCCCGATAACCAGAACGTCCTGACCGCGGGCCCGCGCGGCCCGATGTTGCTGCAGGACGTGTGGTTTCTGGAGAAGCTCGCCCACTTCGATCGCGAGGTCATCCCGGAGCGCCGGATGCACGCGAAGGGCTCGGCGGCCTTCGGCAGCTTCACGGTCACTCACGACATCACCAGGTACACCAAGGCCAAGCTGTTCGCGAAGGTCGGCAAGAAGACCGACATGCTCGTGCGGTTCTCGACCGTGGCAGGAGAGCGCGGCGCGGCGGATGCCGAGCGCGACATCCGCGGCGTCGCGATGCGGTTCTACACCGAGGAAGGCAACTGGGACCTGGTCGGCAACAACACGCCGGTGTTCTTCCTCCGCGACCCGCTCAAGTTCCCGGACCTCAACCACGCCGTGAAGCGCGACCCCCGGACCAATCTCAGGTCCGCGCGCAACAACTGGGACTTCTGGAGCTCGCTTCCGGAGGCGCTGCACCAGGTCACGATCACGATGAGCGACCGCGGCATCCCCGCGAGCTATCGCCACATGCACGCGTTCGGCAGCCACACGTTCAGCTTCCTCGACGCGAACAACACGCGCTCCTGGGTGAAGTTTCACTTCCAGACCCAGCAAGGCATCAAGAACCTGAGCGACGCCGAGGCCGAGGCGCTGGTCGGCAAAGATCGCGAGAGCCACCAGCGCGACCTCTACAACGCCATCGAGAACCGCGACTTCCCGCGCTGGAAGCTGTTCGTGCAGGTGATGCCCGAGAGCGACGCGGCGGAGTGCCCGTACAACCCCTTCGATCTGACCAAGGTCTGGCCCCATCAGGACTACCCGCTGATCGAGGTGGGCGTGATGGAGCTCGACAAGAACCCGGCGAACTACCATGCCGAGGTCGAGCAAGCCGCGTTCAACCCGGCGAGTGTCGTCCCGGGCATCGGGTTCTCCCCGGACAAGATGCTCCAAGGCCGCCTGTTCTCGTATGGCGACGCGCAGCGCTACCGGCTCGGCGTGAACCACGCGCTGATCCCGGTGAACGCGCCGCGCTGCCCGGTCCACAGCTTCCACCGCGACGGCGCGATGCGGGTCGACGGCAACCACGGCAGCACGCTGGCCTACGAGCCCAACAGCTATGGCGAGTGGCAGGAGCAGCCGAAGTTCGCCGAGCCGCCGCTCTCTCTCCAAGGCGCGGCCGACCACTGGCACCACCGCGAGGATGCCGACTACTATTCCCAGCCCGGCAAGCTGTTCCGGATCATGACCGCGGCGCAGCAGCAGGTGCTGTTCGAGAACACCGCCCGCGCGATGGGCGACGCACCCCGGGAGATCAAGATCCGCCACATCGGCAACTGCCAGAAGGCCGATCCGGCTTACGGCGAGGGGGTCGCGAAGGCGCTCGGCATCGCGATGGCGGACCTCCAGAGGTAAGTCGCGTCGTCGGTCCTCGAACGGACGCAGGGCGGGCGGTAGCGCTCGCCGGGCATCCGGTACGAGCGCGCCCGTCACGCGACGCTGCGACGTGCGGAGAGCGTGATCTCCGCTAGGCGCGGCGTCGTCGTTGCAAGGTGCGGACGCTGACGCCGAGCCGCTTCGCCGCTCGCGTGAGGTTCCCGAGCTCGAGGGCGACGATATGATCGATCACCCGATCGATGATCTGCGCGAGCGGTCGATCGAGATCTAGCTCCAGGGCGGCCGCGTCGATCGAACGCTGGGACTCGAGCGCACGGTGGAGTCCTGGGGGGAGATCCTGGACGCGCACTGGCTTTCCCGAGCGCAGGATCGTCACGAACTCGATGACGTTACGGAGCTCGCGGACGTTCCCGGGCCAGCCGTGCGCGACGAGCGTGGTCCATGCCTTGCGCGTCAACTTGGGCGGGACGCAATCATGGATCGCCGAGAGTTGCGCCACGAAGGCGTCGATCAGCGTGGGGATATCGCGCCGTCGCTCGCGCAGCGGCGGCACGGTCAAGGTGATGCCCTGGATCCGGAAGTAGAGATCCTCGCGGAAGCGGCCCGCGCGGACCTCATCCTCGAGAGGGCGCAGCGTCGCGAGCACGACACGCACGTCGACCTCGAGCTTCTTGGTCCCGCCCAGGCGCATGAACCGATGGGTCTCCAGGAAGCGCAGGAGCTTCGGTTGCAGGGCGAGCGGCATCTCGGCGACCTCGTCGAGGAACAGCGTCCCGCCCGCCGCCATCTCGACCTTGCCGTGGCCGCGCTCCATGGCCCCGGTGAACGAGCCCCGCTCGTGGCCGAACAGCTCGCTCTCGAACAGCGCGTCGGGGATCGCGGCGCAGTTGATCGGCACGAACGGGCCACTACAGCGAGGCGACAGATCGTGCAGCCGGCGCGCCATCACCTCCTTGCCCGCGCCGCTCTCACCGACGAACGTGACCGTCACGTGCTTGGGCGCGACCGCGCGGAGCACGCGGTCGAAGGCCCGCATGACCGGCGACGCCATCACCGGCTCGAGCACGACGATCGGAGACAAGGTCTTGCGGGCCACGCTCGTACCCTACGCCACGATCAGGCTCCGCGTGGCCGCAGCGGCTCGGAGCTGCGCAGGGCATCGACGACATCCCAGCCGAACACCGGCGCGGGGAGGACGTACAAGCGATCGCCGTACGCCGCGACCAGCTCGTCGAGCGCCGCCGGCTTCGCGGTGACGACGACCACGCGCCGGAGCCTGGTCAGCTTCAGCCACGCGCGGACTTCGGCGACGAGCGCGTCGCTAGCGCCATCGTCGATCGCGACCACCGCGGTGCACGAGCGGGCGACCTCGGGGCGGTCGCCTTCGTGGACGGCGAAACCCGCGGTGGTGAGGTACCTGGCGAGCGTGGACCGTGCGTCGCCCGCGGGTGACACGAGCGCGACTCGACGCTTCGGCGCCGTCATCGTGCAGCCTCGCGGGTCCGGCCTAGCAAGCCGATCAGGCCCTCGAGGATCGTGAGCGGATGCGGCGGGCAGCCCGGCACGTACAGATCGACCGGGACGGTCGAGTCCGCGCCGTTGTGGACCTCGGGGTGGTCGACGTACGGCCCGCCGGAGATCGCACACGCGCCGACCGCGATCACGAGGCGAGGCTCGGGGATCGCGTCGTAGGTCTTGCGCAGCGCCTCGCGCATGTGGCTCGTGACGGGTCCGGTGATCAGCAGCCCATCCGCGTGCCGTGGCGACGCGACGTACTGGATCCCGAACCTACTGAGGTCGAACACGACCGTGCCGAGCACGTTGACCTCGGCCTCGCACCCGCCGCAGCCGCCGGTGCTGATCACGCGCAGCTTGAGCGAACGGCCGAACAGCCGGAGCAGCTCTTTGGCGAGCACGAGCTCGCGCGCGCCATCCGGCGTGGTGGGCGTCGGGACCGGCGAGCGCACCAGGAGTCGCGACCGCGCTCGCTCCGCGAGGCGAAAGTCCGAGGAGAACCCGATCGCGCCCTCGGGACAGGCCTCGACGCAGTCCGCGCAGAACAAGCAGCGCGCCAGGTCGAGCGCGAGCCGATCGGGACCGGCTGTGACCGCGCCCGTCGGACACGCGTCGACGCACGCGGTGCAGCCGTCGGCGCAGCGCGACGCATCGAGCAGCGGTCGCCCACGGAACCGAGGCGGTAGCGTCGGCTCCTGGTCGGGGAATTGGACCGTCCGAGCTCCCTGGTGCAGGCGTGCGCGGAAGATGTTCAGCATCGATTCCTCATGGGCCTCATGGGCACCTCACAGGTCGTGACCGCAGTACGACAGGTTGAAGCTCTTGTTGCAGAGCGGAAAATCCGAGACTTGCTGACCGCGCAGCGCGATCGCGAGCGCCATCCAGTTGTGGAACGACGGATCGACGATCTTGTAGGACGCGAAGCGGCCGTCGGCGCCGGTGAGCGCGACGTGGCAGAGCTCGCCGCGCCAGCCTTCGACGAGCGCGACCGCGATGTGATCGGGCCGAAGCCCCGCGCTCGCCGCGCCCGCCGCGCCCGGGCAGCTCGTCGCGCCAGCCGGCAACAGCGCGAGCTCGCGCCGGATGAAGTCGACCGATCGCTTGATCTCCAGCTTGCGTACGAACGCGCGCGCGAACACGTCGCCCGACGCGATCACGGACATCGGCACGTGCGCGAACCGGTAGTAACCGGAAGGGTGCGTCGTGCGGAGGTCACGGTGGAGCCCGGCCGCGCGTGCGACGAGTCCGACGGTGCCGAGCTCGGCGGC
>JBDTEH010000065.1:0-10945 GCA_039922635.1 Kofleriaceae bacterium | reverse complement strand
CCAACGTACGAGGAGCTGGACTCAGAGCGGGGCGTCGAGGTCGCGCTCGTACTCGGCCGGACCGGCAGGGACGATCCGCGTCGGGTTCACCGTGGTCTGGCTCCAGTAATAGTGGGTCTTGATCTCGTCGAGCGAGCACGTCGAGCGCACGCCGGGGTGACTCCACATCCGGCGCGTGAACTTCCACAAGTTCGCGTGATCGCGCAGGCGCTTCACGTTGCACTTGAAGTGCGCGTAGTAGACGAGGTCGAAGCGCAGGCAGGTCGTGAACAGCGCGATGTCGGCCTCGGTCATGTACGCGCCGCACAGGAACGGCTGATCCGCGAGCTCGCGGTCCCAGTGCGCGAGCGCTTCGAACAGCTGGTGGACGGCCTGGTCGTACGCGGCCTGGGTGTGCGCGAAGCCGGCGCGGTAGACGCCGTTGTTGATCGGCTCGTAGATCGCATCGAGGATGCGATCGATTTCGGGGCGCAGGTCCGGCGGTGCGAGCGTGTTCATCATCGGCGCGATCGCGAGCGGCGCGAAGTCGAGATCGAGCATGCGCATGATCTCGCGCGACTCGTTGTTCACGATCACGCCGAGCTCCCGGTCCCACAACACCGGCACCGTGACGCGGCCGGTGTAGCGCGGGTCGGCGCGAAGATAGACATCGCGCAGGAACCTGCCACCGCCGAGCGGATCCGGATCGTCGGGCTTGAACACCCAGCCGTCGTCGCCCATGTGCGGGTCGACGAGCGTCACGCCGATCGCGTGGTCGAGCCCGCGGAGCGAGCGCGTGATCAAGGTGCGGTGTGCCCACGGGCACGCGCTGGCGGCATACAGGTGATACCGCCCGGAGCTGACCTGCGCGACGTGGCCGCGGAACACGGTCGCGGGGCGCTCGAACGCGCCGCCCTCGTCGGGCTCGTACCATCCGGAGTGCCAGGTGCCGTCGACGAGCTGACCCATAGGTCTGTCTATCACGCAGGCGGCCGCGTGGCAGGCTAGACCCGTCGGCGACCCGCCCGAGCCCGGCCTTCGACTAGTTCGGCGATCGCTACGTGGTCGCGTACAGACAGATCCAGCGCACGACCTCGGCGGTGCCGAGCCTGGATAGGTAGGTGTGGTTGCACGTCACCGTCGGGTTGCGCGGGACGAGCGCCGCGGTGCCCGGCGCGCAGGGCACGCGCAACAACAGCTGGCCGTGCTGGCGATAGTGCAGCTCGGCAGCGGACGGTGCGGGGGACACGTCGACGACGACCTCGAGCCCGGTCGGACTCGGATCGTGGCGTGCGAGCACATAGTCGCCGGGGAGGAGCCGGATCACGCGGCTCGCGATGCAACGCCGGACCGCACCGGTGTGCGCCGCGACGAGCGCGCCGATCCGCGGATCCGCCGGGACGTCGAGATACTCGTAGCTGCCGCGATCGAGCAGCCGGTAGCGCGCGAAGCCTTCGAACCGCGCGGTGATGCCGCTCGGCACGATCACGGCACTGCGCGTCGCGAGGAGCTGGTCGAGGCTCATGCGTAGAACCATCCGGCGAGCGAGATCCTCGAGCCGCCGAGCACCTCGCGGACCTGGTGCAGCGACACCGCGCTGACGTCGAACACCACCAGCCGCCACGGCCGCGGCTCGATTCGCGTCGCCGGCTCGGTGACGACCAGCTCGCCGGCGTCGAGCTCGCAGCGGAACAGCTCGAGCTCGCCACCACGCGGAGGCTCCGGCGAGGGCAGGTAGTACGCGTAGGCGAGCACGCGGGCGAGGCCGTCCTGATGATCGGTGTGCGGCAACAGGTAGTGTCCCGGTCGATAGGCGAACGCACGCATGTCGGCCCGCGCGACCTGCTTGCCGGTCACGCGCGACAGCAGCGGTGCGAGCGCGGCGGCGAACTCGACCCGCAGCTCGGCCAGCCCGTTCGGCGGCGAGGCCTCGAACGCGAACAGGTCGGCTTCGTAGCGCGCGACCCCTTCCTCGTCGAGCACCTCCATCAAGTCGCCGGTCGGCACCAGGTCATCGAGCACCACGTACGGAAACGGCGTGGCGGCCCGCCACGCGGCCGCGAGCGCGGCGTCGTCGCGGGGGCCTGGCTGCCACATCGCCGTCACGTATAGCCCAACCGAGTTTGCTATGGTGTGCGCGATGGAGACGGTGACCACGGTCGTGCCGCGCGATGTCGATGCGTGCTGGCGCGTGTTCACGGATGTGGCGCGGCTCACCAGCTGGGTGCCGGGCCTGCTCAGCGCGGAGATCCTCACGGTCGAACGCGGCCTGCCCGCGGAGATCCACTTCGAGCTCGGGACGTTCGCCTACACGCTCGTGTACACCTACGATCGCGTCCATCGCGAGGTCCACTGGCAACCCAAGCTCGGGAAGGCCGCGGGGGTGACCGGGTTCGCGCGGTTCGAGCCGATCGACGGTGGTACGCGGATCACGTACGGCCTCGCGCCCGGCCAGGCGCGCACGGCCGAGGAGCTCACCCCGCTCGTGGAAGCGTTCGCACGCCGCATGGAGAGCGAGCGCTAAACCCTGGAGGTTCGTGCTGGTTGTCAGATCTGGGTGTTCAAGGCCGAGTGAGCGCCGCCTCGTTGCGCGCGCAACCGGCGGTAGAGCGGCCGTAGGTCGCTTTGATCGAGCGCGGCTTCGAGGATCGACAGCAACTCCTCGACCTTCGCGTGGTCGACGTCGCGGATCGCGATCAGCTCGCGCACATCCTCGAGGTCCTTGGGCCGGGCTGCGAGCAGCTTGGTCACGATCAGGTTCTCGACGGACAACAGCGGGATGCTCGAACGACCGACCTTGCGGAGCACGACCTCGTCGAGGAAGCGCTCCTCGAGGCCGGGGCCGGCGAGCACGAGATCGATCGGGAACGCGCTCGCACCATGGACCACCGGGATCACGCGGGTCGACGCGATGAAGGCGGCATCGGCGAACCGCGGGAGGAAGCCGGCCTTGATCAGCGCCGCCATGACCTGCTCGATCGAGCGATCGCCGAGCTCGATCGTGAGATCTAGATCCGCCGTGGTCCGGGGGAACCCGTGAAGGTTCACCGCCTGCGCGCCGAACACGTACCAGCGGAGGCCGAGCCGCTTGGCGAGGCTAGCGAACGCGACGAGTGCGGCTTCGGGCTGGCGTTCGTCGGATCGACGCGGTCGCCTGGAGCGCTTGCGCGACGCGCCGGTGGGTTTCGAGGTCTTGGTCACGCTGTTGCTCGGTAGGCCAGCTCGGGTTGTTCGACATAGCCTGGACGCGCAGCGCCTCGCTCACGCGTAACGCTTCGCCCAGCCCGCCGCGATCGAGTCGACCGCGCCAGTATCGTCGCTTCGCGTCGCGAAGTCCGCGCCAGTCGCGCGCCATGTACGCGCGGACGGTCTCGGGAGCGATCGGGCGAGCCACCCGGTCACGATAGCAGCTTCATCACAAGCGGACGAAGTCGATGAAGCCCTTCGCGACCGCGGTATCGACGAGGCGGACGCGCAGCTTGTCGCCGACATCGAGGCCGTGCTCGCCGCGCACGACGCGGCCCTCGGCGGGCGGCTGGAACAGGCGGACGAACGTGCCCTTGGCGGACACGCCGGTGACGATCGCATCGAACTCCTCGCCGATCCGGGACGACAGGAACTCGGCGGCGGCGACCTTGCGCATGGTGCGCTCGACCTTGCGGGCGGCGTTCTCGCGCTCGGTGCAATGATCGGCGATCCGGATCAGCTCGTCGTCGCTGTACGGCGCGGGCAGACCGCCCGCGCTGGCCTTGAGCAGGCGCTGCGTGATCAGATCGGGATAGCGACGGTTCGGCGCGGTCGAGTGCATATAATCGTCGACCGCGAGCCCGAAGTGGCCCTGCTCCGGGTCGCCCGCGCGTTGCAGCACGTACTGGCCCGGGCCGAGCAACTTCACGATCGACAGCGATAGATCCGCGAACCTGGTCGGATCGGCGGTGCGGCGCTGGACGAGGAACTCGGACAGTGCCTTCGCATCGGGCTCGACCGGTAGCTGGGTCCCGAACGTGCCGGCGAGCTCGACGATGCGGTCCCACCGCTTCGGGCGTGCGACGACGCGACGCATCGAGGACCGCCCGCGTTGTTCGAGGTAGCGGGCGGTCGCACCGTTCGCCGCGATCATGAGATCTTCGATCAGCTCGCGGGCGCGGTTCTTGTGCTGGAGCTCGAGGTCGACCACGTGGTCGTTCTTCATCACCGGGCTGGCCTCGATCGTCTCGAGATCGAGGGCGCCATGCTGGTGGCGCAGCGCGCGCAGGCGCTGCGCGGCCTCGTCTTGGAGCTCGAGCTGGGCCGCGATCTCGGGCCCGCCGTGGGGCGCATCGCCGTGACCCTCGAGCCACGCGCCGACTCGCTCGTAGACCAGCTTGGCCTTGTTGACGACCCGCGCGATGTAGATCTTGGTCTGCGCGTCGTCGAGCGTGCCGTCGGCACGCACCACGATCTCGGTGATCACCGCGAGCCGGTCCTTGCCGTCCTCGAGCAGCGAGGAGCGGTCGGTCGAGAGCTCGTCGGGGAGCATCGGGAACGTGTGGATGCCGGTGTACAGCGAGGTCGTGTTCGCGTCGGCGTACTGATCGATCGGCGAGCCCTTCGGCACGAGCGCATCGACATCGGCGATGCCGACGAGCACGCGGATCGCGTTGTCCGCGAGGCGAAACGCGACCTCGATCTGATCGAGATCGCGTGACTCCTCGTTGTCGATCGAGGACCACGCGAGCGCCCGCAGGTCGCTCGGCGCTTCGTCGGGGGCGCGCGCCGGGATCGTCGCGACGAGCCCCGGCGGCATGTCGGTGACGAAGCCGTTGTCTTGCACGACCCGCCGCGCAACCTGCACCATGTCGATCTGATGAGTCGTCATCCCGTCAAACGATCCGCCGCCGGTCGCCGTCCCGTCAACCGGGACAAGGCGCTCGATCGCACCGATCTCGCGCGCTTGCAACACGAGGCGGTCCGGGGGGCCAAGGCGCGAGCCCAGGAGGGGGCCGGCAAGGGTGCGCAACGGGGCAGGCGCGTGGTCGGCTCGGTGGTCCATGTCGACGACGGGATCCGCGACCCGCCCGAGGTCATCACCGAGGATCAGCGCCTGTTCGACCGCTCGAACGAGGCCGACTTTCGCCGCGCCGATTCGTGGCGCGTCCTGCGGATCTTCAGCGAGTTCGTCGAGGGCATCGACGCGCTCGGCGACGTCCGCAAGGCCGTCGCGATCTTCGGTAGCGCGCGGACCACCCGGGACGATCCGTACTATGGGGCGGCACGCCGCACCGCGGAGCTCCTCGCCCAGGCAGGCTACGCGGTGATCACCGGCGGCGGCCCGGGCATCATGGAGGCGGGCAACCGCGGCGCGCGCGATGGGGGCGGCCGCTCGATCGGCTGCAACATCGAGCTGCCGTTCGAGCAGATGGCGAACCCGTACATCGATACGCTCGTGAACTTTCGCTACTTCTTCGTGCGCAAGACGATGTTCATCAAGTACTCGTCGGCGTTTCTGATCTTCCCCGGTGGGTTCGGCACGCTCGACGAACTGCTCGAGGCGGTCGAGCTGATCCAGACCGGCAAGATCTCGCACTTTCCGGTCGTCCTGTTTGGCTCGTCGTACTGGGGGGGCCTGGTCGACTGGTTGCGTACGACCGTGCTCGCCGCGAACAACATCGCCGCGGCCGACCTCTCCTTGTTGCAGGTCGTCGATACGCCGGAGGCGGCGGCGCTCGCCGTGCTCGCGGCAAAGCACTGAGCTCCGGTCGCGGCGCTGCGCCGAGATCTGGTATCACCCCGGCCATGCGTTACCTCCAGCTCGCAGTGCTGCTCGGTGCGGCGGTCGTCATCCGCGACGCGCGTGCCGATGAAGGCATGTGGACGTTTCACGACTTTCCCTCCGCGAAGGTCAAGGCGAAGTACGGGTTCGGTCCCGATCAGGCGTGGCTCGACCAGGCGCGGTTGTCGTCGGCGCGGCTCGCCGGTATCTGCTCTGCGAGCTTCGTCAGTGACTCGGGCCTGGTGATGACGAACCACCACTGCGCGCACGACTGCGTCGCGGGCCTGTCGTCGAAGGACCACGACTACGTCAGGGACGGCTTCTGGGCGGCCAAGCAGGAAGACGAGAAGCAGTGTCCGGACCTCGAGGTCCAGCAGCTCGATCAGATCACCGATGTCACCGCGCAGGTGTTGAAGGCCACCGCCGGCAAGGCCGGCGCCGCGTACACGGCGGCGTTACGTCAGGCCTCCGCGTCGCTCGAGAAGCCGTGCCAGACCGGCACCACGGTGCGCTGCGAGGTCGTGAACCTCTACCACGGCGGTCAGTTCATGCTGTACCGCTACAAGCGCTTTACCGACGTGCGCGTCGTCGGCATCCCCGAGCTCGCGATCGCGTTCTTCGGCGGCGATCCCGATAACTTCGAGTTCCCGCGCTACGACCTCGACATGTCGTTCCTGCGGGTCTACGAGCACGGCAAGCCGGCGAGCACGCCCGAGCACTTCGGCTGGTCGCCGACCGGGCCCAAGGATCACGAGCTCGTGTTTGTCTCGGGCAACCCGGCCTCGACCGAGCGCGAGATCACCGGCGCCGAGCGCGTGTTCGATCGCGACGTCGTCGCGCCGATGATCACGCAGCTGCGCAGCGAGTGGCGCGGCGAGCTCACCGAGTTCATGCGGGCGAGCGAGGAGCAACACCGGATCGGGACCGAGTGGCAATTCTACAACGAGAACTCGCTCAAGGCGTGGAAGGGACGCCAGGCCGCGCTCGGCGACGACGTGATGATGCGCAAGCAGGCCGAGGCCGAGGCCGCGCTGCGCGCGCAGATCAACGCCAAGCCCGAGCTCGCGAAGCAGGTCGGCGACGCGTTCGATGCGATCGACCACGCGTACGCCCGGTTCAAGCCCCTGTTCCGCAGGTACTACATCCTCGAGAAGTTCTCGAAGGGCGATCTCTTGAACGACGCGGTGCGACTCGTTCGTGCCGCGGATGAACGCGCGCTACCGGACGGCAGGCGGCTCGACGAGTATCGCGATTCGGCGCTGCCGGACATCGAGCAGAAGGTGTTGTCGACCGCGGCGATCTATCCGGCGCGCGAGAAGCTCGCGCTCGCGTTCTGGCTCGGCAAGGTGCGCGAGGAGCTCGGCGCCGACGATCCGACCGTGCGCGCCCTGCTCGGCAAGCAGACGCCGCAGCAGGTCGCCGAGCGCCTGGTCGATGCGACGAAGCTCGGCGACCAGGCCGTGCGCGCGCGGCTGCTCGCGGGCGGCAGGGCGGCGGTGTCCGCGTCGCGCGATCCGATGATCGCGTTCGTGCGCCTGTTCGACGCCGCGGCGCGCAAGGTCCGAAAGATCAACGACGACGACGTCGAAGGCGTCACCCGCGCCGCGCACGAGAAGATCGCGAAGGCGAGGTTCGCGCTCGAGGGTCGATCGAGCTACCCCGACGCGACGTTCACGCCACGCCTGTCGTACGGCGCGGTCAAGGGCTATACCTCCACGGTCCACGGCACCAAGGTCGCGCCGTTCACCTACATGGGCGGTGCCTACGATCGCGCGACCGGCGAGCCGCCGTTCGCGTTACCCAAGACGTGGCTCGAGGCGAAGCGCGCGGTGAATCCGCGGGTACCGTTCGACGTCGCGACCACGAACGACATCATCGGTGGCAACTCGGGCTCGCCACTCTTCGATCAGAAGCTCCAGATCGTCGGGTTGATCTTCGACGGCAACCTCGAGAGCCTCGCCGGCGACTTCTGGTACGACGAGGCCAGCAACCGTGCGGTCGCGGTGACGAGCGCCGCCATCCTCGAGGCGCTCGGCAAGATCTATCATGCGGATCGGCTCGTCGAAGAGCTGCGGTCATCGAAGGGACACAAATGAAGGACATCGCACTACAAAAGTTTCAGGAGCTCGCCCAGCAACTGGGCGTCACCACGGTGAGCGTCGATCAAGCCCGTGCGATCGTCGGACTCGGCCGGCTCGCGATCGACGCCGATCGCACCGTCGATGGCGACGAGCTCGATCTCTACGACGACATCGCGGATCTGGTGTGCGAGATGGCACCGGGCGCGGACCCCGACGAGATCGTCGAGACCGAGGACCGCAAGCCGCGCGGCGATGACGATCGCAAGGCTCGCCTGGTCGCCGCCGCCGGTGCGCTCGGCAGCGCGCAGGTCAAGGATCTCGCGTACGCGGTCGCGTACCTGATCACGATCGCGGACCTGGCGATCCAGCCCGAAGAGGACGCGTACCTGTCGGCGTTGCAAGACGCGCTCGCGATCAGCGACGATCGGCAGAGCGAGATCGCAGCGGCGGTCAGCGACGCGATCGCCGAATAGCTAGCACCCGGGGAAGCACGCGGCGCCGAGCCGCTCGGCTGCCTTCGCGCGGGTCGCGGCGGCGAGCTCGAACACGCGCACCGCGGTAGCGCGCGCGAGCGCCTGCAGTGCCGGGTCGATCGCGTACTTCGCGAGCAGCCGCCGGCCGAGCTCGTGGTGGCCGCGCTCGTCGGGTTGGATGTACTCGCGATAGATCCGCACGGTCTCGGCGTCGCCGCGCGCGGCGCAGAACGCCATGAAGTTGTCGTTGACGGCGTACGCGATGGCCTCGAGCGCATAGAGCCCGGCGGCGAGCCGCTCGACGGTCGAGCTCAAGCCGCGTAGATACTCGAACAAGGCGTTCGCCGCCGGCGGCACGTACGCGTCGACATCGAAGCCGAGCGCGCGCAGGCGATCGGCGACGAGGTGGAAGTGGTTCGCCTCGTCGCCGCTCTGGCGCGCGAACGCGAGCCTGACGTCGAGCTCGGGCGTGGTCGCGACCCACAGCGCGGCGAGCTCGGCGACGTTGACCTCGTTCGCGAGCGCGACCTGGAGCAGGGCCTGCGCATCGACCATGCCGGCCTCGGCGGTGAGCGAGAGCCGGCCGGCGCCGGTGAGCTGAGCGAGGCGTTCGGCCCGATCGGAGTCCAGGGCGGCGAGAAAGTCCATGGCGGGAATCTACAGTATCGTGCGGTATGCGCGCCGCACTCGTGCTGCTCGCCGCGTGCGCCGCGGCGGTGCCGGAGCTGCCAGGCAAGGGCGGACCGGCGTGGCTCGAGCTACGCAGCGAGCACTTCACGCTGTGGACCGATGTCGAGATGGGCCGCGCGACCGAGCTCGCGCGCCAGCTCGAGTACCTGCATCAGGTCGTCTATGGCGTCGCCTTTCCCGGGCGCGATCGATCGGGCCGCAGCCTCGTGATCGCGCTGCGCGACAGCTACGAGATCCACGCGTACGTGCCCGCGCAGTTCTCGGCGTTCTCGTGGCCCGATGCGAATCCGCTCCTGCTGCCCGTGATCGTGTTCGCGGGCGACACCAACGAGCGCGACGGCCACGTCATCACGCACGAGCTCACGCACGTGATCTCGCATGTCGCGATCCATCGCCAGCCGGTGTGGTTCGCCGAGGGCATCGCGCAATTCTTCGAGACCGTGCGGCTCGATCCCGACAAGGCGGTCGTCGATGTCGGCGAGCCGCTCGCGACCCAGGTCGCCCAGGTGCGCGGGTTGGCGCTCGTGCCAGGTCCACGCCTGTTCGCGTGTACCGCGCTGACCTGCCGCGATGGTGCGTTTTACATGACGTCGGCGCTGGTGTTCGCGTACCTCGCGAACACCCATCCCGATCAACTCCTCGCATACGAGGATCGGCTCGCGGCGGGGGACGGCCCCGAGCGCGCGTGGGTGCAGAGCTTCCCCGAGGTCCCGATCGATGCGATCGATCGCACCGTGCATGCGTGGGCGCTGCAGGGCAGCCATCGGATCTGGCACTTCAAGGTCCAGCTCGCGCGCACTCGCTTCGAGCAGCGCTTCTTGAGCGACGCCGAGGTGCTGGCGATCCGGGCCTTGCTGTCGGACTCGTTCGATCCACGGGGCGTGCGCACGCAACACGCGGTCGCCGCGGCGCTCGCCGCGGATCCGACGAACATGGTCGCGCGCCTGGTCGCATCGGATCGCGCGAACCAGGTCGCGCTCGCCGACGCGCGCGCGGTCGCGCGGGCTCATCCCCAGGATTGGCGCGCCTGGTGGCTCGAGTTGATGGCGCACGCCACCGGCGACGAGGCGAAGATCGCGCGCGCGCGGGCGTGCACGCTCGCGGGCCGGAACGCGGCGAACATGGTGCCGGCGAAGTTGTGTCCGTCAGTGCACGCGGTCGACGTGGTACCCGGCGGCGGCGAGGACGGCGACCAGCCCGTGCGGCCCCAGCAAGTGCCCTAGGCCGACCGCGACGAACGCCCCGTCGCTGATCGCGTAGCGCTCGAGCTGGGCCTGCCACCTCGCGTTGCGCGCGTCGATCAGCGTGGGCTGATCGCGCACGACCAGTCTTGGCTCGAGCGCCACCGCATCACCGTTCGCGTAGAGCACTCGCAACTGCTCGACCTCGCAGCCGATCGTCGCGCGCGCATGGATCGCCTGCTCGAGATCCCCGATGCTGACCCCGTCGACCAGGGCCTGGAGCTGCGCATCCCAGGTCTCGAGCGCGTCGACGGGCTCGTGATGGTCCTTCGCTCGCGCGGCCAGCGCGTCGTCCATCGACGGCTTCGGGGACGGTGCGAGCTTCGAGGTCAGTCGCGTCATCGCGAACCACGGCCGGGCGTGGCGCAGGTCGTCTTCCTTGATCGTGTCGCGCAGGGCATCGACGAGATCGTACCAGTCGTCGGGCGGCAGCAGCTGATCGAGGACCTTGCCGAACGGCAACCGCGCGAGGTCGGCGAGCGCATCGGGCGGCGCGGCATCGCCGAGCTCCGACGCGAACCGCTTCGCTCCGTCGAGCGCCACGAGCGCGGACGCCGGCACGGCGGCGAGCCCGGCGACGTGGATCGTGCCGTACAGCCACACGATCGGCCCGCCGTCGCGTTGGACCTTCCACATCAACGGTGCGCCGGTTGTCGGTCGCGGAAGCTCGCAGCGTGGTGCGCTCGCACCACACGCCGCGAGCGCGAACACCAGCACCCAGAGCCGCAT
>JBDTEH010000064.1:0-21711 GCA_039922635.1 Kofleriaceae bacterium | reverse complement strand
CGTTCGGGCCATATCTGGCAATCGCAGCGCTATTCTATCTGTTCGCGGCGCCGTGGATCGACCTCCACTTCCGGCTATAGTGGCGGTGTGGGTGGCCAAGCGGCCGAGCAGATTATCGCCGGCGTCGTGCTCTCGGAGCGCCTCGCTATCACGATGTATGGCGCGATTCACCGCGCTCAGTTCAACGGCCAGCGCAACCTGCGTGGTCTGATCGTCGATCCGAAGTTCCTCGAAGACACCGCGTTTCGCAACACCGTGATGAACACGGCGCTGGTCGAGAGCGTCGCGGCGCTCGAGCACGCGAACGTCGTGCCCACGTTCACCGTCGAGTCAGGTGGCCCCGATGTCGTGGTCGTGACCCGCGGCGTCGGCCGCTACGTTACCGTCCAGGACCTGATCACCGCGTCGCGCGCGCGCGCCAAGGGCGGCGGCAAGCTGTCGATTCCGGTCGCCGCGTTGATCGGCAAGTCCGTGATCGAAGCGCTCGCCGCCGCACATCAAGCCGGCGTCATCCACGGTGCGGTTCATCCGCGCAGCGTGTTGATCGACGAGGATGGTGGCGTGCGCGTGGGCGACTTCGTGGTCGGCCGGGCGCTCACGACCGCGGTCGCGCAGGGGGCCGATTCGGCGCTGTGGCGCGGGCTCGCCGGCTACATCGCACCCGAGCTGGTGGTCGGCGAGGACCCGACCCCCGGCGCCGATGTCTACGCGGTGGGCGCGATGTTGTTCACGATGCTGTCCGGCGAGGTGCCGCCGGGCACGCTGCGCGTCACGCCCGCGGTCGAGCGCCTCGTGCAGCGCGCGCTCGATACCGATCCGAAGCGCCGCTATCGGACCGCGACCGATCTGCTCGAGAACCTGATCGAGGCGATGGAAGACGATCGCTGGGAGCTCGCCGACAAAGCCGAGCTGATCCGCGAGGCCGGGCTGTCCGCCGCCGATGAGAACATCGACGATGCGACCGAGGACCTGCTCGCCGCGCTCGGCTCGTCCGCGATGCAGGTCACGCCGACCCGACCCTCGATGGACCTGCGCGCCGAGCAAGCGGTATCGCGGCAGAGCTACCCCGGGACGGGAAGCGGACCGAGCGCGCTGCTCAAGCTGGGAAGCCCACAGACCGGTGGCCGGCTCGACGCGTTGCTCGCGGATCTCGGCGGTCCCGATCACACGCACGTCACGAACATCGACGACGAGCCCTATCGCCGCGACCCGATCTCCGAGCTGATCGCGCTCGATCCGCGCAAGCGCGAGGCGATCGTGTCGAGCTCGCGCGTCCCCTCGCTCGACGATCCGGATGACGCGACGCCGTTGCCGCCGCCGCACCCGGATCACGACACCGGCCGCCGCATCGGACGCGCGTCCTCGACGGGACCTCGCGCGGTCTCCACCGACGAGGCCGCGGCGCTCGCCGCGATCGGCGATCTCGATGAGGGTGCGCGCCGGATGTCCGGCATCGGCGACCAGGCCGCGATCGCCGCGATGAAGCTCGAGGAGGCAGCCGCGCGCGCCGAACGCGCCGCGGTCAAGCTCGAGACCGGCGGCCAGCGCAAGGTCGAGGTTCGGCGAGCGCCACCGATCGCCGATCCACTGCCCGAGATCGACGCGCCTTCGATGCGCGTGAAGAGCCGGATGGGCGGCATGCTCGGCGTGATCGTGATCCTGATCGCGATCGGCGCCGTGTACATGATCTACAAGCAGTTCACCAAGCAGGACGAGCTCGACGTCGCCGCGAAGCAGCAGCAAGAAGCGACGAAGGCCGACCACGATCAGAAGACGCGCAAGGCGATCGAGGACCTCCCCGATCCGGGCTCGATCCGGGTGACGTCGAACCCGCCGGAGGCCGGCGTGTGGTTGAAGATCGGCCGCACGCCGGTCGACTCGATCCCGCTGTCGTCGGCGATGATGCACGAGCTACGCCTCGAAGGCGTCGACGGTTACGACCCGGTCGATACCCAGGTCGTCGCGACGCACTGGACGGGCGAGAAGAACCACAAGAAGGCGACGCTCACCGTCGTGTTGAAGCCCGCCGCGAAGGATAAGGCCGGCACGCCCGAGCCCGTGAAGCTCCCCGTGATGCCGCCGAAGCCCCCGGATGCGACCGGCTTCACCCCGGGCCGCGGTACGATCCACGTCGAGTCGACGCCGTCGGGCGCCGAGGTGTGGATGTACATCGGCATGACGAACAACGTCGAGCTGTCTGGAATTCGCGCCGGTCTGCCCTACGAGCTGCGCGTGCTCGCGGACGGCTACTTGCCAGGTTACATCTCGGTGACCGGCGACGAATGGCGCGACGGTGGCGATCCGAACGTGCCGATCGATCGCGCGAACAAGAAGGCGACGCTCGACAAGAACGTCGACCTGGTCGCCGATCCGTCCAAGAAAGCCAAGAAGAAGGCGAAGTGACGCCTGCCCGCACGCTCCACGTGCGCTGCGCGACCTGGGAGCAGGTCGAGGTGTTCACGACGCGCAAGCTGCGCAAGGGCAAGTTGTTGTCGATGAAGGTTCCGTTCGAGACCACGACCGGCTCGCCGGTCACGCTCGGGCTCGAGCTGCCGAACCAGCTCGTCGTCGCGATCGACGGGGTCGTGCAACGCGCCTCGCCGATCCTGCCCGAGCCCGGCAAGGCCGAGTCGCCCGCGCGCACGTGGATCGAGATCGAGCTGACCGGGCTGACCGACGAGGTGATGGCGCAGATCCGCACGATGGCGAGCGAGGAGGGCGATCAGCGGACGCCTCCGCTCGGCGCGACGCCCGTGGTGCAGCGCAAGACCGCGCCGGTCGTCGACGATCTGCCCGCCGACGAGAAGGCGCTGTTCCTGCACCTCTCGGGCGAGTTGCGCCGGTTGCGCGCGGCCGCGGTGCACGACGTGCTGGGCGTGGCCAGCGATGCCGAGGCGGCGCAGGTCCGCACGAGCTGGAAGAACCTGGTCCGCCGCCACCACCCGGATCTGGTCGCGCGCCGCAACGCCCCGGCGATCTCGCACCTCGCCGAGGAGCTCACGATCCTGTCGAACCGCGCGTACGACCGGCTACGCGCGGCGCTCGTCGCCGAGGGGCGCGGCACGATCGTCGGTCCGACGCTGAGCACACCGGCGGGCTGGCTCGTCGGCTTCGACGACATCGCGTCGGGCGACGGCACGGTCGCGCCGCGGTCGTCGCAGCCGCGCCTGCAACGCGTGCCTGATGCGACGCCGAAGCCGCGCACGTCACCGACCTTGCCGCCCGCGCAGATCCAGGGCGGCGAGGCGTTCGAGCAGCGCGCGCGGGTGATGCTCGCCCAGGGCCAGGCGCAGGACGCCCGCGAAGTGCTCGCGGCGGCGCTGGTGGTCTATCCGCGCTCGAAGTCGCTGCGCTCGCTGTACTACGTCGCGACCGCGATCGTGGCGCTCCACGATGGCGAGGTGATGCTCGCGACCTCGCAGCTCGAGAACGCGCTCGCGCACCACGAGAGTTGCCGCGAGGCCGCGGCGCTGCTCGACCATGTCAAGGCGTTCGGCGCCGGCCGCAACGGAGACCTGATGCGGATCTTCCTGTGAGCCGCGCGGTCGGCATCGACCTCGGGACGACGAACTCGGTCGTCGCGCTGATCGACAAGGATGGCGCGCCGCGCATCCTCACGACCGAGGAAGGCTCGACCACGATGCCGTCGCTGGTGTGGTACTCGCCGCACGGCCCCGTCGTCGGCGAACCGGCGCGCGCCGGCCTCGACCACAGCCCCGACTGCACGATCTTCGGTGCGAAGCGGCTGCTCGGCCGGCGCTTCGATCATCCCGAGATCCGGCAGCTCGCCCGCGCGCTGCCGTTCGAGCTCACCGAAGCGCCCAACGGCGACACCTGGATCCAGCTCGCCGCCGGCCGCGCGATCGCGCCCGAAGAGGTGTGCGGGCTGATCCTGCGCGAGTTGCGCCGCACCGCCGAGTCGTTCTTGCGCGAGCCGGTGACCCGCGCGGTGATCACGATCCCCGCGTGGTACGACGCTGCGCAGCGCCAGGCGACCAAGGACGCGGCCCAGATCGCCGGGCTCACCGTGCTGCGCCTGCTCAGCGAGCCGACCGCCGCGGCCCTCGGCCACGGGGCGCATCGCGGCGCCGATCGCCGGTTCCTGGTGTGCGATCTCGGCGGTGGCACGTTCGACGTCGCCGTGGTCGACGTCGATGCCGGCGTGTTCGAGGTGCTCGCGACCACCGGGGACCCGTTCCTGGGCGGCGACGATATCGATCGAGCGATCGTCGAGCACCTGGTACGTGACGTGCGCCAGACCCGCGGCATCGACATCTCGAGCGACGCGATCGCGATCGAGCGGCTGCGGCTGGCGGCGCAACGCACCAAGCACGAGCTTTCGGACGCCGAGCGCTCGAACCTCGCGATCCCCGAGCTCGCGCAGCTGCCCTCGGGCCGCGGCGTCGAATACCACCGCACCGTGCGGCGCGACGAGATCGAGCTGTGGACCGCACCGCTGGTGCGCCGCATCGAGGCGCCGGTGCTCGAGGCGTTGGCGCGCGCGGGCCGCCGCCGCGAGGACGTCGAGGAGGTCCTGCTCGTGGGTGGGTCGACGCGGATGCCCGCGGTGCGCAAGGAGGTCGCGCGCGTGATGGGCCAGCAGCCGAGCACGCTGCGCAACCCCGAAGAGGTGGTCGCGATCGGCGCCGCGCTCGAGGTCGCACGGCTCGACGGCACGATCGAGGGCGTGCTGTTGATCGACGTCGCGGCGCGCGGGCTGTCGATGTCGACGCCGGAGAGCGAGTGCGAGATGGTGATCGCGCAGAGCTCGATCGTCCCGACGCGCGAGCATCGGCTGCTCGCGACCCGTTCGGATAACCAGCCGCGCATCGAGTTCGACGTGTGGGAGGGCGAAGCGCCGGATCCGGCGCGCAACCGTCACCTCGGGCGCTACGCGGTCGTCGATCTGCCACTGGCGCCGGCCGGCGACGTGCTCGTGCTGGTCGAGGTCACGCTCGATACCGACGGCGTCGTGCGGCTGTCCGCGTCGGAGCTGGTCTCGGGCGAGCGGCTGACGCTCGAGCAGATCTTCCATGCCGGCCTGTCGCGCGCCGAGGTGTCGCGGCTGGCCAAGCAGGTCGCCGAGGCCGAGGCGTGAAGCTCGGGCTCTGGGTGGTCGCCGCCTGCGGGGCCACCACACCGGCGCCGGCATCGCCGCCCCCGCTCAAGGAAGTCCAGCTCAACCAACCCGGTCAGCTCGTCAAGGTCGAGGACTCGGCCACCGCCGGCTACGTCACGATCGTCGACTTCTGGAGCGCGTCGTGCGGTGCGTGCGTCGAGGTCCACGCGCGGGTCGCGGCCGGGATCGCCGATCAACCCAGGACGCTGTTGCGCGCGGTCGACGTCGGCGACGGCTTCACCGCGGTGGCGCACGCCTACGACATCGCCGCCCTGCCGCACTACAACGTCTACGACACGCGGCGCCGGCTGCGCTACATCCTCGTCGGCGACGATTGCCTGCGTGCGCCCGATCTCGCGAACCAGCTGCTCGGCGAACGCTCGCCGTGAGGTAAGCTGCGCGGCGTGCGACACGTGGTCATCCTCGCGGGCGGTAGCGGCACGCGGCTCTGGCCCGCGAGCCGGCGCGCCCGTCCGAAGCAACTGATCGCGCTCGCCGCCGGCGGTGACGCGCTGGTCACCACCGCGACGCGGATCGGGGACGAGCTCGCGCCGGGGCGCGTGACGATCGTGACCGCAGCGTCGCAGGCCGCGGCGACGCACGAGGTCGTGCCGGCGGTGCCTCTGATCGAGGAGCCGTTCGGGCGCAACACGGCGGCCGCGATCGGCCTGGCCGCGGCGCGCCTCGTGCTCGTGGATCCCGATGCCGTGATCGCCGTGCTGCCGGCCGATCAACACGTCACCAACCGCGCGGGCCTGGTCCACGCGCTCGACGTCGCGCTGGCCGCCGCCGAGCAAGCCGACTCGATCGCGACGATCGGCATCGCGCCGACCCGCGCCGAGACCGGCTTTGGCTATCTCGAGCTCGCCGGTCCTGCGGTGCTCGATACCGTGATGCCGGTCGTGCGGTTCGTCGAGAAGCCCGACCTCGCGACCGCGGAGCGCTATGTCGCCTCGGGGCGCTACCTGTGGAACGCGGGGATCTTCTGCGCGCGCGCCGAGCGCTTGCTCGCGGAGCTCGCCGCACAGCTGCCGGCGACCGCCGAGGCCGTGCGCGCGATCGCTGCCGACCCGGGGAGCGCGGCGGCACGCTACGAGTCGCTCGCGTCGATCTCGATCGACCACGCGGTGATGGAGAAGGCGGTGAACGTCGTCACCGTGCCCGCGTCGGTCGGCTGGGACGATATCGGCTCGTGGGCCGCGCTGCCGGCGGTCCGCGGCGCGGACGACGCCTACAACACGCTGGCCGGCGACGCGCTCGTGCTCGACGGGACCGGCAACATCGTGATGACCGATGGTCCGCTGATCGCGGCGATCGGCGTCTCGGATCTCGTGATCGTCAAGAGCGGCGACGCGATCCTGGTGGTCCCGAAGGCGCGCGCGCAGGACGTCCGGCACATCATCGAGGCGCTGCGGGCCCGCGGACTCGAGCGCTTCACGTAGCGCTGGCGGCCGAGCGCCTCCGCACTAGAGGCACGTGCGCACGTTGCATGTGTGCGCGCCAAGCTGGAACCCGAGCCCATACGCACGTTGGGGTTCGTCCAGGTGGCCGGATCTGCGCTACCCCACAGGCACCCTGGTTGCAGTGAGAGCCTCGCATGAAGATGACCAAGGTTCTGTGTGCCCTGATGCTGGGCTTACCGGTCATCGCCGTGGCGGGGCCGGGCCCGAGCACGACGGTGCGTCCCGCGTCGACGCTCTCGGCGCTCGATACTCAGATGATCGCGCACCAGCACGCGGTCAACCAGACCGAGATCGCGATGGGTAAGCTCGCCGAAGCCAACGGTGGGGCCGCCGTCAAGAAGTACGGCGCGATGCTCGTGAAGGATCACGCCCAGGGTGACAAGGACATGGTCGCGCTCGCGAACAAGAAGGGCCTCACCACGATCCCGGCCGATACCGCGATGAGCGCGGCCGACAAGAAGGATCGAGCCGAGCTGACCGCCACGTTGAAGGGCGAGAAGGGCGCGCCGTTCGATCGGCTGTTCCTCACCACGATGGCGTCCGCGCACGATCGCGAGATCATCAAGATCCAGGCCGATATCGCGGTCGTCACCGACCGCGATCTCAAGGTGGCGCTCGAGAAGACCAAGCCGGTGCTGCAGAAGCACAGCGAGGCCGCGAAGGCGCTGGCCAAGACCGAGACGTCGAGCCTGGAGATGAGGTGATATGTACAAGTTTCGCAGGACGCTCGGTGCCACGACGTTGACCCGCGATCGCGTGGTCAACCTCGATGGTGACGATATCGGTCGCGTCGAGGAGTTGATGATCGATGTCATCACCGGACGGGTCGCGTATGCCGTGCTGTCGTTCGGCAGCACGCTCGGGTTTGGCGGCAAGCTGTTCGCGGTGCCATGGTCGGCGCTCACCGTCGACGAAGCGCGCCATCGGTTCCTCGTCAACGTCAGCAAGGGCCAGCTCGAGCACATCCCGGGGTTCGACAAGGATCACTGGCCGGACTTGAGCGACCTCGATTACGCGAACGGCGTTTATCGGCAGTGGGGCGTCACCCCGTACTGGGCCTAGGGCGAGCGCGCGAGGCCGCTTGCTCGGGTGCCGTGTGCTACGACTCGCGGCGTGAACCCACGCGTCTTCCGCGAGTACGATATCCGGGGCGTCGCCGACCGCGATCTCGACGATCGCATGGTGCACGCCCTCGGGATGGCGATCGGCAGCCTCGCGACCGATCGTGGCGGCAAGACCGTCGTCGTCGGCCGCGATTGCCGGCTGACCTCGCCGCGGCTGTTCGCGGCCTTGACCGATGGCCTCCGCGTCCACGCCGAGGTCATCGACATTGGCGTGGTGCCGACGCCGGTGGTGTACTTCGCCGCGCAGCATCTCGAGCCGGCCGCGGCGGTAATGATCACGGGCAGCCACAACCCGTCCGAGGACAACGGGTTCAAGATCATGCTCGGCAAGGACACGATCTACGGCGCGCGGATCGCCGAGCTCCGCGATCGGGTCGCCGAGCTGCTTCCGCTCGATGCTCCCCACCCGCAGCACGCGATGCACTCGCGCGACGTGATCGGCACGTACGTGGAGCGCGCGATCCAGCTGCTCCAGCTCGGCGCGCGTAGGCCCAAGGTCGTCGTCGATGCCGGCAACGGTGCAGGTGGACCGACGGCGATGGCGCTGTACAAGCAGCTCGGCTTCGACGTCGTCCCGCTGTACTGCGATCTCGACGGCCGGTTCCCGAACCATCACCCAGATCCGACGCAGCCCGAGAATGTCGCGGACTTGATCGCGGCCGTCCAGCGCGAGGGCGCGGAGGTCGGGATCGCGCTCGACGGCGACGCGGATCGGCTCGGCGCGGTCGATGCGACCGGTCGGATCCTGTGGGGCGATCAGCTGATGATCCTCCTCGGCAAGGCCGTGCTCGAGGAGGTCCCGGGCGCGACGTTCGTCGGTGAGGTCAAGTGCAGCCAGGCGATGTACGACGAGCTCGCGAACGCCGGCGGCCACTGCGAGATGTGGAAGGTCGGGCACTCGCTGATCAAGGCGCGCATGAAGGAGACCGGTGCGCAGCTCGCGGGGGAGATGAGCGGCCACCTGTTCTTCGCGCACCGCTGGCTCGGCTTCGACGACGGCATCTACGCCGGAGCGCGGTTGCTCGAGCTGCTCAGCCGGGGCCCGCGTACGCTCGCCGAGCACGCCGCGGAGCTGCCGGTGATGATCAACACGCCGGAGATCCGGATCGACTGCGCGGACGACCAGAAGTCGCGCGTGGTCACCGCGGTCACCGCGGCGCTGCGCGCGAATCCCGAGGTCCGGGAGGTCATCGACATCGATGGCGTCCGCGCCAAGCTCGATGGAGGCTGGGGCCTGGTCCGCGCCTCGAACACGCAGCCGGCGCTCGTGATGCGCTGCGAAGCGACGACCGAGGCGCGCCTCGCGGAGATCAAGGCGCTGATCGAGAGCTCGATCCGCGCCGCGCGGGCGTGATTACATCGTCTCGCCGGCGACCGTGAACGTGGCCTTCTCGGCCGCGACCTTGATGCCGAGCGAGAGCGCCATCTTGCCGTCGATCGTCACGTCCGGGGCGAGCAGGCTCTTGATCAGGCTGTTGCTCTTGACCTCGTCGACCGTGACCATGCAGTCGGCCGGGCTCGTGTCGAACAGGCCGATGATGGTCTTGCCCGTCGAGCCGTCCGCGCAGCCGCAGCCCGGGGGCGACGTCAGCATCGTGCAATCGCGCGTGATCGTCGGGGTGAGCTGATTGACGACCGCCGGGATGATGTTGTTGTTGATGTCGTCCTGCGTGATCGCGCCGGCGAGCACCGCGCCACCGCTGACGGTCGCGCCCGACACCGTGCCGATGTTCGCGTCGGTCAGGCCGGTCGCCTTGACGCGGGCACCGAGCAGGTTGAGCGGAATCGGGTTCGTGCCGCCGATCGCGATCTGGATCGACAGATCGCCGGGGCCACCGGTGAACGTACCGCCGACGATCTTGCCGGCGAGCGCGCTATCCTGGTTCGGGGCGGCGGTGAACGTGCCGCCGGTCGGGCTGAGCTGGTGACCGCAGCCCGTGCACACGGCCGGCTTCGCGGTCGTACAGGTCACGTCTTCGCCGGTCATACAGGCGACCGGCTGCGGATCCGAGCCGATGTAGACCGCGAGTCCGGTCGCGGCGCTGCTCATGAACGTGGCGTCGGCGGTCTGGACATCGACCAGCAGGTTGATGCTGCCCTTCAACACCGCGGTGTCGATCGTGGCCTGGATGTCGAAGCCCATGCCGGCGAGCGTGCCGAGCACCATGCCGAGCTGGTTATCCGGCGTGCCATCGTTGTTGAGGTCGAGCCCGTACTCGCGCGACTCGTTGTTGTTGGTGGGAACCAGCGCCTTGTTGACCACGTAGTGGTAGTGGGCGCCCTCTGGCGTGATCGCGTCGTCGCCGCCACCTCCGCAAGCGGCGAGCGACAACGAGGCGAGAGCGACGGCGAACAAACATGGACGGAAAAAGGCCATTGGAATCCCCTATTCGTGTGGACGGTGTTCTATCGCAGATCACCGACGGCGCACAATAAGCTGACTCGTGCACCGATGCCGTGATTTTCGCCATAGTCCGGCGGCGTACGTAAAGGTGTGACAGGGCGGCTCGAACACCCTTTAGTTGCGGCTGCCGCCGTCGGGATGGTTGGCTCACCGAGCGGGCGGGGCAGGCCGGTCCGGAACGTTCGCGAACCGCACCTTGGCGTCCTTGACGACGCCGTGGGCCTTGGTCCAGCCGCCGTTGACCTCGAGCACGTACCGCGAGGGCTCGCCGACCGTACGGATCGTCTCGGTCTTGGGCTCGGCGTTCTCGACGATGCCGGCGATCGTCATCGCGGGGCGGATGAAGATCATGTCGAGCGGGATGAGCGTGTTGTGCATCCAGAACGTCCAGTCCTTGGTCACCGGCAACAGGAACAGCATGCCGGCGTCGAGCGGCAGGTTCTGGCGGTACATCAGGCCGCGTTCGATCTTCGCCTCGGTCGAGACGACCTCGACCTCGACGGGGATCTCGCCCGAGGGCGTCGACAGGAACACCTGGGGGCGGTTCGCAGGCGGAGGCGCGGGCGCGACAACGGGTTCGGCGACGGGCGTGTCGGAGCCGGGCTTGCCGTCGGTCTTCGCCGGGTGCTCGCAGCTCGCGACGAGCAGGACGGCGGCGAACACGCTGGAACCCACGCTGAAGCGCACGCGCGCACGCTACCATGAGGCGTGGCGATTGCCGTGCTCACGCGAGTCCCGGTGGAGGCGTATGCGCACGCGCTCGCGCCGTTCGGGATCGAGGTCGTGGCGATGGAGGTCACGCGGCAGCGGTTCACCGTCGAGGACCTCGAGCTGCTCGCCCGGGCCGTCGAGGCGGGCCGCTATGCGGCGACGGTCGTCGCGAGCCGGACGGCGGCGCAGTGCCTGGCGCTGGCGACGCTCGACGCGGCGATGGCGGCGGCGCGGCGCGGGCGCGAGGGCGCGCGCTGCATCGAGGGGCTCGGTGAGATCTGGGCCGTGGGGGCCGCGACCGCGCACGCGCTCCAGCACGACACCGCGGTGGTCACCGCGCGGATCGCGGACCAGCCCGGACTCGACCGCATGCCGCCGCTGGTCGGTCGCCACCCCGAGGGTGTCCACAGCGCCGAGCAACTCGCGCACGCGATGCTCGCGTCGCGATCGTTCGCGGGCGAGCGCGTGTTGGTGCCGCGCGCCGCTGACGGTCGCACCGCGGCGATCCAGATCTTGCGCGCGGCCGGCGCCGACGTCGTCGAGGCCGTGGCGTATCGCACCACCCCGGTCGAGCTCGACGATCCACGCCTCGCCGCGGGCCGCGGGGCCTTGACCGCAGGCACCGCCGCAGCCTGCTGCGTGTTCGCGCCGTCGCAGGTCGCGGCGTTGCTCGCGATCACGGGCCCGCTGGCCGCGCTACGCACCACGTTCTTCGCGATCGGCGAGACCACCGCCACCGCGTTACGCGAGGCGGGGGTGACGCCCGTGGTGGCCGCGGCACCGACGCCAGAGGGCCTCGCGCAGGCGATCGCGCTACACTCGCGCCCAGCATGAACTTCCCCGACTACCGGCCGCGGCGGATGCGGCGCACCGAGAACCTTCGCCGCATGGTCCGCGAGACCCGGCTCTCGCCCGATGACTTCATCTATCCCCTGTTCGTCGTGCCGGGGTCCGGCGTCGAGAAGCCGATCAGCTCGTTGCCCGGGCAGTTCAACTACTCGGTCGACAAGGCGGTCGAGGCCGCGTCGCAGGCCGCCGACCTCGGCATCCCCGGCGTGATCTTGTTCGGGATCCCCGAGCGCAAGGACGCGGTCGGCTCCGAGGCGTGGAAGGACAGCGGCGTCGTCCAGAAGGCCGCGCGCGCGATCAAGAAGCAGCTCCCCGAGCTGCTCGTGATCGCGGATGCGTGCTTCTGCGAGTACACCGACCACGGCCACTGTGGCGTGCTCACCGACGGCCACCTCGACAACGACGCGTCGCTCGAGAACCTCGCGCGCACCGTGGTGAGCTACGCCAAGGCCGGCGTCGATATCGTCGCGCCCTCGGGCATGCTCGATGGCTTCGTCGGCGCGTGCCGCGAGAGCCTCGACGAGGAGCACTTCTACGACGTCGCGATCATGGCGTACTCCGCGAAGTACGCGTCGGGCTACTACGGTCCGTTCCGCGAGGCCGTCGACTCGGCGCCGACCTCGGGCGATCGCCGTGGCCACCAGATGGATCCGGCGAACGTCGCCGAGGCGATCCGCGAGGTCTCGATGGACGTCGCCGAGGGCGCCGACATCGTGATGATCAAGCCCGCGCTCGCGTACCTCGACGTGATCCGCGCGGTGTCCGACGAGATCAACATGCCGATCGCCGCGTACGCGGTCAGCGGCGAGTACGCGATGATCGAGGCAGCGGCCGAGCGCGGCTGGATCGACAAGGAGCGGGTCGTGATGGAGACCCTGATCGGCATGCGCCGTGCCGGCGCCGATACGATCATCAGCTATCACGCACCGTACGCGTGCAAGCTGCTCAACAAGCGCGCGCGGTGAGACCGCTCGCGTACAAGTTCGTCGAGCTCTCGGTCGTCACCGACGAGACGATCGAAGAGGTCGTCAACCTGTGGGTCGGCAAGGGCTGGGTGTTCGACGGGATCCGGTTCGTGACGAGCGACGCCTCGCGCCGCCCGCAGATGGCGTTCGTGTCGTTCACGCGCGAGGACCGGCCCGAAGCCGCGCCGAGCGGGCCGCGCTCGCCGCCGCGCCCCGTCAAGCCCGACGACGACCGCTGAGCTGCGAGGTCAGCCGGTCTGGGTCGCGCGGAACGCGGCCAGCACGCGCTCCGCACGCCGCGCGACCTGGTCGTGCAGGGCGAGGTAGCGCGGCTGCTGCGCGATCTTGACGAACAGCGGACAGTGATCCATCCACACCCGGTCCATCAGCCCGCGCGACGCCGCCACGCTCAACGTATCGAGCGCGACCTCGAACCGATCGAACATCAGCGCGCCTTCGGTCAGCAGCTGGAGCCCCATCAACTGCTGGCGCTGCGGCTGATCGGCCCCGGTGAACATCGCCAGGAACCGCTGCCAGGCGTCCGCGCGGACCGTGCCGGTGACGGCGAGCTGGGTCATGAACTCGGCGATCTTCGACGCGCCTTCGCCCATGCGCGGCACGAAGCGCGCGGCCGAATCGAGCATGTCGGTGCCGCGGCCGCGCCACGCGGCGAGCCGCGCACGTAGCACGTGGCCGAGCTGGACCATCGCCGGGTCCGGATCGGCGAGCAGGGCCTGCACGCGCGCGTCGGCGCTGTCCCACTCGCCGGTCAGGCCCTCGAGCCGCGCGAGGTCGCTCGAGACGATCTGGCTGCGCCCCGGATCGAGGCCGATCGCGGTCTCGAAGTGGTGCCGTGCGGAGGCGAGCCCTTCGACCTCGACGACGATCCGCCCGGCGAGCTCCTGCGCGTGCGCCGACATCGGTGCGCGCAGTAGCGCGATCCCGAGGTTGTGCGCGCCGCGCTCTGGATCGCCCTGGTTGGTCCAGTAGCTCGCGGCCGCGAGGTAGGCCTCGCCGTGGCCGTACGGCAGCGCGCGATCGATCGCCTTGCGTGCCCGGACCACGGCCTCCGGCCTCGAGCTCATCACCCACGCCATCACCGACGCGAACGCGTAGGCTCCGAGGATCGGCGCCGAGGTCGGCGCGTACGCGACGGCCTGCTCGAGGTGCTCGGCGGCGCGGACCACGTGGGCGCCCCAGAAGTGGCGCATCTCGGCACGCGCGCGCAGGTAGTGCTCGACCGCGCGCGGATCGGTCGGCCGGGTCGCCTCGGCCGCGCGCGTCGACAGCGCCTGGGCGATGCCGTGAGCGAGCTGTTCGGCCTGCGCGAGGATCTCGGACTCGGGCACCTCGGCCTTGCTCGCCCAGATCTGAAAGCCATCGGCGACATTGATCAAGCGCGCGGCGATCCGCAGCCCGTGCGGGGTCCGCCGCAGCGTCGAGACCACGACGTGATCGACCGCGAGGTCGCGGCCGACCGCGCGCGGATCGGTCGTGGCCGTGATCTCGAGGTGGCCGGCGGGACGCACGCGCAGGCCAGGGGTCGTCGACAGCGTGTCGGTGAGGTCCTCGCGCATGCCCTCGGCGAGATAGTGGTCCTCCGGTGCGCACTGGGTCGGCAGCACGCCGAGCGAGGTCGGCGGGGCCGCGATCGCGACCGGTGGCGACTCGCGCGGTGGCGGCTTCGAGGGCGCCCGCGCGCGCGGCGCGGGCATCGCGCTCGGCGAGCGCGCGAGGTGGCCGCTCGCGATCGCCGCGCCGACCTCGGCCGCGGTCGCCGGGCGTTGATCTGGATCGAGCTGCAGGCACGCGGCGATGATCTCGCCGAACGCCGGTGGCAGCTCGGTGGTCCGGGTGTCCAGGGTGCGCGGCTCGGTCGTCGCCTGTGCGACCGCGACGGCGATCGCGTTATCGCCCGGCCATGGCCGCTCTCCGGTCGCGAGCTCGAACAGCATCACCCCGAGCGAGAACAGGTCGGAGCGCGCGTCGACCTCGCCGCCGGCGAGCTGCTCGGGCGACATGTAGCGCGGTGTACCGATCACCGCGCCGACCTGGGTCACGGCCGAGTCCTCGCTGGTGCGCGCGATCCCGAAATCCGTGATCACCGCGCGGCCGGTGCCGGTCTCGAGCAGGATGTTGTCGGGTTTGAGATCGCGGTGCACGACCCCCGTGGCGTGCGCGGCCGCGAGCCCCGCACAGATCTGCTCGGCGATCGCCTGGAGCTGCGGCCACGGCAGCGGGTCGCCGCCCGGCCGCAACGACTCGCCGGCGACGAGCTCCATGGTCAGGAACTTCTCGCCGTGGTGCTCGCCGATATCGAACATGCGCGCGACGTTGCGATGCTGGATCCGCCGGGTCAGCTTGACCTCGCGGCGAAACCGCTCGATCGCGTCCTCCGAGAGCCCGGGGCGGAGCACCTTGAGCGCGACGCGCTCGTCGAGCTCGATATCGACCGCTTCGTAGACCCGGCCCATGCCACCGCCGCCGAGCCAGCGCATGATGCGATAGCGGCCGGCGACCAGCTCGATCCCATCGGTCCCATGGGGGCCATGGGTCCCATGGGTCCCATGGGTCAGCGTGGTGCCGGCGACCGGGGCGGTGCCGGCGAGCGTGTCATCCGTGCCACCGGCGGCCATCCTCGCCTAGTTTACTTCGAACAAAGAAACCTTGCGACATTGCACCTGCTCGCGGGTCTTCCGACAATCATGGGGTTGCGTCGCTTCGCATGGGTCATGGCCGCCGGGGCCGTCGGTGCCGGCTGCATCAAGCCGCCACGTCCGCCACCTACGCTGGGCTACGGCGCGCCGTATCGTGGCACCGGTGAAGGTGTCTACGTCAAGGACAGCCGCTCCGACTGGAACATCACCGAGGGGCACCACGCGATCAGCTCGGAGCAGGCGCTCGAGGCCGCCGGGGATGCCGAGTACGAGGCGCGCCGCCAGGTCGCGAAGGACTACAACGTCCGGCTGTATCGCGAGGGCCTGGCGCACCGCGATTCCGGAAACCTGATGATGGCGGTCGGCGGTGCCGCCGCGATCGCGGGGGCGATCATCGGGCTGGTGATCGCGCCGCGGCTCGCGACCGAGACCATCACCCCGGCCACCGGCGACCTGCCCGAGTCGCGCACGTACACCTCGGGACCGGCCGCGACCGCGACGATCAACCTCGGGTTCGCGCTGTTCGCGCTCGGGGTCGCCGGCGTCGGCTATGGCTACTACGGCGGCAGCCGCCCGCCGCCGTACTACGCGTGGCACACGCCCGAGCCGCTGAACCGCCCGGCGTACGTGCGCCAGCAGACCGAGCCGTACAACGAGAAGATCGGGGCGCCGTCGCTGCCCGACGACAACGGCGAGCAGAGGCCGTCCGGCCCGCCGGGCAGCGTGCCCGAGCTCCGGCCCGGCGCGCGGCCCCGGGTGCCTCGCCTGGTGCCCGCGGGGGCTGCGCTGCGAGGAGGCCGGCCGTGAAGTACCTGCTCCCCTTGCCGCTGGTCGCGGCGTGCTTTTCGTACTCGCCCTTGCCGGCCGAGCGAGCCGCTCCGGTGCTGCGCAAGCTCGCCGACGCGAAGATCCTCGACATGAAGGTCAACTTGCACGAGCAGCCGGGCCTGTGTCCCGGTCATCCGGGCAAGCTCTACGTCGACGCGACGGTGCAGTGGCCCGGGATGGAGCCGGTGTTGCGCGCGCTCGGTCGCGATGTCGACTCGCTCGATCCGTCGAAGTTCTCGATCACCGGCCCGTTGCTCCGCGGGGACGCGGATGCGAACTTGATCCCGTCCGACGACGTCCAGGCCTCCGACGACGCCGGGTTCGAGGCCAAGGTGGTCTACACGCTCGAGCCGAGGTGGTCGTTTCACGAGGTCTTCAAGCCGGAGTACAGCTGCTTCTCGGGTTGGGTCATCCCCGGCGACGGTGGCGCGGGCGGCAGCGGCGGCTACTCCGGCTCCAGTGGCTCGCCCGGCGAGAGCGGTCAGCACGGCAGCAACGGCGGTCCCGGCGCCCGCGGCGGGACCGGCGGCCATGTCACCGCCTACGTCACGATCGTGTCGACGAAGTTCTACGCCAAGCTCTACGCGGTGATCGCGAACGGCACGTTCTTCCTCGCGCCCGCCGATCGCGAGCTCACGTTCGCCGCGATCGGCGGCCCAGGTGGCGCAGGCGGGGATGGTGGTAACGGTGGCAACGGCGGCAGTCAGCGGACCGAGAGCCGCGACGAGTACGACGACAACAACAACAAGACCACCGTGCAAGTCGGCAAGGGCGGCGCGGGCAACGGCGGCAACGGCGGCAGCGGCGGCTACGGCGGCGACGGCGGCGGTGGCGGGACCGTCGAGGTGATCTACGACGCCGCGTTCCCCGAGCTCCGCGGCATGATCGCGACCGACGTCACCGGCGGCGCCGGCGGCCCAGGTGGCAACGGCGGTGGCGCGGGTGCGGGCGGTGGCTCGACCGCCGACCGCGACAAGCAGATCGGCCAGGATGGCCAGGGCGGGCAGGGCGGCAGCGAGGGGCGCGCGGGCGTGCCCGGCCGGGCCAACGTCCGGGGCGGCGCGGTGACGTCGCAGTTTCGCGGCATCCGAGGGATCCAGATCGCCGGTACGTCCGGAAGGAGGCGGTGATGCGCGTCATCCTGGTGCTGCTGCTCGCTGCATGCACGGCGGCCTGCTCGATCAAGGAGCGCGATCAACGGGGGCCCGAGATCCATATCGTGATGGAGCAGAACTTCGTCCAGGTCGGCGACCAGTTCCCGGGCGAGGCGTTCATGCTCGACACCGATCCGAGCTACTCGATCGACATCCGTATCGATACGATCTCCGGTGAAGAAGACGACTCGACGACGCTCACCTACTCGTCGGTCGACACCATCGACGCGACGTTCACGATCCCGACCATCAGCGTGCCCGCGGTGGCGTTCACCAAGGATGACTCGTCGGTCGACGTGACGTATACGTCGAGCTCTCCGCTCGTGATCCCCGCGAGCGCGAAGGGGCGGGTGATGACGGTCCACGTCGACGGCAAGGACGGCAACGGTCTGGCGTCGAACGTGATCGACTTCACCGCGAACCTCGAGTAAGCCGCGAGGGCTTCAGTCCTCGTAGGCGTACAGCTTGTGGTGCGGCCGGTTGTTCAACCAGCGCGGATCGTCGTCGGAGATCTCGCCCGCGTTGACCTGTGCGCGGAGCTCGCGCTGGCGTTCGGAGAGCGCCTTGATCGCCACCATGAAGCGGTCCGCGCACTTCTTGTACAACGTGGGCCGCGGCTTCTCCGCCGCGAGATCGCCGTAGTCGACCGGCTTGCCGAACACGATGATCACCGCGTGGTCGCGACGAGCGCGCCTGGTGAAGTTCTGGGCGATGTCCATCGCGATGTTGTTGCCGAGGCCCAGGATGAACGCCGGGATCACCATCGGCTTACCGACCAGCGCGAGCTTGCCGACGCCGGGTTGGGCCGGCAGAAACTGATAGGGGTCGGGGCCCTTGCCCCGCGTGCCCTCGGGATGCATCCCGACCACGTTGCCCGGCGTCTGGACGATCTCGACCATGCGCTGGAGCGCCTCGTCGTTGAGCGTGCGGCGTTCGGCCTGGCGATAGATCGGCGGATACATCGCGCCGCCGGCGATCGCGGCGTTGACCACGACGCCGAGTGGCCGGTCGTAGAAGAAGTTCGAGCGCACCGGGAAATACAGGTGCTTCGCCCACGGCACTTTGCCCATGAAGCAGGCCAGCATCATGATGTACTGGTCGAAGAAGCTGCGGTGATTCGAGACCACCATCACGCCGGTCGTGGGCTGTAGCGTGCTCGCCTCGTCGACCCCATCGGTCAGGATCCGCTGGGCGATCACGGCGCGGACCCAGGTGTAGGACACGCCGCGCAAGAACCGGGTCTGCATCCACTTGCCGCGCTCGTCGTTGTTCGCGAGCTCGGCGAACCTCAGCGCGAAGCGCTCCATGCGGGTCAGCTGGGCGGGATCTGTGGCAGTGACGGCCATCGACCACGCGATAACACGGATCGGATCACTTCCTTTAGTCCCCCCGGGTCGTTGACGCGGCACACCGTGCCTCATATGTTTCGCCCGCTCGCTAGAGCACGAGGCAACATCCCGATGTCACTCGAATTCTCCGCAGACGCCCAGAAAAAGATCGCGGCGCTTTGCGAGCGATACCAGGTCTCGGGGAGCAAGCAGCCGGTCGTGCTCGCCGCGCTTCACCTGGCCCAAAAGCAGTTCGGCCATCTCTCCGACGACGCGCTCCGCCTGGTCGCACGCACCCTCGAGTTGCCGTACGCGCAGGTCTACGGCGTGGCGACGTTCTACACGATGTTCCGCCGCGAGCCCGGCGGGGTCACGACGATCCGGATGTGCACGAACATCTCGTGCATGTTGCGCGGTGGCTACGAGGTGCTCGCGGCGTTCGAGACCAAGCTCGGCCTCGCGAAGGGCATGTCGAACTCGCAGTTCACGCTCGTCGAAGAAGAGTGCATCGCAGCGTGCGCGAACGCGCCGTGCGCGCTGGTCGGCACCAAGTACCTGCTCGACATCACGCCCGAGCAGGTCCCGGGGCTCGTCGAGGAGCTGATCCGCGATCCGCACCCAGAGTCGGAGGTGGTGTGATGCCGACCGGCCGCGATACCAAGATCGTCACCGCGCGCTTCGGCAACGAAGACGCCAAGACGCTCGCCGGCTACGAGAAGACCGGCGGCTACCAGACGCTGCGCAAGGCGCTCGCGATGCGGCCGCAGGACATCACCGCCGAGGTCAAGGCGTCGAACCTGCGTGGCCGCGGCGGCGCGGGCTTCTCGACTGGCGTGAAGTGGGGCTTCGTCCCCGCCGGCGCAGCCGAGGTCCACCTGGTGTGCAACGCGGACGAGTCCGAGCCCGGCACCTGCAAGGACCGCGAGCTGATGTACTGGGACCCGCACCTCCTGATCGAGGGCATGGTGATCGCGGCGCACGCGCTGCACTCCCGGCACAACTTCATCTACATCCGCGGCGAGATGATGCGCGAGTACGTCGTGCTGCAGAAGGCGGTCGACGAGGCCTACGCGCGGGGCTACCTCGGCAAGAACGTGCTCGGTACGGGGAGCCAGATCGAGCTCACGGTCCACCGGGGCGCCGGGGCGTACATCTGTGGTGAGGAGACCGCGCTGCTCAACTCGCTCGAGGGCCTGCGCGGCCTGCCGCGGCTCAAGCCGCCGTTCCCCGCGGTCAAGGGTCTGTTCGGCAACCCTACGATCGTCAACAACGTCGAGACCCTGATGAACGTCCCGGCGATCATCGACAAGGGCGGCGCGTGGTTCGCCGAGCTCGGGATGGGCCGGTCGGGCGGTACCCGCATCGTGTGCGTGTCGGGCCACGTCGAGAAGCCCGGCGTGTTCGAGCTGCCGATCGGCATCACGTTCACCGAGCTGATCGACGAGGTCTGCGGCGGCGTGTGGAAGGGCCGCAAGGTCAAGGCCGTGATCCCGGGCGGCGTGTCGATGCCGCCGCTCGACCCGAGCGAGCTCGACGTGCCGATCGAGTTCGACGCGCTGCAGACCGACGAGCGGATCAAGCCGGTCCAGTACCTCCCCGGCAAGCAGTTCGATCTCGGTGGGGGCAAGCCGCTGCGCACGATGGCGGGATCGGGCGGGGTCGTCGTCATGGACGATCAGACCGATATCCCGAAGGCGCTGTGGCGGATCCTGAAGTTCTTCGCTCACGAGTCGTGCGGGCAGTGCACGCCGTGCCGCGAGGGCACCGGTTGGATGGAGAAGGTGTCGCGGCGGATCGCCGACGGCAACGGCAAGCCCGGGGACCTCGAGCTGCTCGGCACGATCGCGCACGGCATCGCCGGCAACACGATCTGCGCGCTCGGTGATGCCGCGGCGTGGCCCGCGATGGGCTTCCTCACCAAGTACTGGTCGGAGTTCGAAGCGAAGATCCGGAGGGCAGCATGAGCCGACGAGCGAGCCGCGGAGGCGGACTACCATGAAGTGGTTTGCATGGTTGATCGCCACCACCCTGATCCTCGGCGTGGCTGCACCCGCCCTCGTCCACGCCCAACCGGTCCCGACCGCGCTGCGCCCGTCCGGCCAGACCGCGGACGCGCCGCACGCGATCGTCACCAAGACCCACCCGCACGACGACATCGTCGAATCGAACGGTAAGGGCATGGCGCTGCTGTTCTGGGCGTTCGCCGCGGCATCGATCATCGGCGCGCTGTTCGTGGTCACCCGGCGCAACCTGATCGCGGCCGTGATGGGCATGGTCGGCAGCTTCATGGGCATCGCGGCCGTGTACATGATGCTGTACGCGCAGTTCCTCGCGGTGATCCAGATGCTGGTCTACGCCGGCGCGATCATGGTGTTGTTCGTGTTCGTGATCATGATCCTCAACCGGCCCGAGGACGAACCGGTCGCCCCGACCGGCCGGATCGGCCAGGTCATCGGCGGCGTCGCGATCCTCTATCTGGTCGCGCGGCTCGGCATGATCGTCGTCCATGTCGTGTTGCCGAACCCGGCCGTCGCGCTCGCTTCGCCCGCGCCGATCATGTTACCGGGCTGGGGGTCGGGCGGGCCCGAGGCGGTCGGCTGGGGCACGGTCAAGGCGGTCGGCAGCGACCTGTTCGGACCGGGGCTGTTCCCGTTCGAGGCGATCTCGATCTTGCTCCTGCTCGCGGTGGTCGGCGCGATCGCGATCGCACGGCCGCTACATCCTGAAGACGGCACCGACGCGGACCCGGGGATCCATCCATGAACGACCTGCTGTTCGACGTCGGCTATGGCCACTTCTTGGTGCTCGCCGCCGTGCTGTTCCTGATCGGTGTCGGTGGCGTCCTCGTTCGCCGCAACGCGCTGATCATCCTGATGAGCGTCGAGCTCATGCTGAACGCCGCCAACATGACGCTGCTCACGTTCTCCCGCATGTGGGGGGACGAGGGCGCGCTGTCGGCGCACACCTTCGCGCTGATCGTCATCGGCGTCGCGGCCGCCGAGGCATCGGTCGGTCTCGCGATCGTCGTCGCGGTGTTCCGCGGCCGGCGCAACGTCGACGTCGACAAGCTCACGACGCTGAGGCACTAAATGGGGGATCCACAAACCTG
>JBDTEH010000063.1:0-22518 GCA_039922635.1 Kofleriaceae bacterium | reverse complement strand
CCTTGTAGTCTGGCGCGATCGGTCCAACCGGTGCGGTGGGCGGTGCACCGGCGGCGGCGCTGGTGACGGCGCTGGGGGCGGCACTGCCGGCGGCCGGCGCGGCTTCGTGATGGGTCGAACAAGCGGGCCCGATCACGCCGAAACCTACGAGCAAAACCGCGATCCGGTTCCTTCCGTCGCGCGGGGAGTTGTGTCTAGATCCGCCCATGACGTACGTCGTCGCTGATCCGTGCGTGAAGTGCAAGTACACCGATTGTGTCGCGGTGTGCCCGGTCGATTGTTTCTACGAAGGCAAGAACTCGCTCGCGATCCATCCCGACGAGTGCATCGACTGCGGCGCGTGCGAGCCGGAATGCCCGACGACCGCGATCTTCGAGGAGAGCGAGCTCCCGGCGAAGTGGGTCACGTACAAGGACATCAACGCGCTCGTCACGGGCGCGAAGAAGCTGACCGAGATCGAGACCGGCGCGTGGCCGGCGAACATCCAGGCGGCGGCACCGACCGCGGACACCTGGCCGAACATCACCGAGCAGAAGAAGGCGCTGCCGGGTGCCGACGAAGCGGCGAAGGAAGACAACAAGATCGGCGCCCTCACGCTCGATCCGGGCGGACCGGGCTGAGCCAATTGGCGCCCGCTCGGGGCGCCCGCTGACGGGGCGTCCGCACTGGCCGGGCGCCCGCTGCGCCCGCTGACGGGGCGCCCGAGCTGACCGGGATGGCCCGATGTACGTCGCCGAGTGGGAGCGACGGAGTCGGTCGAGCTGACCGGGATGGCCCGATCTACGTCGCCGAGTGGGAGCGACGGAGTCGGTCGAGCGACCGGACCGGCCGAGGTCGCTGATCGCCGACGATGACGCCGGGCGCAGAGCCGGGGGCGGAACGCCGTGGGGGTTACGGCGTCTGGTTGACCGGAGGCGTCGTGGTCGGCGGCTGCACCGGGGTCGGCTGCGAGGTGTTGATCGGCGCGGTGGGCGTCGCGGTCGGGGCCGCCTTCTCCTCGAGCTTTTGCTGGGCCTCCTTGAGCTGCTTCTCGGCCTCGTCGGCACGATGGATCGCGTCCTCGAGCTCCTGCTGCTCCTTGGTCTTGGGCTTGGGCGCTTCCTTCTTCTTGACCAGGCTGAACTGGAACGTCGCGAGCAACGTGTTCTGGACCTGGACCTCGTCCTTGCCGGTGGGGAACAGTTGAGGATCTCGGATCACCTGCGACGCGTAGACGACCGACAGCCACGCGGCCATCGTGTAGGTCAGCGTCGCTTCGAACGCGATGCGGGTCAGCGTGGTCGCGCTGCGATCCGCCGCGTCGTTGTTGACGAACGGCAGCAGCACCGCGAGGCCGGCCTTGTAGTTGAACTTGCCCTTCTGGAGCTTGCCGACCGCGCCGGCGAACGCTTCAATACCGAGCTGGTGCACGGTCGAGAGATCGAGTAGCTCGACCTCGGGCGTCGCCGCGTTGTCGTGGTTGACCAGCACGCCGTCCGCGAACGTGCTGCGACCACCGACGCCGAGTCGCAGCGACAGCGCGATCTCGTCCTTCTTGATCGGGTCGACGAAGCCGCCGACCGACTCCGAGATCGTGAGCGGCTGGAAGCCGTCGGCGAGGTGCTGCTCGGTCGCGTTGGTGGCGAGCGGCACCGGCGTCGCGCCGGTCGCATCGACCCACGAGGTCGGTGCGCCGCGGACGTCGTCGCTCGAGAAGAACGAGGTGGCGAGGCTGAGCCGCGCGTAGAGACCCGCGTTGCCGGTGAGGAAGTAGTTGTAGACGCCCTCGAGCTTGGCCGCGTCGGTCGACTTGATGAAGCGGTGGATCACCGAGGTGCGCGCGAACGCTTCGGTGGCCGCGAGGCTGAGCTGCAGGAAGTGCTTGCCGTCGATATAGTCGGCGCCGCCGAGCAGGCCCGCGCCGACCACCGTCGACGTGCCGTCGACCTGACCGATCACGTTGGAGTTCGACACGAGGTTGAACGTCCCGGTGAACGCGAGGAACGGGTTCCATCCCTGGATGACGGTGTTCTCGTCGACGGGCTTCGGCGCGTCGGTCGGGACGAGCTGGGCCTGGCCGTACGCCACACCACCCAGACAAAGGCCGGCCACCAGCATACTGGCAAAGCAGGGAAGTCGCATGACGCGGTTGTCCGCCAGGCTTCACTCGCTGTCCACGACTCCGGCCACGGATCGTGTGTGCGCGATCGCGCGGTCGCGCGGTCGCGAAGGGCGTCGAACGTCGACGCGACGTCGGAGGATCGCGACGGCGACGTGGGTCAGAGCTTCTTGAACTTCGCGGTATCGCCGGCGTGCTCGCCGTGCGCCACCAGCACCGAGCACGGCGCGTGACGGATCACACCCTCGGCGACGCTGCCGAGCAACAGCTTGCGAAAGCCGCGGTGCCCGTGCGTGCCGACCGCGATCAGGTCGTAGCTGCCGTGCTCCGCGGCGTGCGTGACCACCGGCGTCGGTGCACCCTGGACGAGCTCGAGGTGGAGCGGATGGCCGATCGTCGCGAGCTCGGCGAACAGCCGGTCGCCCTTGTGCTTCGCGCTCTCGACCACCGCATCACGGATCTGGGACCACGGGAACCGGTCGACGCCGAAGAACGAGGCGCCCCACGAGCCGGCCGGCAGCTCCCACGCGTGCAGCACATCGATCGGCGCGTGCGGCTGGACGAGCCGCGCGGCGTGGACGAGCGCGCGCTTCGAGGCCGGCGAGAAATCGACCGCGACCAGCGGCTTGACGAACGGCAGCTTCGACGCGGTGCCACGGGTGACCAGCACGTCGCAGGGCGCGTGGCGCAAGATCGCGGTCGCGACCGACCCGAGCAGGAACCGCGAGATCCCGGTGTGCCCGTGGGTGCCGACGACGATCAGGTCCGCGCCGTGCGCGCGCGCGATCTGCGCGACCGCTTCGCCGGGCGGACCGCGCGGGGTCTCGAGCTCGGTGTCGAGGCCCTGCGCACGGAGCTCCTCGATCTTCTCGGACAACCTGCGCGCGACCTCGACCTGCATCGCGGCGGTCACCTCGCCGAGCTGTTGCACGACCTCCTTGTCGGCATCGATCGATAGCTCGGCGGCGACCGCGTGGACGAGGATCAGCTTCGCGCCGTGCCGCGCGGCGAGCGCGGCCGCCCGATCGATCGCCTGGTCGCTCGGGACCGAGATATCTGCGCCGGCGAGGATCGTGGTCAGCTTCGTCATGGTTCGTCCGCCGCGGCCCCGCTGATCACGGTGAACAGGGAATCGCTATACGTCACGGCGACCTGGTGCTTGGGCCACTCGTAGACGCCCTCACGGCCTCCCCACGGCCCGCCCAGGCGCTTGGCCATCGCGTCGAGCAGCCGGCCTGCTGCGTCGGTGCTGACGTTCGTCGTCGCGATCAGCGAGCGGATCCGGCCGTCGGTGACCTCGGCGCGCAGCTCGGTCGAGTTGCGGCCGGCGGCGGGGCCTGGCAAGTACCAGGATAGCGAGGGCTCGTCGAGCGGCACGGTCGGCTTGCCGAGCAGCCGCTGCGCCTCCGCGGGGGTCTTGCCGATCAGCGCGGGCATCACCGCCTTGGCCCACATCGGGTCGTCGGCGTACTCGTCGAAGTGCAACACGCAGAGCAGCCCACCGAGGCTGGCGCGCCGGTGATGCGCGGTATCGAGCCAGATATCGTCGTGGCTCGGGCCCCACGCTCGGTCGACGATGGTGCGCAGCTCGGCGCAGTGCGCGTCGCCGATCGTGAACGACACCGAGGCGATCGCGCCATCGCCGTGGAGCTGGAGCCCGTGGTTCGCGCCATCCTCCAGGCGATCCTCGACGTGATCGATCGCGGAGAGGTTCGCGTCGAAGTCCGCGGGGGCGGGCTCGCCGACCTGGGCGCCGAACCGGGCGCCGAGCGTCCCCGGCGTGCTGCCGATCAGGCTCGCGAACATCGCCTGGCGGTCCGCGGTCCGCTGGTTCTCGTGTTCGTACTCGGCCTGTTGCCGCGCGAGCTCCTGTGCGTGGAACCGGTCCTGCTCGGCGCGCACTTCGGCCGCTGCGCGGTCCTGCTGGCTCTGCGCGTCGTTGCCCTCGAGCGTGTCGCGGATGGCGAACCCGAACGGAACCGCTACCACCAGAGTCATCACGACCGCCGACGCCGGGACGCGCATGCCTCGACGCTAGCATGCCCGGGCATGCCCGATCAGGCCTAGATGCGCAGCGACGCGCCGAGCGGCGTGCGCCTCGATCCCGAGGGGATCTACACGGCGCGGATCACCGCGAGCACGCCCTCGCGATCGAGCGCTGGACCCGAGGCGCCGATCCCGGTGGCGTCCGTGCTCGGCAACGTCGAGGGCAGCACCGGGGCTTCGCCCGGATCCGGCACCGGCGGTGGTTCGGGTGGCGGCAGGTTCGGGGTGGACTCGCGTGGCACCAGCGGGCGCAGCGAGACGCGCGGATCGGTGCGGTCGAGCACCGCGATCCGCACGCCGATCTTCGCGAGCGTCTCGCGGCGCGCGCTGTCGTACTCGACGCCGGCGGCGATCGCGATCGGCCGATCGTCGACCGAGACGACGATGCGCTCGATCGTCGCCGCGCCACGCGCCTCGGGGTGCCAGCCGCGGTCGCTGCGCCACGCGGTCCCGGCCTCGAAGCGCGCCTCGGTCACCCACAGGCCGTCGTTCGATTCGAGCCGCACGTTCGCGAGGCCCTCGCTGAACGGCGCGATCGTGTGCAGCGTCGGCATCTGGAACGCGCGGTCGACGTCCATGTCCCAGTGCATCGCCGGTCCGATCGCGAGCACGCGGCGATAGTCCTTCGAGCGCGCGAGCTCGATCAGCGGCGCGACCCGCAGCACCCCGATCGTGAACGTCGGCAGGGTCTGCTGCCAGTCGAGGTGGCCGATCTCGAAGATCGCGCCGATGTCGAACGGCAGGAAGATCTTCGTCGGCGTGCCACCGATCGGGATCATCACGTGGCCGTCGCGCGCGTGGCGCAGGAACCGGCCGCGATAGAACGTGCCGGTGAAGCGCGACTCGAGCACCGAATAGTTCGCCTCGACGAGCGCGTGCTCCATCTTCCATTCGAGGTCCGGATCGTCGTCGAACGTGATGCGGTGGCGCAGCGCGATGCCGACGCCGAGGCCGTCGCTGCCGGCGTCGATCGCGAGCCGGTTACCGACGTCGAAGCACGTCGCGAACCGATCGCCGCGGTGCGTGGTGCCGGTGCACTCGTCGGCGCGGGTCTCGCCGGCGAGCACCGCGACCGCCGCGGCCGCTAGGAGTGCGACCTTGGCGGCGCCCACAGGCTGAACCGAAGGCCGGTCTCGAAGATGAACGCCCACTTGTCGGGCACGCCGGGGAGGTCGTCGCGCTTCTCGCCGCCCGCGGCGAGCTTGAGCGTGAGCGGCTGGTCGTTGATCGCGAGGATGATCGCCTCGTACTGGAGGTTCGCCTTGAATCGCTGCGCGAGCTTGGGCGTGGTCGCGGTCGGCGTGAAGTAGCGCGGCAGCTCGTGGAGCAGCTCGAACCGCACGTTGTGGAAGCCGTTCGGATCGAGCACCCAGTCGAGATCGAACGCCGAGCTCTCGGTGATCGCGCTGCGATAGCCGTTGACGTCGTCGCGCTGGCCCTCGAGCCCGACGCCGGTGCGGATCCGCGCGAACGAGTCGAGGTTCGCCGACTGCCACAGATCGAGCGTCACCTGCGCGGTCGCGTGGCGCCACAGCTGCGCGTTGCCCATCGGCGTCTTGTGGAGCTCGAGGCTGCCGACCTCGCTCCACATCCCGAGGTCGAGCACGAGATCGTGGCGGGACGGCTCGCCGACGAACGTCGTGATCCGCAGCAGCGGGTCGAGGAACTTGTGCGAGACATCGTAGTGCGCCATCACGATCTCGGCCGAGAACGGCTGCATGTGGACCTCGCCCTCGAACAGGCGGAGGCGGTGGCGGGTCGGCGTGCGGCCGCCCTGCAGGTAATCGAACACGAACAGACCGAAGTCGACCGACGTGCGCGTGCTCTCGAGCGGGTCATCGAGCACCTTCTGCGGCGTGTACGCCACCCCGAAGTACATCCGGCGCCGTAGGTCGAAGTTGACCTGGAACACGCGCTGGCGCTCGTCGCGCATCCAGCCGTACGGCGCATCGACCCGGCCGGCGATGAACGTGAAGCCTTGCTTCTCCATGCCCGCACGATCGAACGGCGCGTCGAGCTCGCACGTGCGCACGCGTTCGAGTGGCTTGACCCGCCCGCCCGTGGAGTCGAGCTCCTCGTTCGGTGCGTAGAGGCAGACCCGCGTGCGTGAATCGCACTGGATGCGCCAGACTTGATCGCTCGCATCGCGCAAGCACATCACCGGGTGGTTGGCGCTCATCACCGGCGCGAGCGGTTCGTCGGCGAACGCGCGCGCGGGCAGAGCAATTCCGATCACCGCGATCGCGGTAAACACGGCCCTCATTGCCCGGGTCGCAAGTGCACGGCCCAGGCCGACGTCGAAGCGCGAGCCGGTCACGAACAGTTCGCCGGTTGCGCCACGTGCGCCGTGCCGATCGACCACACGTGTTGTTCGCCCGCAACACTAGTTCACGTGGTGATCAGATTTGCCATCACGTGGAGGTCGTCGTTCACGATCTCGAACTGGAGCGGCTTGCGATCCGGAGAGGTCGCGAACCAGATCTGGATCGTCGTCGGCGTCTTGGTGTTGACCGAGGTCTCGACGTGAAAGGTCTTGGCGCCGTCGAGATCCTCGACGAGCGGGCGCTTCACGGTCATCCGATAGGTGTGGCCGAGCTCCTGGACGGTCAGGAAGCCGGGCGTCGCGTCGGTGGCGACCCACGCGCGCAACAGCCCGAGCGCGGTATGCACGGTTTGCCCGTTCTTGCCGTCGAGGTCGAAGTGCTTGGCGTCGTCACCGACCACGAGCTGTTCGCTGCCGATCGTCGCGCGGGCGTTGCCGCGATCGAGCACCGTGGTGAGATCGTGATGCACCGTCGCGAGCGCGGCGGCGATGTTGTCGGTCTGGAAGTGACTCTCGACCTCGGTCTCGCCGATCGACATCTCGAGCCGGCCGACCGTGATCCCGTGGACATGGACCTCGTAGATCAGGTGCTCGCCCGGAACCAGCAACAGCTCGTGCGGCGCGATCGGATGATCGACCGGCGTGGCCGCGACGAGCGGGGGCAACGCGGCCGGCTTGAACGACGCACCCGTGCCACAGCTTGCCAGACACAGGATCAGGGCGGTCCTCATCATCGCGTCGAACGCGATGCAATCAGCACGCCGGGGGGAGCGGATCGCACGTGCCCCAGATGCCGCGGCGATGCGCCTTGGCGTCGGCCTGTAGGGCTTCGTAGGCGGCGCGGCGATCGCCGCCATCCGGTGGAATGAACAGCACGCACGCGGCGCCGCGCTCGACCAGCAACGCGTTGATGTCGACGCCACCGGCGCTGACGTACGCGAGCGTGCGGCCGTACGCATCGGTGCGTTCGATGTCGTAGGCGAGCTCGATCGTCTTGCCGAGGACGAGATCGGCGTCGAGCTGCGCCGCGTTCGCGCCGAAGCAGTCGGCGTGGCCGTTCGTGGTCTCCGGCGCATCGACGAGCAGGTAGCGGACCTTCTCGCCGCCGGTCAGCACGATCGTGTCGCCATCGATCACACGCTCGACCGTCGCGGTGTCGGGGCTGGTGCCGCACGCGGCGAGCCCGGCGAGGGCGGCCACGACGGCCATCGCGACGACGAGCCGGTTCGCGCCGCACCGCTCGGGTCGGGTCACAGGCACGTGTTCGCCGCTTTCGGCGTGCCAACGTTCGCGAGCGGACCGTACATGTGGCCGGCGTCCTTCGGCGAGTCGCAGAAGTTGGCGGCGTCGTCGTTGCCGGTCGTCGTCAGCTGCGCCGGATCGACCTGGCGCGAGACCCCGTCGGCGGGTTGCGGGTTGACGAGCGTGACCGCATCGAGCACGGTCGCGCCATCGAGCACGGTGAGCGCGGTCGACAGCGCGAACGTGAACGTCGCATCGACCGCGGGCAGGCCGCCGTTGGTCGCCGGATCCGTGTTGTGCGCGAACAGCGCGAACCCGCCCGCCGCGACCGGCTTGCAATCGGGCGCGTGGGTCACGTTGATCGTCGCGGAGCCGCCCTTGATGCCGAGCCCGTTGAGGTCGAACGCGGCCGCGCCGATGTTCGCGAGCTCGAACCACTCCTGGGTCGGATCGGTGGCGGTGCCGGCCGCGTTCGGCATCAGCTCGCTGATCACGAGCTGGCCCGGTGCGGGCTTGGCGATCGCGCGCGGCGTGCCCTGGTCGAGGCACTGGCCGGGGCCGACCACGATCGGGCAGGTCGCGTTGGCGGCGCCGGGCGTGCCGAGATCCATCGCGTTGTACGGCGCGGTGCCGGCGCAGAAGTTGAGCGGGTCGTCGTTCGAGGCGGCGTCGCCGAACATCGGATCGAGTGCGAGCGACGCGCCGGAGGTCGAGGCGTCCCACTCGACCGAGTCGACGATGGTCGAGCCGTAGACGAGCTGGACATCGGGGTGGCTCGGCGGGTTGAGCGAGAACGAGAACCCGGCGATCGCGGTGACGCCGCCGTTCTGGACCGGATCGGTGTTGCGCGCGAACACGGCGTACCCGCCCGCGCGGACATGAACGCAATCGGTCGCGTCGATCAGCTGCGGTGGGACGTTCAGATCGTTCGCGCGATCGAGCCCGACGCCGTTGAGATCGACGGCCTTCACCGCCTGGACCTCGAACCACTGGCCGAGCGTCGCGCTGACCAGCTTCGGCTTGGGCATGATCTCGGTGATCACCAGATCGCCGCTCCCGGGCGGCACCGTATCGCGGATGACGCCGCCGTCGCTGCACGCGCCGATCACGACCGGCTGGCAATCGTTCTCGCTCGCCGGCGTGCCGAAGTTGCCGGGCACGAACTCGGTCTCGTTGCCCTGGCACCAGTTCGCGAGGTCGTCGTTGGTCGTGTAGTCGGGCGCGAGCGCGGAGGTGAGCTCGCGCGAGTGGCCGGGCTTGACGCTCGCGTACTGGGCGGCGTCGATCTCGGTGTCACCGCACGCGAGCGAGAGCTGGCCGCCGTCCGTGTTGAACAGCTCGCCGAGCTCCGTGCCGTAGCCGTAGTCGACGTACGCCGGCTCCTCGTGGTGCGCCGCGTTGCCGAGCACGAAGTACTGGCCCGGCGCGATCGTGGTCTCGCGCATCACGTGCGAGAGCGCGTTCGTGCCGTCCGGCCGGCTGTGGGTGAGCGTGAGGCCGCCGAGCTCGGCCGGCTCGTCGGTGTTGTTATAGATCTCGAACCACTCGTTGCCGGTGTCGGCGCTGCTGCCGGCCGGTGCCTGGTAGTCCGCGAACACCTCGGTGATCACGAGGTCGCCGACGACGAACGCTTGCTTGCACCCCGAACTGGGCGCGGTCGGGCCGCAGGCGGCGAGCCCTGCGAGAGCTCCGAGCAAGGCGATCCAGCGCGACATCGAGGCTCACCCATACCTTATTGCGGTCATGGTGCGGGTATCGACACGTCGTGCGTGCGGTTGCGCGGAGGTTTCGCCGCTGCGGTGGCTGTAGGTTTGGTGAGCCCGGGCACCGCGGACAGCTCGATCTGGTCGGCGCGGTCGATCACGATCTGCAGCCTGGACTTGTAGAGCGACGGCGTGCCGGTCACGCGGATCCATTCACCTTTCCACGCCGCGATCCCGGACGCCGCGACCACCTCGGGGTCGAAGAACACCAGCGCGATGTGGTGATCGAGCAGCACGCGGGTCGGCGACCGGCCGCGCGTCCGGATTCCGGCCACCGGCGCGCCCGGCTCGATCTCGCCGACCGTGCCGAGCACGCTGACGCCTCGACCCACGAGCGCCTCGAGCTCGGTCGCCGCATCGTCGTGGGTGAGATCGATGAACCGCGGCCGCTGCGCGCCGGCCGCCGCGGTCCGGAAGGCCGCGACGAAGTCGCCACGTGCGGTCCACCACGCCTCGCGCTCCGGATAGTCCGGGTAGGCCTCGGCGCCGGGTGCCCAGATCCCGCGGTGCGCGGCCTTGGCCTCGGCCTCGGCCGTGATGAAGTCGTGATCGTAGCGGCGCGACCGCCCGTACTTCGGGAAGTACGGGCTCATCCCCGCGCGCACCGCCTCGACGTTGTAGTTGAGCCACGTGCCGTGCTTCTCGACCAGCACGTACGCGAGGTAGCGGTGATAGCGATCGCGGATCTCGTGCGGATCATCGCGCTCGAGCCGGACCCGATCGACGCCGGCGAACCACGCCTCGGCCCAGGTCTTGGCGACATCGCCCAGCGGGGTCGCGAACTTCGCCGGCCGCGGCGAGGCTCCGCGCGCCGCCTGGACGTAGCTCGCCCAGCCCTTGGCGTACGCGCGGCGCTCCTTGGCGTGCTTGAACGTCTCCTCGGTATCGATGCCGAGCAGGCGCAGCGAGCTATCGAGGCCCTCGACCCGCACGGTGTCGCCATCGACGACGCGGTCGAGCTTGTAGTCGCCGAACCCCACGCCGGCCGCCGCCGGATCGGCCGCCGCCGGTAGACCGAGCAACGCGAGCCAACCCAGCACGACGAAGGTGACGAGCGTGCGCACGAACGTACTGTACGCTAGCGCCATGACGCCGCCGCCGCTGCGCTCGCTCGAGGACGTCCTCGCGTGGGCGTTCGCGCAGCGCCCGCCGGCCGAGCTGGTCGAGCTGATCGAAGTGATCGTGCAAGACGAGTTCACCCACGACGTGATCGTTCGCCACGGCGCCGAGTACCTCGTGTTCGACACGACGTGACTCGGCGCGGTCTCCGCGGTCTCCGTGTGGGACCACCGACCGACGGCCGATGAGGCACTCGATGCCCGGATCGCGCGCGGCTGGGTCGCGACCCCGACCGGGACGGTCGACGGCCCGCAGGTGCTCGGCCACGCCGCGTGCCGGTTCCGCTAGAACTTCAGGGGGCGGAGTCGCGGTGCGCCCGCGGGGGCCGTGATTGACGTGGGCGCGGGTCGACGTGGAATGTGGTCGACCGGTTCGTCAGCGTTCGACGGCGCTGGTACGTTGCGCTGCCGTGACCGAGATCTCGCTCCCGCCGTTCGCCGTGACGTTCCTCGCGGGCGGCGGCCGTGATCTCGACACCACGCGCATGGAGCTGCCGGCGCTCGCGGCGGGCGCTCACGTCCGGCTGGTCGATGCCGGCGGCGAGGAGCTCGGGCTCGCGATCGCGGATCCCGAGAATGCGCGGCTGCGCGTGCTCGCGGTGCCGGCCGATCAGCTGCTCGAGATCGACGGCACGTTGCTCGCGCTGCGGGTCGAGCGCGCGCTGGCGTGGAGGAGGCAGCTCGGCCTGTGCGGCGCGGACCAAGCGTATCGCCTGCTCCACGGCGCGGGCGACGGCGTGCCGGGCTTCACCTGCGACGTGCTCGGCAAGGCCGCGGTGATCTGGGTCCTCGGCGAGGGCCTGCGCCCGCTCGGCCGCCGGCTCGCCGACGCGGTGATCGGCTTCGCGCAGCTCGCCGGCGCGGTGGTCAAGCTGCGCGCGCGCGGCGGTGCGGACACGGTCGAGCAAGAGGTCGTCGGCACGGTCGACGATCGCTACATCGCCCACGAGCACGGCGCGGGCTACGAGATCCACGCGCTGACCGGGCTCAACACCGGCCTGTTCACCGACATGCGCGAGCACCGCCGCGGCCTGCCGCGGTTCTCGGCCGGCAAGCGCGTGCTGAACCTGTTCTCGTACACCGGCGCGCTCGGGCTCGCGTGCGCGCGCGGCGGTGCGGTCAGCGTGACCAACGTCGATACGTCCGCGGGCGTGCACGCGTGGGCGCAGGGCAACTTCGCGCGCGCGGGCTTCACCGGCGCGGCGTGGCGGTTCGAGACCGGCGATGCGATCCGCTTCCTCGCGCGCGCGCAGCGCGACAAGGAGCGCTACGACCTCGTCGTCATCGATCCGCCGACGTTCTCGACCGCGCGCGGCTCGCCGTGGGTGCTCGACCGCGACTATCCGAACCTGATCGCGCAGGCCGCGGCGGTCGTGCCCGGCGGCGGCATGCTGTGGCTCGCCGCGAACACGCACGAGCTCGGCTCGCTGACCAAGCTCGCGCTCAAGGGGCTGCGCAACGCCGGCCGCGGTGGTGCGATCGTCGAGCAGGGTGGGCTGCCGCCCGAGTATCCGACCGTCGTGGCCCAGCCCCAGGATCGGTACCTGCAGATCTGCGCGATCCGGACGAGCTAGCGCGGCTCGCGCTCTCGCACGATCGTCGCGGGCCGCCGCCGCATGGACTGCGCTACGCTGCGATCATGTGCGGTCGCTACACCGTCACGCGCCAGGACGGCCTGATCGAGGACCTCGAGGCCGTGCTCGATCCGGCCGTGGCGGCGAGCGAGTGGTGGAAGCCGCGCTTCAACGTCGCGCCGACGCAGCCGGCGCCGGTCGTGACGTTCGACGACGACACCCGCGTGATCGAGCTGATGCGGTGGGGGTTGATCCCGTTCTGGGGCACCAAGCCGGGCACGCGACCGCCGCTGATGATCAACGCGCGCGTCGAGTCGCTCGAGGCCAAGCAGGTGTTCCGCGACGCGCTCGCGCACCGGCGTTGCCTCGTGCCCGCCGATGGCTTCTTCGAATGGAAGCGCGGCGGCGGCAAGGGTGCGGTGACCACGCCGATGTGGATCCACCCCGAGCCGCACCGGTTCGTCGCGTTCGCGGGCCTGTGGGCACGCGCGCGCGCCGAGAGCGGTCGCGAGGTGCGGTCGTTCACGATCGTGACGGGACCCCCGAACGAGCTGGTCCGGCCGATCCACGATCGGATGCCGATCGTGCTCGCGCGCAGCACGTGGGCCGCGTGGCTCGATCCTTCGCTCGATGGCGCGGGCGCGCACGCGTTGCTCGGGGTGCCGGCGATCGGCGACTGGCGCGCGGACGCGGTCTCGACCTGGGTCAACAAGGCCGACCACGATGATCCGGCGTGCATCGTACCGGTGCCCGCCGCGCAGGGCTCGCTGTTCTAGTCGGGCTCGCGGCGGGTCCGGCCGTGCTGGTTGAGCGAGCGCGGCTTCGGCGGTGCCTCCAGCTTGGTCTCCCACTCGGAGATGTGCCCACCGGTGATCCAGAACCCGAACATGCCGACGATCCCGACCGAGAGCAGGAGCAGCGCGCCGAACGGCCGCGCCCACACCATCACCACGAGGGCGCCGATCGCGGCGGGGACGAGGCCATAGCCGAGCCGCCTGCGCGTACGCTCCGACTCCGCGATCCATCGCTCGAGTTGCTCGCGATCATCCACGCCGAGAGCTTACCGCGCCCTGGCGCGATGTCACCGCGTGGTCAGGTAGACGTCCTTGGTGCCGTTGCCGCGGGTCGTGGCAAACACGAACAGCCGCTGGTCGGGGGTGTAGCCGGCGTCCTCGTTGTCCGTCCCGCCATCGAACGGCGAGGCCGCCTGGACCGGGGTGCTCCATGCCGCGCCGATCGAGGTCCGCGTCGAGATGAAGATCTGGGTGTTGTTCGAGGCGATCCGGTTCGAGGCGAAGTACAGGGTCAGGCAGTCCTTCGAGACGAATGACGAGATCTCGGACGCGGTCGACGACACCGCATCGATCCGCGTGCCCGGGCCGGCGCCGAGCGTGCCCTCGTAGAGATCCTGGCCGGTCGCGCCGTTGTCGCGGCTGACCACGAAGTGCGACGCATCGCCGCACACCGCGAGCCACTTCTCGTACGCGGCGGTGTCGACGCCGGGGACCTTGCCGATGACCGTCCATGCCGCTGTGGTCGACGTCCGCGTCGCGGAGTAGATGTCGCCGTCCTCGCCCCAGTAGATCGTGAGGTCGTCGTAGGCGAGCCGCGGTCCCTCGTTCGCGGTGCCTCCGTTGAACGCCGCGAGCGCGGTCGTGTTCGCGAACGGATCGCTGCGCGACGCGCGGGTCATCCGGTAGAGGTTCTTGCCGCCGCCGGATTGCGCGACCGCGTAGTAGAGCTCGAGCCCGTCGGTGCTGAGCGTCGGATCGTCCTCGTTGGTCCCGGCCGACGCGGCGCCGGTCACCGGCGTGGGGGTGCCCCACGGACCGAGCATGACCGCGGCATCGGCCAGCGTGCCGCCATCGTCGCTACCGCCGGCCGGACCGTCCGGCGCCGTGGAGTGCGTGTCCTGGCCGCCGAGATGGGCGTTGCATGCGCCGATCAGCGCAAGCAAGAGCAGCCAACACCGCATACACCATCGTAAACCACACCGCGGGCGATGTAACCGAGGATCTCGCGGGCGCGCGCCAGAACGTCCGATGTGGTGTGATTTCACGGGTTCCCGGCTTCACAGGCTCGACCAATCCAGTGAATCTTTTGGGGATCGGCTTGGTCTCACCTTTGCTCTTCGTTACGAGTCATAAGGGAACAGGAGAACGCATGTTGCTGAAGCATAGTCTTGGAAGTCTCGCGCTGGTCGGCTCTCTGCTGGGTGCGACCGGGTGCATGGTCGAAGCACGGGGTCATGTCTCGGTGCCCGTGCCAGTCGCCACGGTCGAGGTCGACGAAGAGCCGCCCCCGCCCCGCACCTTCGTGATGGAGAGCCGTCCCGGCTTCGTGTTCATCGAAGGCCGCTGGGTCCGCAACGGCGGACGCTGGGTCTGGCGTGACGGCTACTACGAGCGTCAGCGCGTCGGCTACAGCTGGGAACAAGGCCGCTGGGAGACCCGCGGCCGCCGGCACGTCTGGGTCGAAGGCCGCTGGCGCGGCGGCGGTGGCCCGGCCGTCCGCGATCACCGCAGCGAAGAGCATCACGAGGGTGGTGCGGTCGTCCGCGATCACCGTTGACCGCGGGGTCGCCGTGGCATAGTCGCCGCGTGAAACGCGCGGTGATGCTGTTGCTCCTGGTGGCCTGTCAAAAGGGCGATGCGACGCCGTCGCTCGGCGCGGGCGCCGCGCACGTCGTGGCTCCGGCGGCGAAGTCGACGGCGATGCCGGCGGTCGATGCCAACGTCGCCGCGCTCGACGGTCCGGGCTTGTTCTCGACGTTCTGCGCGCAGTGCCACGGCGCCGACGCGAAGGGCTACAAGTCCGATCATGCGCCCTCGCTGGTCAACCCGACGTTCCTGGCGAGCGCGACCGACACGTACTTGATCGCGGCGATCGAACAGGGCCGGCCGGGCACGGCGATGGCCGCCTACGCCAAGGCCGTCGGCGGCCCGCTCGATTCGACCGCGGTCGCCAAGATCGTCGTGTGGCTGCGCGATCAGGGCCCGGCCGCCAAGCCGCTGGCGTTGCCGCCGCCGGGCGAGGTCGGGCGCGGCCAAGCGCTGTACGCCACCAATTGCCTCAAGTGCCACGGCAACGAGACCCAGCGCGGCGACTACGTGCTGCTCGCGAATCCGCGGTTCCTGTCGATCGCTAGCGATGCGTTCATCTATCACGCGATCGTCGAGGGCCGGCCGACCACGCCGATGGAGCGCTGGGACGCGAAGCTGTCGATGCAGCAGATCGCCGACCTCGTCGCGTACATTCGCTCGCTCGCGAAGGGCCAGCAGATCGTGCCGCTGCCCGCGCCGACCGGGAGAGAGCCGCTGGTCGTCAACCCGAACGGCACGCCGCCGGTGTTCGCACACGTCAAGGAGGGCCGGTTCGTCCCCGCGGACGAGGTCAAGGCTGCGCTCGCCGCGAAGCACAAGATGGTGATCATCGATGCGCGGCCCGAGTCGGAGTGGATGACGGTGCACATCCCCGGCGCGGTCTCGATCCCGCACTATTCGCTCGGCCGGCTCGCCGAGATCCCGAAGGACGCGACCGTGATCGCGTACTGCGCGTGTCCGCACCACCTCTCGGGGATCGTGGTCGACGAGCTCGACAAGCGCGGCTACAAGCACGCCTTCGTCCTCGACGAGGGCATCCTCGAGTGGCAGCGCCGGGGCTATCCGATCATCGCGGCCCAGGGCGTGACGACGCCGCCGAAAGAGCCGTCGCTCCCGGCCGGTGTGATCCCGTAGGGGTGAGCGGATCCCCGCGCAAGACCGCGCATGACTCGGTCCGGGTGCGCGGTGATTTTCGCGAGTCCGGCGGCGTGCACGGTCACGTGCGGCGCAGCCGGCCGAAGAACTCCTTCGCGACCGCGGTCTCGGGAGCGTTCACGACGCGCTCGGGCGGACCGTCCTCGGCGATCGTGCCGCGATCGATCACCCACACCCGCGAAGCGATGTCGTGCGCGAACTGCATCTCGTGGGTGACCACCAGCATCGTGATGCCCGTCGCCGCGAGGTCCTTGATCACGCTCATCACCTCGTCGCGCATCTCGGGATCGAGCGCGCTGGTCGGTTCGTCGAACAGCAGCACCTGCGGATCCTGGGCGAGCGCGCGCGCGATCGCGACGCGCTGCTGCTGGCCGCCGGAGAGCTGGTGCGGAAACGAAGCGACGCGATCGGCGAGCCCGACGCGCGCCAGGAGCTCGCGGGCGCGCTTGGCCGCGGCCGGGGGCTCGATCCGGCGGACCACGCGTGGCGCGAGCGTCACGTTGTCGAGCGCGGTGAGGTGTGGGAACAAGTTGAACTGCTGGAACACCATGCCGACCTGGGTGCGCAGCCGGCGCAGCGTCTCGCGGTGGCGCACGCCCATGTTCGGGACCAGCTTGATGCCGGCGATCTCGACCTCGCCGGCCTCGAACGGCTCGAGGTAGTTGAGGCAGCGCAGCAGCGTCGATTTGCCGCCGCCCGAGGGCCCGACGATCGCGATCGTCTCGCCCTTGGTCACGGTCGTGTCGATCGAGCGCAGCACCTCGAGCTCGCCGTGGCGCTTAGAGAGCGTGCGGACGGTGATCACCGCCGAGCCTCCTCTCGAGCCAGCGCGCGAGCTCCGACAGCGGGAGCGAGAGCAACAGGTAGAACACCGCGCACGCGATGCCGGGGACCAGCCAGCTGCGTAGATCCGCCGCGGCGATCTGCATCTGCTTGGTCAGCTCGATCACCGTGATCACGGAGACCAGCGAGCTGTCCTTCAACAGCGAGACGAAGTCGTTCGTCATCGGTGGCAGCGCGAGCCGGAGCGCCTGCGGCAGCAGCACGTGGCGCAGGATCTCGCGCGGCCGCATGCCGAGTGCCTTCGCCGCCTCGGTCTGGCCGCGCGGGATCGCGAGCAGGGCGCCGCGATAGACCTCGGCCTCGTAGGCGCCGTAGTTGAGCCCCAGGCCGATCACCGCGGCCTCGACGGGACCGAGGTTGATCGTGCCGGAGATGCCGTAATACAGCACGAACAGCTGGAGCAGCACGGGCGTCCCGCGGAACAGCTCGATGTAGCCGCGCGCCGCGCCGCGGCTGACCGGGCCACCGTAGACCCGCATCACGGCGAGCAGCGTGCCGAGCGGCACGGCGATGCAGAACGCGAGCAACGTCAGCTTCAGCGTGATCAGCGCGGCCCACCCGAACTGCGCGATCATCGCGAGGTCGAAGCTGCGGGTCCGCGGCTCGGCCTTGCCGAGCGAGGTCGCGGTGTGCTGGCGGGCGTCCCACAGGTGGGTTTGCTCGAGGATGCGCTGGAGCTCGCCGTCGGCGCGCATGTCGGCGAGCGCCTGGTCGATCGCGGCGGCCAGCGCGGTGTCACCCTTGCGCATGCCGATCACGTAGGTGCCGCGCGCGATGTCGTACGGCACGCACCTCAGGGTCGGGTGCTTGGCGGTGCAGCCATAGCGATCCGCGATGATGTTATCGAGCAGCACCGCGTCGCTGCGACCGGCCTCGAGGTCGATGTAGGGCTCCTCGTTGCCCTCGTAGAGGACCTCCCGGATCGAGGGCATCATGCGCAGGATGTCGTGCGCGAACGTCTGGTTGAGCGTGCCGACCTTCTTGCCGGCGAGCTCGAACACCGACTTGACGTCGCTATCCGCGCGGACCGTGAGCGTCTCGGCGTAGACGTAGTACGGGTCGGACAGCAGGATCCGGTCCTTGCGCTCCTGGGTGGCCTCGAGGCCGTTCATGATGATGTCGAAGTCGCCGCGCTCGAGCGACTGGACCAGGTTGCTCCAGTTGAACTGAACCATCCGCGCCTTGACGCCGAGCCGGCGCGCGAGCGCATCCATGATGTCGACCTCGAACCCGATCAGCTTGCCGTGCCCGTCCTGGTACACGTACGGCTCGCCGCCCGCCTGGTCCGCTCCCCACGTGATCTCGCCGCGTTCGCGGATGTCGGCGAGCGTGTGCCCCGCGCTCGGTCCGCCCCCCGAACAAGCCGCGCACGCTGCGACGAGGAGCGCGTAGACTCGTCCCATGGACCTCGCGCGCATGCTCGACAAGTGTATCCGCGATCAGTGGTCGATCGACGACCTCGACTGGACTGTCGCGCCGCCCGAGCTGGCGCGCGACAAGGAGGAGGCGGTCGTCCAGTACTTCACGGACATGGCCGGCATCGAGTTGCTCGCCGGCGCGTTGTTCGAGGTCCAGCGCGACAAGACGCCGGATCCGGTGCTCGCGAAGATCTTCGCGACGTTCGTCGCCGACGAGAAGCGCCACGCCGCGGTCGCCAAGCGCCTCGCGGCGCACTACGACGTCCACCACTTCAAGATCTATACGGAGAGCCCGCAGCTCGCGGCGTTTCGTCCACACTTCCTGCGCGTCGTCCGCCACGCGACCGCCGAGCTCGCGAACGCGTACGTCACGGCGGGCGAGTTGATCCTCGACGTCGCGCTGCTGCGCTCGCTCGACGACTACGTCGCCGACGAGATGTCGCATCGCGCGATGCACCTGATCAACCGCGACGAGTCGCGCCACATCGCGATCGACTTCCACATGACCGAGGTCTACGCGTCCGACGAGCACATCGAGGTGATGCGCCAGCGGCCGTGGCCGTCGCCCCGGGCCGCCGCCGCGAACGTCCGCGCGATCGCGACGATGATGTGGCGCGCGAAGCCGTTCTTGCAGGCGGTGTTCCTCGCGCCGATGGATCGCACCGATCCGAGCGGCAAGCGCGTGCAGGAGGCGTTCAAGCGCGTCCAGCTGTTGATGCGCAAGCCGACCGTGGCGCGGATGCCGTTCTCGAAGTTCATGACGACCGCGCAGGAGCTCTACAACATGCCGGTGATCGGCAAGGTGTTCTCGCGCGTGTTGCTGCGCACGCTGGGCGCCGAGGATCGCGCGGCAAAGAAGCTGTTCACCGAGGAGGAGCTCGCGCGCAGCCAGCGCATGACGTTCGACGAGCTCGCCGAGGAGGCGCTGGCGGTCAAGTACGACACGCTCGTCGCGAAGTGACGCTATTCGTCGCGCTTGCGCGGCCGCGCGATGCCGTACTCGTCGAGCCGGTTGATCAGCGTGCGGCGCGAGATCCCGAGCATCTCGGCGGCGCGGGTCTGGTTGCCGGCACACCGGTCGAGCGCCTCCAGGATCCGCTGCTTCTCGAGCTCGGCGACGGTCGCGCGGACCTGCGACGGCATGTCGGACGGCACCACCGTGCCGGGCGGTGGGGTCGTCGGCGAGCGATAGCGGCCTGGCGAGCGCTTGGGCTCCTCGATCGACACATGCTCGCGCTCGATCACCGCGCCCGGCGCGAGCAGCACGGCGCGCTCGCACGCGTTGCGGAGCTCGCGGATGTTGCCGGGCCAGTCGTGGGTCGTGAGCCACGCCTTCGCGTCGTCCGCCAGGAGGAACTGGCGGCCGAGCGGACCGGCGGCCGAGGCGACGAACTGCTCGGCGAGCGGCAGCACCTCGTCCTTGCGGACGCGCAGCGGCGGGATCGTGAACGACGCACCGGCGATCCGGAAGTAGAGATCCTGGCGGAACCTACCGGCCTGGATCTCGGCATCGAGATCCTTGGACGACGAGGTGACGAACCGGACGTCGATCGGCCGCGGCGTGCCGGAGCCGATCCGGCGCACCGCACCGTCCTCGAGCACGCGGAGCAGCTTGAGCTGCAGGGTCGGCGGCAGCTCCGGGAGGTCGTTGAGGAACGCGGTGCCGCCCTCGGCGTGCTCGAGCGCTCCGGCCCTCGGCGTGGCACCGCTGCTGCCGGGGTCCACCCCGAACAGCTCGGCCTCGAGGATCGGCTCGCTGATCGCGGCGCAGTTGATGCGGATGAACGGCGCGGCGCGCCGCGGCGACATCTCGTGGATGCGCTCGGCGAACCGCTCCTTGCCGACACCGATCTCGCCGAGCACGAGCACCGAGAGCTTGCCGACCGCGATCCGCGCGGCCGATTGTTCGAGCGCCGCGAGCTGGCTCGACTTCGGGGTCGACTCGCGCCGCGAGCCGGCGCGGGTCTGGACCATCAGCGTCACCCCGCCGACCAGGAACGGGATGCCGATGCCCAGCCGCGTCCGCTGGTGGTTCGGCAGCCGCGCGCCGTCGACGTATGTCCCGTTCGACGAGCCGACATCCTCGATCTCGACGTCCGCGCCGATCATGAAGTTCGCGTGGTGGCGCGACACCGAACCCGAGTCGATGGCGACGTCGCATTGCTGCGAGCGGCCGACGGTCAGCGTTCCGGCGCCGGGCAGCGGGACCACCTGGAGCGAGGCGCCGTCGATCACCAGGAGCACGCGATCGCCGAACGGCGCCTGGCGATCGATCTGCTCGGTCGTGGCGCCAATGTCGTCGTCGATCACGACGGCAGAGTAGGGAAATCGCTGGATTTTAGCAACTCACCGGCACGTCGTCGTGGTGGGTTCGAGCCGGCTACCGACGACGCGAAGTGAACGATCTCTCCCAACGGCCCCAGCGTGGGCTGAAGTGCTCTGCATATCTCCGGTTCCGGAAGGCCGAAGGCCAAAGGCTGGCGGTAGAGCTGTGGGACGTGTGGGCCGGCGCGCGAGCCAGGCAATGGAGGTGAATGACTCGCGGCGGTCCATGGAAGCGGGATCGATAAGCGGGATCGATACACGAGCGACTCGATCGCGCGCTTCGCCGGCCCTGCCGGCCCCCGATCAACACCGCCGCGCTTCGCGTGAACAAGCGGACGTGGCTGTGGACCGTGACGGCGATGTGGACAACCGCGCGATCGCCCGGGTGACCGCGAACGTTCGAGTGGCGGTTGTCCACAACGCCTTGGACGGCCGCTGCGCGCCCGCCCACACGTCCCACAGCTCTACCGCTGGCCCTTCGGCCTTCGGCCTTCCGGAACCAGAGAGCAACATCGGACACCCTTGGTTGACAAGATACTCTTGATATGCCCTAATCAAAGCTGTGAGTGGCGTGATCGAACAGTTCGAACGGACGTCGGGCTCCGAGCGTGTCGAGCGCCGTGGTGGGAAGCGCGCCGGTGCGGGTCGCAAGAAGACCGGTCGCTGTCGCGATGCGCCGCATCGCAAGCGGCCACCACTCGAGGCGATGCATCCGGTGCATGTCGTGTTGCGCCGAACCGGCCGGCTATCGTGGCGGACGCGCACGTACTACGACCACGTGCGGCGCGCGCTGCGCGGCATGCTCGGGCGCGACGACTTCCGGGTCTGTCACATCTCGATCCAGAACACGCACCTGCACTTGCTCGTCGAGGCCGTCGATCGCGCTGCGCTGACGCGCGGGATGCAGAGCTTCGGCATCCGGCTCGCGCGTCAGGTTCACAGCGACGGCGGCTGCGGCAAGGTCTTCGAGTATCGCTATCACGCGACGCAGATCCGGACCGCGTTGCATGCCCGGCACGCGCTCGCGTACGTGCTCAACAACTGGCGCCGTCACCAGCTCGATTGGGCGAACGGCCGCGTGCTCGCACAGAACCTGGATGTCTACGCGTCGGGTATCAGCTTCGCTGGCTGGACCGATCGCCGGCCGTTCTTGATCCCGCGCGGCTACGATCCGTTGCCGATCGCGCGCGCGGAGACCGCACTGCTCGCCTTCGAGTGGAAGCGCTTCGGCTTGATCGACTTCTACGAGACGCCGGGGCCGCTGCATTAGGTATCGCCTCGACCTCGACCTCGACCTCGACCTCGACCTCGACCTCGACCTCGACCTCGACCTCGGCCTCAGCCTCCGCCGCGACCGCGCCGGTTCGAGCTCACTTCGCTGGGTGCGTCGACGATCACGTCACCAACATCGAGGGTCGTGCCCCCCGCGACTGGGACGCCTCGCTTTGGCGTCGGAGGCTCGCCGAGGATCACGAGCGTCCGCGTGCCAGGTGCGCCCTGGACCTGAAAGCGCCCGTCCGGGCCGGTCGTCGGGGGCGCCGCCTGCAACTGGATCTGCAGCTGCCCCGGCGGTTGATCTGGAATCAACGCCACGCCGAGCCCCGAGACCGGCTTGCCGGTCTGGTCGACGACGCGGCCGGTCACGGTGCCGTTCGCGACGAGAGCGATGTCGACGGACGCGTCCTCGTTCGGTGCGACGTGCACGCTCGCCTTGCCCGTGCCATCGGTCGACGTGACCTCGAGGGTGTAGTCGCCCGGGTCGACGCGCGTGAACGAGAACGCGCCGGCGGTGAATTGCCCACCGCCGCTCGCGTCCGGCGTTGCTCCCTGGACGCGTATGGAGAACAGGTCCGTCGGCCCGGACGGACCGTGCACGGTGCCGTGCAACGAGCTCACGCTCTCGAGCTTGACCGCGATCTCCGCGTCCGGGGTGACATCGGCGGTGACCCCGTGCAGCTTGCCGGAGTGCGCCTCGACGACGACTTGATACTTGCCGCGTCGCAGGTTCGT